>CAYVIZ010000005.1:0-43432 GCA_964451715.1 uncultured Desulfurococcales archaeon | reverse complement strand
TCCTTTTTATCAGGGTTTCCCAGACATTCCTCAACAAGGCCTCTTTCTATACCTCTCTGATGCATGCGTTCAAGGGCGTGCAGTGTATAGTGTATATTCAAGCCTCGGCCACCAGGGCTTCTGGCCCTTTCACCGCTAACTCTGCTAGGTCTATTTTACGACGTGAAGCCCACAACACCTCAATCCCTACAATTTCCCCCTTGTCGTTATAGTCGACTATTATCCCAGGCACAACCTCGTCAGATTCAACAACCCTATCATCTTTCAACTTTATATAGAGAACATCCCCGACCCTATCATACCTAACTGTGAACTCCACCGGCATGACAGCCCCCCATATGCTACACTTGCAGACTCCATTAAAATAAGGAGAGTGCCACTAGAAATTAAATCACTGCAAGTTACCTCGGATCAATTTAAATATGATTTTAGTGGAGCCGCCGGCGGGACTTGAACCCGCGACCACCGGCTTACAAGGCCGGCGCTTGCGGCCCCGCGCAGGGGTCTACCGGCTGAGCTACGGCGGCACCGTTTTCAATGTGTTTAGGCTTATTGGGGTTTTAAGGATTTCCGCTTAGAGTAGTGGTGCTATGCCTGCTAGTGCGGCTATTACTCCTATTATTAGTGTGAATAGTCTTATTTTGTTGTTATATTTTGCTGCGAGGCTTATCATTATTCCTGCTGATGCTATTCCTGCGATGAGCGATGTAGTGGTTAGGACTAGTAGGGAGGCCATGCTGGCTGTGGTGGTGTTCTTTATTGTTTCGTATAGTGCCGCTAGTAGTGTTGCTGCTATGCCTGCTGCGAATGAGGCTTTGACGGCGTCGAGGGGTTTTACTCCGAGTAGGAGGAGGACTGCTATTGTGGCCCCGCTGCGGGAGAGTCCTGGTATTGCTGATAGTCCCTGTGCTACTCCTACTAGTGTGAGGTCTTTTAATGTGAGTTCCTCCGCCTTCTTCTCGCTGGTTTTGTTTGTATTTATGTTTAGTATGAGGGCTGTGGCTATGAGCATTACTCCTACTAAGAGGTTGAAATAGTCTCCCGTGATTTCCGGGATGTTCTCCATAACCAGGTAGGCTATGGGGGCTCCTGTTAAGAGTGGTATTACTGTGATGCGGGTCCATACACCTAGTTTTAGGGCATCAACTATCTCGCGTCTCAGGAAGACTGAGCCTGATAATGCTGTTCCTAGATGGGCGGCTATACTGTATCCGTATGCTGCGCCGGGATTTAGGCCTAGCAGGTTGACGAGGATCAGGGAGAGCTGTCCGCTGCTGCTTACCGGTATCCATTCCAGCAGTCCTTGTAGTATCCCTAGAAGCGCTATGTCGAGGGTGTTTACCGTCATTCGAGTTCATCTCCCCAGAACTTCTACAGGTCCTTGTGTTGTCTTGTTGGAGGAGGGATATTTTTGTTTATTTAATTCTTCAAGGCGGCATAGCGTTATTCCCGGGGAGGTGGCCTCGGGTTGATTGACCTAGTCTTGGCGTTGCTTTTAGGGGTTATAATAGGGGTAAAGACTGTGGATAACAGGTTATCTGGAGTCGGAGACCGTCTTATCGGAGGGTTCCTGTCGCTTAATACGTTATTACTGATAGGAATAGTAGGTATGCGGGCCGGGAGTATACTGAGAAGCGGGGGAGGTTCGCTCTTCGTGTTTAAGGCTTCTCTACTGTTTTCGGCTGCAAGTATTTTGGCCAGTTTCGCATTAGGCTTACTCGCAGCGAGGTTTGCGGGTGCCCGGAAATGAGGATGCCTTTTACTGTTTACGTGCTTGCATCTCTCTCGCTGGGGCTTGTCATGGGTTATGAGGGGTTCAGTCTGCCAGGCTATGTTATGCATTATGCTCTTGTTTCCCTCATATTCGTTGCCGGACTAGCCATTGGGCGGGAGTTCAAGGAGCTTGTTAGGCAGGCCGGTCGTCTCACCTATCTAGGCGTTATGTTCGCCGCGGCGAATATTGTTGCGGGATGCATCTCGGGTTTACTGGTATCAAGGGTTCTCGGCGGTAGTCTGAGGGTGGGGAGTGTTATCGGGGCAGGCTCCGGCTGGTATACTCTTGTGGGCCCCCTAGTCTCACAGGTTGATCCCGTCTACGGTGTTATAGGGTTTTTAGCAAACATGCTGAGAGAGGAGATCCATATACTCATTTATCCCTTGTTGTCACGCTGTTGTCCCTTGGAGGCTATAACAATAGGCGGTGCCACTACAATGGATACCGGGCTTCCTGTAGTGGCCCTCTACGGTGAGAGGAAACACGTGCTGGTGGCTTTGATTCAGGGAGGTATTATAACGCTCGTTGCACCGATTATCCTACCCGTTATGCTGGGCGACTGAGTTGTTGGGGGCTGGGAGAGAGGCTCGTGGTGCCGCCGCCGGGATTTGAACCCGGGACCTCCGGATCTCCCGAGCCCCCGATAGACCTCGGTTCTATTAGGCCGTATGAGTCCGGCGCTCTGCCAGAGGCTGAGCTACGGCGGCATACCGGTTCTTGAATAGGTTTAGCGGATGTGTTTATAAGGGTTATTACAAGGGTTTAGCCTTTGACTTCTATTTTAACCAGCTTCACGTGAGGTGGCTCTAACGCTACTGCGCCTCCTTGGGGCACGTTTACCATGGTTATGTCTAGTGCTACAAGCAGGTCTTTTACTAAGGTTACAGTCATGTTGTACTCGTTTTGATCCCACGTGCTCCTGGCGAACTGTAGTCCTATCTGGGTAGGTCTTAACTCTATTTCGAGGCCGTATGTTTTCTTGTTGTTCAAATTGACTTCTACAGGTTTAGCGGATGTCAGCTCTACGTATCCCTGTGACTGGTTGTATGTTACGTGGGGCAGGTAGAATATGAATAAGGGGTATAGGACTTCTGGTGGGAGAAGTGTTAGGCCGGGTGCTATGGATGTGTCGTAGGCTCTTCCCGTAATCCTCGACTCGAGTGCTGTTTGGTTTAGTTCTCTTGTGTATTTCAGCTTCCCGGTTGTGGCATTGTATACTGACTCGGTTATGTTTTCTATAGCTTTACCGCTTAGTTTGAAGCTTATCTCGTCTATTAGATTACCGTTGATGAAGACTTGGAGCCTGTATGAGCCGGTGTTTTCCTCGAATAGCTTTGTTAGTGTTGTAACGTTTCTCCAGGTTATACGGTATTCCAGGTACGATATCTTAGACAATGTGGTCGTCACGTTGGGAGTGACTCCCTGTGTTTCAGCCAGTTTCCCCATTACTTTAGACGCGAAGGCTTGCTTGGGATACTCTATGTAAACACCTATACCGGCAACGATTATGGAGAGCAGGAATATCGCGGTAAGCATAGCTTTCACTGAAACCATCTCATCCACCTTTAACCATGCACAATTATCCCGCTGGGATGGTGTATTTCTATGGATAATCTATTTAACTCCTTCCCCCCTAACCCCCAATAGACGGTATGCGGGTATAGTAGGTGTGCTAGGATGACGATAGGGAAAGTAAGAGGATTGAATGCCCCAGGCCATAAGGGATGGTTTACAGTGTACTGCAGGATCTGTGCTAGACCATTAGACTTGACTAAGGACGTTGTATACGCTTGCCCCAGCTGTAAGGATAAGTACGAGGCCTACTTCTGCAGCGCCGATGCTAGACGCGTGGGATACAAGTGTCCCTTCTGCAGGAAGCCTCTGGAGATTGTTAGTATTGTAAAGTAGCCTGTTTAACCGGTCTAGACTACGCGTCACCTATAATTGATAACTCTGAAATGGTTTCCTTGGTTTTATCTATAGATGCGTCCCTAGACTAGTCGGGGTTTGAGAATGGTTGTAGTGGAGGAAGAATTCATCGAGGAACACTTCAGGAAACTGAGGATAACGGATGGCTCCAGCCGCGTTGTTAAAGTGGATGTCTTCTGCAAGCCTAGAGGGTTCAATCGGTTAGAGGAGGATCCTGTATATGTTAGTGTTCTTGGGGGGAGACAGGTTAGTGTTTTCCGTGTAAGTCTTGGTGAGGGTGTTGAGGGCATAGTTATTTGTGTGGAGGATGACTGTAAATTAGTTGACCTCATATTGTTTGGGAGTAACAGTATAGACTTGCATGGCGTATGCGGGGATGAGGAGTGAGTGAGTTCAAAAATATTATATACGTGTTAAGGAGGGCCCGGGAAGGGGAGCGTGTAGCTCTGAGAGGATGGGTTTACAGGCTCCGAGAGCTGGGGGGTAAGAACTTCATAGTATTACGGGATCACAGCGGTATTTTACAGTGTGTGATTAGTAGGGAAAACGCGGAGAGGCTGAGAGGGGAGCTTGATAGGCTGGGTATCGAAGCTTCAGTGGTTGTTGAAGGCGTTGTCCATAGTGATCCCAGAGCCCCCGGGGGAAGAGAGCTTCACGTTGAAACGTTAAACGTGGTAGGAGAATCTCATAACTTCCCCATCAAGGGGGGAGAGGGTATAGATTATCTACTCGATAATAGGCACCTCTGGATAAGGAGTAGGAGACTGACTAGTGTATTCAAGATAAAACATAACCTTCTACGGGGGCTACGTGGGTATTTCCTAGATAATGGCTGGTGGGAGGTTACCCCGCCGATTTTGACTATGTCTGCTGTAGAGGGGGGAGCGACTCTGTTCCCCGTCGACTTCTTTGGTAGGAAGGCGTATCTAAGCCAGAGCGCTCAATTCTACCTGGAAACACTCATATTCAGCCTGGAGAAGGTGTGGGCTATAACAACGAGCTTCAGAGCAGAGCGTAGTAGGACCAGGAGACACCTATACGAGTACACCCACCTAGAAGCAGAGGCGGCATGGTATGACATGGAGGGGATGATGAATGTGGTGGAGGAAATGGTGAAGCACAGCCTGAAAAAAGTACTAGATGAAAACCTGGAGGAGCTCGCTTTAGTAAAGAGAGATACAAGCGTGTTGGAGGAGAGCCTGACCACTAAGTTCCCCGTTCTAACATATGACGAGGCGCTCGAACTCCTAAAAAGGAAGGGAGTCAGTATAGAGTGGGGGGAGGACTTCGGGGCCGACGAGGAGAGGATCCTTACCAAGGAGTTCAGCACACCTGTATTCATCACTATGTTCCCCCGCAAAATAAAATCCTTCTACATGAAGGTGTCGGACGAGAATCCCGAGCTTGTATACGGCTTCGACCTGCTTGCACCTGAGGGATACGGTGAAATAGTCGGCGGCAGTGTTAGGGAAGACGATCTATCAAAGCTGCTTCAGAGGATAAGAGAGGAGGGGCTCAATCCTTCCGACTACGAGTGGTACCTCGATCTCAGAAGGTATGGGAGCGTGCCTCATAGCGGATTCGGACTCGGCGTGGAGAGGTACGTTATGTGGATAGCTGGCTTGGATCATATAAGAGACGCGACTCCCTACCCGAGGTTCAGGGACAGGTTATACCCATGACGCTCTCTTTATGCTCTCTATTGTCAAGCGGTAAAGACAGTAACTATGCTCTATTATGGGCTGTTACACACGGGTTTAGGCTACGCTGTATTGCAACGTTTGAAAGCAGGAGTAGAGAGTCATGGATGCTTCAGACGATAAATACTGAGCTCGCTAGGCTTCAAGCGGAATCCATAGGCGTACCCCACTACAGCTATGAGGTCAGTGGATTGAAGGAGTTAGAGGTTGACGAGATAAAGAATGCCCTCGACAGTATAGTATCCAGGGAGGAAGTAGAGTACGTTACCACGGGAGCGTTGCGTAGTGATTATCAGAGAATAAGGTTCGAGCAGGTCTTTAACGAGCTTTCATTAAAGCCTGTAAATCCCTTATGGTGGGTTGATCAACCGCGTTATATGAGGCTGCTTGCCAGGTCGGGGCTGGAGTTCGTGATAACGAGGATATCAGCGTATGGGTTACCACCCGGTTTACTTGGCAGGATCGTAGGGCCTGAGGAGGTAGAAGTCATCGTAAAGGCAAGCATGGTATACGGCTTCAACCCCGCCTTTGAAGGAGGGGAAGCGGAGACGCTTGTAGTGTATTCGCCTCTCTACAGGAAGAGAATATGCTTCAAAGCGAAGAAGAGTATTAGGGGTGATGTTGCAGAGCTTGATATAATTGACTACTGGCTTAGTGATCCGGGGGATAGTGGTTGCTATGTTGTAATTTAACCGTGCCCAGAAGTATCAGTGTTGGTTAGCAGCTTCCTGCATGCGTAGTATAGGAGGGAAATTCTCTTCTCCAATCTACTGTTATCCTCGACCATTTGGAGAATAAGGCTTTTCAGCTCGTGGATTTCTCTCTGCATATCGTTTAGAATATGTGTAATGTCCGTGCAATAATGCTTGAGGTCACTCGTATCGGCTGGACCGTAGTAGGGTGATGGGTTGGCTTCCCTAATTTTCTCGAGTCCTTTGAGAACTTCGAATAAAAGTATTTCCAGTGTTTCCCTGTTTTGGTCATTACATGAATCCAACTCTTTGGAGCCCCCTTTTTGAAAACAATGCCGCAAATATGGGAGGGGTCACTGTAAGTTACGGCCTTAAAACAGGGTTGTGATGCTATACGAGAGGTTCTAGTTCATTCAGTTTTTCAAGGTCGAACCAGTCAGCACCGTTTAATGCTTCTTCGTATGCATCGTTTAAAGCCTTGTAAAGAGCCTCTAATGGCTCGTAGCCCTTGTTTATTATCAGGTCATGCAGTCTTCTGTAATGCTCGCGTACCTCGAATCTATACCTCTCAACGAACTCCTTGTTGGGGGCTACCATACCTCCTTCTCCTACTCCAGGGCATTTCCTGTCTACGTAGAAGGTCCTTGACGAGGGGCTGGGAAGTATGAATGGGTAAAACCTGCATTTCATAGGCCTAGCCGGGTATACGGAACAGTAAGTCTTGTCCTCCCCATCGAACCTGAGGAAGGGGCACCTGCCTTTCCCTATGCCGGAGAGCTTCATGAAGGGCATTACATCAGCTATTATAACGTCTACATATATCTCTATGAACTGCCTCCAGTTAACGTTAACGAACTTGGAGAGCCTTATGACGTCGAATATGGTTAACGACACGTTAGGCCCTGTACCACAGCACACGTCGCATCGTATGCACTTGAAGGGAATCCTGGATCCCTCTATCACACGTTCAAATACAGGGGCTCCTCCACGGTTATCCATAGACAGCCTGCACCCGTAGAACTTAATGTGCTGGTGAAGCAATATTTTTAGTTGGCCCGAATAATTCTTTACTTAAAGCTGACAGCCCAGAGTTCGACAGGGTTAAGGTGCACTCTTTATGCAGGACATATGCCAGGCCACGAAGGAACTCTATCCCAAGCTTGTAAATGAGGCTATACGCAGAACACCCAAATCACGGGAACTATACAATCAAAGCGTAAGGGTGTTCCCTGGAGGAGTAACCTACAGGATTAGAGACTTCGACCCATACCCCCTCTTCATCCTGAGAGCCCACGCAAATAGAGTGGTTGACGTAGATGGAAACGTGTATACAGACTACTGGATGGGTCACGGAGCTCTTATCCTAGGACACGCCAATCCATCCATAGTAAAAACCGTTTCATCCCAGATGGAAATGGGGAGCCACTATGGTTTCGAACACCCTCTAGCGGTTAAGTGGGGGGAGGTAATCAAGAGAAACTATAAACCCGTCGAGATGATCCGTTTCACCAATAGTGGAACCGAGGCCAACATATACGCGCTGAGGCTAGCGAGGGCTTATACAGGGAAACGGAGGGTAGTAAAGATAAAGGGAGGCTGGCATGGCAGTTATAACGGGCTCCACGTTAATGTCCATCCCCCGTTTACAGGTAAGCCTGAAAGCCCTGGGATACTAGACGAATACGGTAAATACACGTTATCAGTGGAGCTTAACAGTATAGAAGAGGTTAGAAAAGTGTTTAAGGAATATGGAGACGATGTTGCAGCATTTGTAATGGAGCCCGTATTGGGGGCGGGGGGAGGTGTTCCGGCTGATAAAGCATTCGTTGAAGAGGTAAGGAGACAGTGCGATAGATATGGGTGCGTGCTGGTATTCGACGAGGTGATAACAGGTTTTAGAGTAGGGTTAAATGGAGGCTTTGGCTTACTAGGTGTTGAACCTGATCTCGTCGTCATGGGTAAAGTTATAGGGGGAGGACTGCCGGCTGGAGCGTTTGGAGGTAAGAGCGAAATAATGCGTCTACTAGATCATAGGAGCATGGTAAACCATGTATTCCAAGGCGGCACGTTCACAGGTAACCCTCTAACTGCTTCAGCCGGAATAGCCACCATAAAAACACTCGAAGACAACCCAGATCTATACGAGAAGCTAGGCAGGCTTCACAGCATGCTAGATAAGGGGCTAAGCGAGGTTTCAGAGGATTACAACATTGACATACATGTAACAGGCACAACAGGTATAACAGGGATACACTTCACCCGCAAAAAACCCGGGAATGCCACAGAGGTGTTTAAAGAGAGGTACTGCGAGCCTCTTTACAAGCTTCTCAACTTGTTCATGAGAAACAAGGGCGTTCTATATATAGGGGAAAGCGTTGCTCACCTACTGCCGTCAACTCAGCATGACGAGGACGATGTCTCCAGGTTCATTGAACTCGTATCAGAGTTCTTTTCACTCGTGAGTAAAGCCTAGCATTCATCGGCTAGGAATGAAACCGTTTTCCCCATCCACATAAACATCCTCTTCTTATACTCGCTAAGTATACCAGCTAGTCTCTCCATAAAGGAGCAATCCAGCGTATCTCCTACATAATAAATAGATTTATCCCCGGCTTTTACCTCCACTAGCCACCCGTGGCGAGAGGGGCGGATACATGATCTCCGCATCCCATTTTCAATTGCTAACTGTATCATCCCTCTAGCAATATCTAGTGAAGGAGTAACCAAGTGGATTATAGGAGGCTGAAGCGAAAACCACCTCACGAGGACTCCGTCTACTTTAATAAGAGCCTCGCTCTTTTCGCCACATATTTCCCTGACAAAGGATGCGGGGTCATGCCAAGAGTATATTATTCGGCTGAGACGCTTGTCTAGGGGATTACTTCCTTCATGTAGCGTGATCCTCCCACTGCAACTACTCGTTGTGACTAAGCATCTAAACTCGTTAATTCTAAGCAACCACCCGACAAGACCCTCGTCGACTAGCCTATCCTCTATATGCTTCAGCAGCCTCTCCACTCTAGAGGCACGGTATTTCTCGAACTCGCTGCTCAAAACCGTTCTCCACTCCCATCATTACATACTGGTTACTCCTAAGGATACAAGAACATCTAATACTCCTTTAGCAGCATCAATAAACCTGTCTTTGAGCGTTTCTGAATCCATGTGTCCTCTTTCCGGGTGGAGGAGCTCGTCTGATACTATGAGCACACAAGAAGTCTCCATGCCCCTAATCAACCCTATGTAAGCCATTACAGAACACTCCATCTCAACGCATGCAATGTTTCTTTCACAATAATAGCGTGCAAAATCCTTGTCTTCAGCGTAGAAAGCGTCACTACTAACTACGGGTTTTAGAGTAGGGTTTAACCCGTTTTTAACTAGTGAATCATGTATAAGCTGCACCAGCCTCGGGGAATGGAACAGTGGGGGATAGCCGTGCGGGTGGTACTGGCGTATAACTCCCCCCTCATTAGCATGGGCGGAAGACGGTGGAATCACAATATCGCCGAGTCTTATATCCTCACAGAGCGACCCGCATGTACCTAGGCGTACTATTCTAGAAGCTCCGAGAGACTTTATTTCCTCGAGGAATATAGCTATAGTGGGGCCTCCTATGTAGTGTACCCCTATCCCTACAGGCTTGCCCTTGTAGCGGCCTTCATATATGAAGTATCCCCTTTTCCTGTTAATGATGCGGGTATCCTCAAGGAGTTCCTGTGCGAGATAGCGGGCTCTATCAGGGTCGCCTACAACAATCATGTTTTCCGGCACGTATTCCGCTTCTAGATGAACTACTCTCCTCAACTATGGGGCACCCCGGCTAGGATATTCTTTTTTGGGACACTTGTCTAATTAAAAATAGAGAGGGATCGCCTGTGATGAAGAATATCCTCGTTATAACTCCCGAGATGATAAAAAGCATAGACAAAATAAAGCTCGTAGACGGTGTTGCTGAAGCGTTTAAACTCTACTCCCAAGGTAAGGCGGTTAATCCGCCGAGACAGGTTTTCTGGGTAAACAGTAACTGGTGGGGTATAATGACCGCTAACCTCCCCGGTACAGGGGTTTCAGTTAAAATAGTGAATATAATAGAGGATAATCCCTCAAGAGGCCTGCCCACAATAAATGGTATAGTAGCCTACCTAGACGCTACTACAGGACTGCCGCTAGCCATAATTGATGCTCCCACACTAACAGCGTATAGGACAGCGGCTGGCAGCATGGTGTCATCCAGGCTCCTAGCTCCTCCTAATCCCTCTACACTAGCTATAATAGGTGCCGGCTACCAGTCACTCGTGCACATGGAGTTCTTCAGGGAAATACACCCCACCCTGGAAACGGTAAAGGTTTACGATATTAACAAATCGCGTCTTAACAGGTTCCTAGTAGAGGCCGGTAAAATTTATAAGAAAGCCGAAAAAGGCTCTGATCCCTGTTCCACGGTAAGAGACTCGGACATCGTACTACTCGCAACAACGGCGCGGGAACCAGCTATAAAGGGTGGCTGCCTAACTCCCCCGGTACACGTGATAAGCATAGGTGTCATGGGGCCAGATCATAGGGAGCTGGACGAGGAGACCCTCAGTAGAGCCGATGTAATAGTCGTTGACAGCCTCAGTTCTGTGCTGGAAGAGGTAGGTGATTTAAGGATACCTATAGAGAAGGGAGTTATAGGCAAAGACGAGATCTTTGAAATAGGAGAACTACTAGCGGGAACTAAACAGTTCGATAGGGGAAATAAGGGCATAACAGTCTATAAAAGCGTGGGGATAGCGGTTCAAGACACCGTAATAGCTGATATGCTGTATAAAATGTACAAAAACGAGTAAACCCGTTCTACTCTATGCTTATCTTCCACCCTTTTATCCGTGCATCATAGTATACCATACCGTTTCTCCTCAAGACTTCGAATAGAGGTAAAAGATCACCGGCCCGTCTAGATGCTTCATTAATGTCGGTAGAATGAGTATGGGACAGCCTGTTTTCCAGCTCGACTAGTGTAGCTATAGAAGTTAGTATATAATCTCCTCTGGCTTCTATGAGGTGGAAGCCTGATCGTCTAGCTATAGATAAAGCCGCTTTAGGCTTAACGCCGAGCTCGTTTATCAGGGTGGAGAGCATCACGAACCCTTGCTTCTTCACGTGCTCCTCAATGAACTCGGCCACCTTAGAAGAAGCCGTGGGTTTGCTCCTAGTATCGACCCTAGGCTTCTCGGTTGATGTTCTCTGGCACTCCGTGACCAGCTCCTCTAGCTTGTCCAGCTTCTTTTCAAGCCTCGCTATGTCTTCCCTAATAACCCGTATTGAGTGTTTTAGAAACTCTTCAATCCTTTCTAACTCTAGGTAAGTAGTCTTTTCTTTAGAGTCAAAATAGTCATCTAGTTTGGGCTTCTTCAACTATGCAATACACCATTTACTAGTGTCTGATCCCAGAAACGAATAAGGATATCTATTGGAGAAAAAGAGAGTTTTAGAGTGTCTACATTACTAGCTTATCGACAAATATGTCTGCTATGTTTACAATAGGCTTTCCTTCCAAGTCTATCGGCTGCTTATAGGGCGGGACATCCTCGATGAATGGAATCCTCGTCTTCAGCCTCTCCATGTACTCCGGCTTTGTCTTGTCCTGGAATATTATGCCTAGGGGTATCCGTTCATCCCATTCCAGTGCTTTAGCAACAGCCTGCTGCAGCTTAGACTGGACGTCTTCCGGCTTTTCAACGACAGGGTTCCAGCCCTCTTCCTCGTCTAGATAGTATATCCTCTGCTCGTACCATTCCCTAGTATAGACGTTGTTATACGTTGGGCAGGGTTGCAGTATATCCACTAGAGCCGTACCCCTATGCTGGATGGCTGCTTTTATTATCTCCTTCAACTGCTTCACATGGTACGCGTATCCTCTAGCGATAAAAGTGTATCCACTCGCCAAGGCTAGTAACAAGGGGTTCACGGGGGCATTTATGTTAGGCTTTGACAACGCCTTTGTCCTTATGAACAATCCCAGGGTAGGGCTTGCCTGACCCTTTGTTAGCCCGTAGACACCGTTGTCGTGGAGTAGAAGAGTGATGTCAACATTTCTCCTACCAGCGGCCACGAAATGGGCTGCCCCTATACCCAGAGTATCACCGTCTCCGGCGCTTACAAGAACAGTTAGCTCGGGGCGCGTCAGCTTTATTCCTGTAGCCACAGGTATAGGACGCCCGTGCAGTGTGTGGACACCGTTTACAGCCATGAACTCGGGCAGCTTACCACTGCATCCTATTCCGCCGACGTCTACTACTTTATGCGGCGGTATACCTAGCTCTTTGAGCGCCATCTCAAGCGCTGTAATTATACCGTAGTTTCCACACCCGGGACACCAGTCCCTCCACGCGTCCGATGTATATTTGAACTGCTCACTGGCCATAGTTCAACACCACCTTCTTATCTCCTGTATTAAGGATGTGCTTAACCGCGTCGACCAGCTCGTTTACAAAAATAGGACGTCCTGTATACTTCAAGATCAAGTGGGGCACCTCTATACCTGTGAACATTCTGATCACCTGCATAGCCTGGGCGAGAGCATTACCCTCGACGCCTATCACCTTCTCCGCCTTGTTAAGGACGGCCGAGACGTAGTCTGAGGGGAACGGCATGAACATCCTTAGATGCAAGTAGTTGACTTTTACTCCTTCCTTCCCCAGCCTCTCTATAGCGTCTAGAGCTGCACCCTTAACTGCTCCCCAGCCCACTAGAGTAATGGGGGCATCGGGATCTCCGTAAAGGGCGACCTTGTCCTCGAGAGGTATCTCCTTCGCAGCAGTCTCGAATTTCCTCAGCCTCTTGTCCTGCATCTTTATCCTCTCCACGGGATCCTCGTTTCTCCTACCGTACTGGTCGTGCTCGTTGCTTGTATACCATAGCGCTGTATCGCCTAGGAAGGCCCTAGGTGATACTCCATCCTCTGTATATTTGAACCTCTGGAAGGGATAGCCTGGGTTCCTCTCTATTTTGCCTCTCTCGATTTTAACGTTTGATAGGTCCGGGTTGAAAACATCCTTCATAGCGTTAGCTATAGCCTTCTCCAGCAGGTGGATTACAGGTGTCTGGTACTTCTCAGCCCAGTTCAAAGCTTTTATCGCATCGTAGAACGCTTCCTCGTGGTCCCCGCTTGCAACTACTATCCTAGGTAGATCCCCGTGGCCCTCGAATAGGGACGACCATAGGTCGCTCTGGCTATTCCTTGTAGGCATACCCGTGCTTGGGCCTCCCCTCATGTAGAGAGTTATAACTACTGGTGCCTCTATTATTCCAGCGTAACCCAGAGCCTCCGCCATAAGACTGAGCCCGGGTCCGCTAGTGCTAGTAGCAGCCCTAGCACCGGCCAAGGAAGCTCCTATAGCCATGTTTAAAGCCGATATCTCGTCTTCAGTCTGGACAACTAGAAGTCCGCCCCTCTCAAGACCCAGCTTCTCCGCCGCCTCCGGGGTTAAGGGGAAGTCCTCGAACTTCTCTAGGTAAAGGCTCTCATCTGCTGCTGGGGTTATAGGGTAGTATGTCTGTACTCTAAGGCCTCCCGCAACCTTGCCCATGGCTACTATATCGTTCCCCGAAACAACGAGTCTGGGTGTGGCAGGGTTCTTGTGGGGGCCGTCGGGTAGCTTAGTTCTATGTATTCCGCCGAACTTCTCTATAGCATACTCGTATGCTACTTGGGAAGCAACTATGTTGGGGTGTATAACTTTTTTCTTTCCCGCGAAGAAGAGTGTTATGGCTTTCTCCAGATGCTCCAGCTCGACGCCTATTAAAGAGAGGCCTACGGCCATGCCTATAGTGTTTATGGCTCTAGATATTGATACCAGTGAGACGCCTGCTTTTTCGGCTGTTTCCTTGAGCAGGTTTCTAAGAGGAACTCCTACGACTTTCTTACCCCTTGACTCGACTAGTTTTACGACGCCTTCAACTGTATGGGGTACGCCTTCCTTGTCAAGCTCTTCTTTAACGCGGGCCTTAAGGTATTTTGACATACTCTGTATCGTGTCTATGTCTTTTTTGAGGACACCGGTATCGTATACGAAGAACTCTCCTACATCATTGTAGTGTGTAAAAACCGACTCTGCGTCGAGTGCCACGACTATATCAGCGGGTAAGTCAGGGGCTAGCGCTCGATCCTCTCTGACTCTTATGTTGAAGTAGCTATGCTTGCCCATTATGTTGGAATGATACTCTCTAGTCCCATAGACCCTGTAACCCTTCAGCATAAAAACCCTCAGTGCTATCTGCCCCGCTGATTCTATGCCTCCTCCTTGGGGGCCTCCTATCTCGAACACGAGGTCAACCATTTTACTCCACCGAATACAACTCCTCTTTTACTTCGGGTTCCACATAGGGCATAGGGTAGAGACGGTGCCCCTTCATCAGGTGCTCCATGTAATCCTCCGGCGTCACGCGGGTCTTACAGGTGGCGCACCAGTAGAAGCCGGGTTTGTCTATTTTGAGGGGTTCAAACAAACCGCAAGTGTCATCCATAAAAGTCATCCTCCAAGGCCACCTGACCGTGCAGACACCTATGTTGTCATAAAATACGTGGGGCCTCCAGTACTTGCAGTTCCTGCATATCTTCTCCAGCTCGCCGGCACCGTCTCTACCCACACTCGGCACACCTATGCAACGTGTATTGTCAAGTGGGGGCTTCTTAGATTCTGCATATATAAATGTTGCCACCTTGTATAAAGTAATTAGTTTATATTATTAGCTGGCTCATCCCTGTTCAACAAAATGATTAATCCATGCTAGGGGAATGTACTCTAAACCCGTGCCATACAAGGTCTCGTAGAAAAACTCGTATAGAGCTCTCTCGAGGGACCAGAACATAAGGGAGGCTTCATCTGGTGTAGAGAGCAAGCCTCCTCCACAGGATTCGATTATCTTGCTGTATTCCTTTCTTACCTGCTCGAAGTTGGCTTCAATCCATTCATACATTATCTCGGGGAGGGAAAAGGCTGCTTCACGTATAGATAACCCCCTGTGTATGGAATAAGCGGTTACAGCTACGTAGTGGAGGCTTCTGTAGAGTACTGCTAGATCCCTAACGGGAGGCTCTTTCTCTAAAACACTAGCAGGCACGCGATCGGGTTCTCCTTCAAAATCAGTTAAATAAACGTTGCCTCCGCCGTTTATGAACTGGTACAGATGGGGGTCCCCGTGGGTCCTTATCTTAACGCCGTAAGACAACTCCTCTAGACGGATTATGCTACTTATCTTGTCCTCGATTTTCTCCGCCACATCAGCGGATAACGGGTTGTCCTGGTCTTTCATGTATCCTGTCCTCCAAGATATCCTGAGAAGCCACCTTTCAACATCGTCCCTAGACACAGGTTCAGGGTTACACCAGTCATATGTACACTCGCTCATTACACAGTGGAGACGCCCTAGGACTCTGCCTACTCTTTCAGCGTATTCTGTGAGAGATACTTCTCTTTTGCCCAGCGTCTCGAGTGCTTTCTCCATGAAGGACCATACTATAGGGGTGCCCTCTATCCATTTGGTGGTCAAATGGGTGAAGTAGCCTCCATATTCCGTGTAGGAAACTATTTCGGGTGCTATATCAGACGCTTTTCTCTCGCGTAGATAAAGCAGTACCAGGGGCTCGAGATTGTAATCCTCCAGTATCCTGTAAGACTTGACTAGGTAGTTATTTCCCTTGTCGTCTCTTACTCTAACATTGATGCAACGACCACCTGGAGGCTCTAGGTAGGCCTCCACGATCTCTCCCATGCCTGTTACATCTACATGGTTATATCCTGGGAACCTGTTCTCCCTGAGTAGACGATAGAAGGCAGGATCAGTCTCGCCGGGGCAGAAGGTGTTGGTTTTATCGCATCTAAGCTGCGTGTATATTGTCTGGAATCTTCTACCACAAAGCCTCCCATTAGCCACTATGAAGCCGTCCACCTCGGCGCAATACTCGACTAGGGGGGGATCACTACAATGATACGGGTACCATGACTCATTTGTTATGCTATTCGTAACCTCGGATCCGCATCCCGTGTCGTGTATCGTTATACATCACCTTATCCCGTGATCCCGGCTACTTATATAACGGTGAGATATAAAATATCTACACAGGTATGAGGTCATGATCTCTTCTACTAATGAAGCTTCAAGTGAAGCAGGTAATGCGGATAGAAGCGATGATAGTAGAGGCAGCATACTGTTCGAGGGGACGCTCCGTGATGGAAGCCCTATAATAATACGGAGAGCCGGTAGCAGAGATAGAGAGAAGCTTATACGTTTCTACGAAAAACTCTCAACAGAATGTATATATAACAGGTTTATGGGTATAATACGCTACTTCGACCCTTACGTGGACAGTCTTCTGAAGGGAAATGCTATCGTGGTTGTGGCTGAGACACCGGGAGGCGAGATAGTAGGTGTTGCCGAGGCAGTCTTCGACGAGGAAGGTAAGGCTGAATCCGGTATAGCTGTTCTGGATTCATACCAAGGGAAGGGGATAGGATCTCTTCTAGGCAAGTATATTCTCTCAGAAGCGAGGAAAGCAGGTATCAAACGCATGTACGCGTATATACTTCCAACAAACATTAGGGCTCTCAACATGGCATTAAAGTATGGAGCCCGCATTGAAAAGAAGTACACGGGAATGACGTACGTAGTATTCGACTTGGACGCTGGGGATAATAGTTATGAGCGTGGCAAGGGGCAAGGATTACGTTGAGGTTGTATACTCCCGGGAACACTGGATCCTGCTAGAGAGGCTTAGGTCGAAGGCACGTAAGCTGCTTGAATGCCTAGCCATGCAGGGAGTTTATGGGATAGTTCATGGAAGCATAGCAAGAGGGGACGTTCATCCTGGGAGTGATATAGATGTCTTCGTTCCATACCCGGTTAACTACTTGCTTGTTATAGAGTCGCTTGAAAGGTGCAACGAGAAAATATATAGAATAACAGTAGTCCAAGCAACACCCAGTTATGTGCCGAAAGTCTACTTAGAGATAGACCCCTATGGTCAAGGCATAGTGTCGTTCCCCTTGGGAGACCTTAGTAGGGGGGAAAGAGAGTTCTATAAGTGGGGAGGAGAACTTGTGCTAGCCGACCTTAGAAGAGGTACCCGTGTTCCAGGGGTAAACAAAGACCTGCTCCTAATAATCCCTACGGAAGAAGGCCACCGCGAGATACCTGTTAAGGGTAACGAGTACCTCGCAGCACGTATGACCGGGGTATCGCTTGAAACAGTTCAAGAAAGAGTGAATATACTATCAGCTAGAAGAGAGAAAGGCTCGACGGGGCTGTTCCTAAAAGAAGTTTTACCCGGGGACGCCGATATATCCAGTGTAATAGACGAGATAAAGAGGAGAAACCCCTTTTTCAGGAAGAGGGTGGAATAAAGCTTGACTACTGTGATAGGCGATAGGCTTAGAGCGCTCTTAAGCAGGCCGTGGCTGCCGCAAGGCTGCTCCTACTGCTTCACAGGAGGCAAGGCGGTTATATTCGTTACAGGCCTATGTGATGATGGATGCTTCTACTGCCCCGTCAGTAGAGAGAGGCTAGGTAAGGATGTTTTCTTCGTTAATGAAGAAAAGACAGGGTTAAACGATGTTCTCGTGGAGATAGAGAGGAGCGGGGCAGAGGGTGCAAGCATAACTGGAGGGGATCCTCTCATAGTTTTCGATAGAACCATAAGGCTTATCAAGCTTTTGAAGGAAAACTTTGGACCGTCTTTCCATATACACCTCTATACAAGCGGTAGATATGCGTCACGCCGAGTTCTGTGGAGCCTCTACTCGGCGGGACTAGACGAAATCCGATTTCACCCGACGAGAGGTTATCTCCTCAGCCGCCTGGATGACGCCGTGGAAATAGGGGGCTGGAGTGTGGGTGTCGAGATACCTGTAGCCCGTCATCTTGTCGAGTGGGCTAAGAGTATAGTTTCATATGCTGATAAAGCTGGTGTTCACTTTGTTAATCTGAACGAGATGGAGGTCTCACCGGCTAATATATATAACCTTAAGATAAGGGGGTATAGTGTGTCTCTATCTAGGCCTGTGGTCGAGTCGGCTTTCAAAGCCGGTATGGAGATCGTGGAATGGGCTGTGAAGACGGGGTTAAGGGTTAATGTTCATTTCTGCCCTGCAAGTTACAAGGACTCCATACAAACACGGAACAGGTTTAGGAGGACGTGCAGGCTGGACGCTAAGCCCTATGAGGAATGCACGGCAGAGGGAACTGTCAAGTATGGTGTTTTGAAGAGCTGCCTAAACAATGCCTTTGACATGGAGTATGAAAGGCTTGACAGTGAATATAGACTACCGCCTGAACGCGTACTAGTTGAGGAGTTAGCCGTTAAATACGGGTGTGAAGGGTATATAGAGGAGGCACATCCTACACGGCTACGTGTTCCCGTTGTCGAGTCCGAGCAAGTCTATCCTTGAAACCGCTACAAGAGGCGCTAATCGGCTGATCTCCTCTGGCCTAGGCATGCTTGATGATCCTAGCCTTGTAACTTTCACTGTTCCCGCGGCTATAGCGTGCCTTAACGCTCGTACAGGATCTCCCGTATCCAAGTATACCCCGTTAAAGACGGCGTCAAACGCGTCTCCCGCTCCCGTTGTATCGACCACGCTTACACCAGGTTTCAAGTAGCCTGAGAACACGCGTCTACCCCAGTAGAGGTAAGCACCCTCTCTTCCTCTCTTCACTGTAGTAATGAAAGGCCTGCCACGTGTCCTAGTGAAATCCGTTAGCTCGACGCCTGTACGCTTGTTCAGGTAATGTGCTTCCGCCCTGTTTACATGGAGAATATGGAGATGATCCATAAGATCCAGTATCGCATAAGGCCTTACATGAACCCATCCACCCGGATCGTATGAGTAGAGTTTGCCTTTGCACTTCTCTATGAACTGCATAGCTAGCTCGGGGTCTACACTGGCGAAATGGTATAGCTTCGCATCCTCCCTGCATTCCACATCGTCTGCTGAGAGCCTATCGTTTGCCCCTCGATAGGTTATAAGAACCCTTGAATCGGTATCCATGAGTATTAGAATCACGACCTTCCCAGTATCCATCTCCTCGTCTATGAATACCCCACTTATATCCACGCCCTCCTCTAGAAGACGGGTAATCAGCCCTAGCTTCTCGGAGTCCCTCCCTGCTCTAGCGTAGAGCACGACGGGGCGTCCCATTCTACGTGTAGCTATACTGTAGTTGGCAGCGGATCCCCCTAGGCCGCTCCAGGTTTCTGTACTCCTTATGTTCTCGTCTAGATTAGGCATACGGTGTAGTTTGAATATTATGTCAAAATTAATGTTTCCAACCGCTACAACCAGCTTCGGATCCCGTTCAGCCATATCTATGCACACCCTTTTCATACAATATCCTGACGGCTTCGTTTGCAACGTTGACAGCATAGTCGACTCCAGCGTCAACAATGAACTCGTCTGTAACCCTATTGGCTACTGCCGCGCATACGCATCCTGCCGGGAAACCGTAGATGCCTGATAAAGTGAAAAGAAGAGACGACTCCATCTCGAATGCTAGTACTCTCAAAGCCTGGAGTCTAGGAATTATCATGGAGGCATCTTCTGTCATGAAACCCTTAAAACCAGGTCTACCCTGGCCTAGATAGAAGCTGTCAGTACTCGCGACTATTCCCACGTGATACCTGTAACCGTAAAACTCTGCCGCCTCGATAAGGGCGCTGATAACACGGTAGTCGGCAACGGCAGGATACTCCGTCATGGCATATTGTTTGCTCGTGCCTTCAAGCCGGACAGCGCCCGAAGCTATGACAAGGTCTCCAGGCCGTATGTAAGACTGTATAGCACCAGATGTGCCGACCCGTATGAAGACTCTGCCCCCGACGCGGAGCAGTTCTTCTAATGCTATAGCTGTGCTAGGGGAACCTATGCCCGTGCTAGTAACTGTTACGTCGGCCCCCTTATAGACTCCCGTGAACGTCTTGTACTCCCTATGGTGCGCTATGAGCCTGCGTTTATCCCACTTGGAAGATATGTAATCCGCTCTCTCCGGGTCTCCTGGGAGTAGAACGTAAGGCGCAACGTCACCCGGCTTCAGCCTTATGTGGTATTGGAGGCCTCCACCTGTAGAGGGGGACGCCGCGCTTCTAAGCTTGTCCACCATACCGCTCCACCGGACCAATGATAAATATTCCTTGCTGCCTCCTAAAATCCTTGGGATGGCGGAGATGAGGAAGGAGGCTAAAGTAAAGCTGCTTGGAACAGTCCTTCTACTGATAGGGTTTCTCCTCCTGACCTTGTATCCTTATATCATGTATTACAGAGGAGAGGAGACTTCTTTTGAGGTTATAAGGGCCACGTTAACTCTCATGGTGGCAATAATAGCCGTGGCAGCCGCTTCTCTGGGAGCATCACTCTTGAAGGGGGATTAGTTTTTCTATGTTCAGGATATTGGTCAGAGGAAGAAAGGATAAGAGGGCTGTAGAGAAGGCTTTAGACAAGTTCTATTCTGGCTGGGGGATAAGTGTCTCAAGCCTCCACGGGTTAAGGGGTGATTCGCTTTCAGAGGAGCTGCACAGCTCTATTAGGCCGTTCACGATCGTATTATCAGGGAGAAGGGACTATAGCGTATTTAGGTCTAGCTTTGAGAGCCTAGATCCTAGGCCGTTCACTGCTTTAGTGCTTGTGGACAGGAGCGAGGTTAGGAATGCTAGGATAGAAATGATATCCCATGCAATAGATATAGGCAGGGCCCTCTTGAGGGGGGCTGCAACGGTAAAGGAGGGAGTAGTAAGACTATACTATGATCCGGTTCATGGACTCGATTTAAGGTACACGCCAGAAATGGATAACTTCCTGGTCACCTCAGAGGTTGGGGGTATAATTCTTTCCCAGCTTATGAAGAGAGAGCTTAGGCCGCCGTTCATATTTTATAAACTAAAGGAAGGCCGACACGAGGTATACGATGCTTGTGGTAATAAGATTGGGGTACTCCACTTCGGGCATACAGAAACTAGTGTTGTTGAAGCATCCCCGGATACGTCCACTTGTAATGCGGGCCTAGAGGACCTCTTGGATGCCAATAGACTCGTCCTGGTTGAAATGGAGAAATACATACGGGAGTTCCTGGAAAAGAACATAGAAGAGGATACATTAGTTATAGTCCCATGGAGCGGGGGTAAAGACAGTACGGCTATGCTGTTAGCAGCTACACGTCTCCTCGGAAAGGATAGGGTGCACGCTGTATCCGTTGATACTGGTGTAGAGTTCCCGGAAACCCTTGAATACCTGGAGCATGTGTCGAGGAAGCTCGGCATAGAATATACGCTCGTTAAGGCCGGCTTAGACAAAGCCATATTACAGAGGGGTCTGCCCCGGCTTGGAGAGAGGTGGTGTACAGGGATGAAGCTTGAAGCGCTGGAGAAGGGTATACGTAGCGTGGCCGGCGGTAGGCGGGATAAGATAGTTGTACTGGTCGGGGACAGGGATGCTGAGTCGAAGCTGAGGGTGAAAAGGCCTCCTAGAAGAATAGATAATGGTAGGCTTCTACTGTCTCCTTTAAAGCTCTTCGGAGGCGTCCAAATAGAATTATATCTAATATCACACGGAATAGGCCTCAATCCCTTATATAACTACGGCTTCTACAGGATAGGGTGCTTCATTTGTCCCAGCCTGAGGGACTGGGAGCTGCGTGTTATAAGTAAATCCCGGCTAGGCAAGAGGTTGATAGGAAATATATTTTTCAGGAAGCTAATATGCGATAGAAGAATCACGGGTGAATGGTTCAATGGATGTCGAAGAGAGGTACAGGCTGATAACACGTAATACTGTAGAAGTCGTGGATCCCAGGGAACTCCGGGAAGCACTAGAGACGGGCAGGAAGCTCAAGGGGTACATAGGAATAGAGCCTAGCGGCTTCTTCCATATTGGATGGCTTATATGGAGCTTCAAAGTTGACGATATGCTGAAAGCAGGGGTTAAATGGGTTATACTGGAAGCCACATGGCACGCTATGATAAACGACAAGCTGGGAGGCGATATGAGGAAAATACGGCGGGCCGCTCTGCTCATAAGGAAAGTCCTGCAGGCTATAGGAGTAGATGTTAGCGGGATAGAATTCGTGGATGCAGAGGAGTTAGCCGGCGATAAGAAATACTGGGAAACAGTTATACGGGTTGCAAAAGCGAATAGCCTAGCTAGAATAAAGAGGAGTCTAACCATAATGGGAAGAAAAGCCAGTGAGGCGGAGCTTGACTCCTCCAAACTAATATACCCTGCTATGCAGGTCTCAGACATATTCTATATGGATCTTGACATAGCTCTAGGCGGCATTGATCAGAGGAAGGCACACATGCTGGCACGCGATACTGCTCCCAAGCTGGGTTATAAGAAGCCTATTTCGGTTCACACACCCCTTCTAACGGGGCTACAGGGAGCAGGGCGGATGAACCCTGAGGAGATAGACGACGAGTCCCATGCTGTTGAGTTGAAGATGAGTAAATCCAAGCCCGAGTCGAGCATATTCATACACGACCAGCCAGAAGATATTGAGAAGAAGATAATGAAGGCCTACTGTCCGGCTAGACAAGAGAAATTCAATCCTATAATCGAGATAAACAAGTACATACTATTTGCAAGAGAAGGATTCACGCTCACAGTGGAGAGGCCGGAGAAGTATGGGGGCACAATTGTATACGAGTCATACAATGATCTGGCCAGAGACTTCCTATCAGGGAAGCTGCACCCGGCTGACCTAAAGAAGGCCACGGCAAAGGCTCTCATAGAACTGTTAAGCCCGATAAGGGAGAGACTGCTTTCAGACGGTGAAGCAGTTAAGCTGCTGAATGAGCTCTCCCAGGCCAGGATAACGCGTTAGACGATTCCGGATCCTTGTTTACTAATTTTAACACTGCCCATGTAATAATATAGTTTATTGGGGAGGCTTTTGGAGCCTAGAATATTCCAGATACTCGATGTTTCATATGAGATAGTGGGTAATCGCCCTAGAATACTTTTATGGGCCCGCATGGATAACGGTGAAAGAGCCCTAATATTCTACGAGGGCTTTAAACCATATTTCTACGCAGTAACAAACGACGAGTTAAGTGAAGACTATGAGAAACAAATAAAGGCCCTCTCAAAGCCTAGGAGTCCTATTACAAGTATCCAGAGGGTTGAAAGGAGATTCTTTGGACGCAAAGTTACCGCGTTGAAAATAGAAACCCTCCTTCCAGACCATGTAAGAACATACCGTAGCGAAGTGGCTAAGCTAGGGTTTGTTGAGAGAGTATTAGAGGCTGACATAAGGTATACTATGAGGTTCCTTATAGACAACAACCTATACCCTCTCAGATGGTATGAGGCCAGTCTTGAGAAAACAGAGGCTAGCGGGTATCGTGTCGATGCTGTATATAAAGCATTGTCAAAGCCGAGGGAATACCATGAGTGGTCTTCGAAGGATCCTCTTGAGGGGCTACGTGTGATAGGGTTTGATATAGAGGTATATAGTAAAGAAGGATCACCGAATCCTGAGAAGGATCCTGTTATTATAATCTCTCTAGCAGACAACATGGGGCGGAGTGAGGCTCTCGTTCAAGGGGAATACAGCGAGGCCGGGCTGCTTCAGGCGTTTGTTAGACGCATAATAGATTTCGACCCGGATGTGATAGTGGGTTATAACCAAGACCATTTCGACTGGCTCTATCTTAAGGAGCGTGCTTCAAGGCTCGGGGTTAAACTAGATGTCGGTAGACGCGAAGGTTCCACTCCTGAGACCAGTGTTTATGGCCATGTATCTGTCCCCGGAAGACTCAACGTCGACTTATACAATTTCGCGGAAGAGGTTCCCGGACCTACACTGAAGACTTTAGAGGAGATAGCTGATTTCCTAGGTGTCAAGAAGAAGGAGGAGCGTGTCCTCATACCATGGTATAAGATACCTTCCTACTGGGAGGACCCCGGTAAACGCGGGACACTTGTAAAATATGCTCTAGACGATGTCGTCTCAACTATAGGTCTAGCGGAGAAGTTCCTTCCATTCGGAGCTCAGTTATCTATAACCACAGGTATCCCGCTTGATCACGTGATGGCCGCGAGCACAGGATTCAGACTTGAATGGAGGCTTATAAGAGAGGCTTACAAGAGAGGAGAACTTGTACCCGAGCGGGTTGAGCGGCCCCCGTCAACTTATACAGGGGCACTCGTATTGAAGCCTTTGCCTGGTATACATGAAAACGTGGCTGTACTCGACTTCGCAAGTATGTATCCCAGCATCATGGTCAAGTATAATGTAGGGCCTGACACTATAATACGCCAAGGCGAGACTTATGAGCCGCGTGAGGTTTTCGAGGCACCCCAGGTAGGCCATAAGTTTAGGGTGAAGCCTGACGGTTTCTTCAAGCTGACTTTAAGGAGGTTTCTCGAATGGCGGCGTCAGATAAAAGAGAAGCTGAAAAACGTGGCACTCGGCAGTCCTGAATTCTTGTTACTGGATCAGAGGCAGCGGGCTATTAAGGTGTTGGCAAACGCTGTATACGGCTACATGGGGTGGAGCGGGGCTAGATGGTATTGCAGAGAGTGTGCCGAGGCTGTTACTGCGTGGGGTAGAGAGTTTATCTTATCCGCCATAGATAAAGCAAGAAAGCTAGGTTTAAGGGTATACTACGGGGATACGGACAGCCTCTTCGTAGACTATGATCCAGGGAAGGTTGATCTCCTCATTAAGGAGATAGAGGAAGATCTGGGGCTTGAAATAAAGATAGACAAGATATACAGGAGGATATTGTTTACTGGGGCAAAGAAGAGGTATGCTGGACTTACGATGGATGGTCATTTAGACGTAACGGGGCTTGAGGCGGTCCGCGGAGACTGGTGTGAACTCGCCAAAGAGGTTCAAATAAGGGTCCTCGAGATCGTGCTTAGGGAGAACAACGTGGACAAAGCCATAGACTATGTACGCCGTGTCGTAGAGTCGCTTAGGAAGCGTGTCTTAGACTTGGAGAAGCTTGTTATATGGAAGACGCTTACAAGGAGGCCGAGCGACTACAAGGTTGACGGAGCACATGTCAGGGCGGCTCTAATGCTAGAGAAAGCTGGTTATCACGTGGTGCCTGGTATGAAGATAGGGTACGTAGTGATTAGGGGGAGAGGGAAGCTCTCTGAGAGGGTGAAACCATATATTCTAGCCAGTAAGGATGAAGTAGACGTTGAGTATTATATAGACAAGCAGATAATCCCGGCTGCTATGAGGGTTCTCCAGCCCTTAGGGGTAACTGAGAATAAATTGAAGAGGAGTGCCGCTGGACAGAGGTCTCTGCTGGACTTTATATGAGATCGCTGAAGGAGAAGAACTGTATATTAGGTGGACGGACTGTTATCTTGCCCGTCCTCACACCTATAAGCAATTTTACGCCCTTCTCAGCCGCTAAGTCTAGAAGCCTCTGGGTTATTATTCCATCCATTACTATGGCGAATATTTTCTGGTCAATACCAGAAAGCTCGTTGAATAAATCCCTGACGGGGACCCTTTTTACTTCTCTCCACTCAGAATCATAGAGAACGGCTTCCAAGGTACCCTTCAACTCGGGTAACTTGTCCAAGACATCTTTAGGAATAGCGAGAGTCTCAACTCCCTCCTTAGCCTCTCTCTGGGCTTCCACTGCCTGTGCAGGCTTCTCAGCCTTCTCTTCAACACTCCTTTCCTCCTTTTCTTTTTCGGCCTCTTCTTTTTCGGGAGGCTTCTCGGCAGCCTCTTCCTTCTCTATTCCTAGCTTCTTCCTCATCTGGTCTGCCGGCACTATATCTTTGAGAGCCCTGTTTATCTCCTTACCAGTAAGGTCTTCTACCTCTTTGCCGGGAGGAGCACGGGCAACATAGTCAACGTCTACCTCGCTTAGGAGGGTCTTGAGTATCAGCTCGCCGCCACGGTCCCCGTCCACGAAGGCTATGGTGGTCTTCTTGCGGGCGAGCTCTTTAATAGTCTCAGGTATCTTCTCTTTAGCTCCCTCAAGTGCTATAGTGTTACGTATACCATACTTCATCAAGTTTATAACGTCGGCTCTACCCTCGACTATTATTACTGTGTCGGCCTTATCCACATCGGGACCCGCGGGCAACTGGTCGTCTCCATAGTAGATGACCTCAGGAGGCTTCTCCGGGGACATTATCTTCTTCAGTATTTCCTTCGTATCAGGGGAGGACTCCTTCCAGTTCTGGAGTATTTCCTTAGCCCGGGTCACTATGTGCTCCAGCTTCTCCAGTCTGAGATCCTTTATCTCAACCAACTGTATCTTGGCATCGTATGGGCCGACCTTATCAATTGTTTCTATCATAGCGGCGACAACGGCTGTTTCCGGCCTGCTGAGGTTGCTCGGTATCTCTATCTCTCCCACAGTCTTAGAGCCCTGGTGTTTTATGTCTACTTTTATCCTACCTATACGGCCTTTATCCTGTAGCTCTCTCAAGTCGAAATCGGGGCCCAGCAATCCTTCCGTCTGCCCGAATATAGCACCTATAATATCGTGCCTATCAACTCTTCCATGGATTTCCACCTTAAGCCTCACGACATACTTCAACGACACACACCACCGATACATTATATACTACGTAAGCGTGACTCCACGGTATCTCGTCTTATTACACCGTGCTGTTAAAGGATTGGGGTATTAAGCCCTATTTTATTATTGCTGTCTACGAGATAGACGATATGCTAGGATATTATTCTTGATAGTAGATGCTTATTCTTCCAATAAAAGAATACGAGTACAGTATAACTTGTGGAAAACGGTAACACTGAAACTAGAGAGGATTAGGGGAAAGAAATAGAGGAGGGGGTTTAGATCCAACCCCTAAGTTTCATAGCCTCGTATACTCTCTGGACAGCCAGTGCATAGGCTGCTGCTCTCATGTTGTACTTGCTTGTGTCTAGCTTGTTCTGCCAGAAGTCCCATACTGCGTGGAAGTTGTTCGTCATCTTCTCTTCGAGGCGGGCTTTTACCTCCTCTTCCTTCAGCCAGCCGCCCATCCTGTTGTTTACCCATTCTATGTGGCTAACTATTACTCCTCCAGCATTGGCAAGTATGTCGGGAACCACTACTATTCCCTTCTTCGTTAGTATCTCCTCTCCATCAGGCGTAGTGGGACCATTTGCGGCTTCGGCTATTATCTTAGCCTTAACCTTGTCAGCGTTCTCTGATGTTATCTGGTTCTCTAGTGCAGCGGGTATCAATATGTCAACATCTAGGAAGAGCGGGTCCATGGTACCTATCTTCTTCTCTGCATCAGGGTAGTTTATGACGGAGCCTGTCTTCTGTTTTACCTCGAAGAGTTTCTCGACATCTAACCCTTTGGAGTTGAATACTCCTCCCTTACTGTCGCTGACGGCTACTATTATGGCCCCCATCTCAGCCAGTGACTTGGCCGCGAACTGGCCAGCGTTGCCGAATCCCTGTATAGAAACTGTCTTGCCTTCAACGCCTCCGAAGACCTTCTTAGCGGCTTCGGCTGCAGCGACTGCTGTTCCATGACCTGTGCTTATTATCCTAGTGTACAATCCTCCGAGCAGGAGGGGCTTACCGGTTACAACTCCGAAGGCATGGAAGCCCTTGAGCCTGCTGTACTCGTCCATGTACCATGCCATTGTCTGGGGATTCGTGTACACGTCTGGAGCAGGGATATCCTCGTCTATTCCGACTACCTTGCTTATTCTCTCAAAGTACTTCCTGCTAAGCCTCTCCAGCTCACCGGGGCTCAGCTTGTGGGGGTCAACCTTTATGCCTCCCTTTCCTCCACCGTAGGGGAGCTGTGCAAGGCTGTTCTTCCACGTCATCCACATGGAAAGCGCAATAACCTCATGCTCGTTCACGTCAGGATGATACCTTATACCTCCCTTGTAGGGGCCGAGAGCACTATTATGCTGGCTCCTCCAGCCCGTGAAGACCTTTACTGTTCCGTCATCCATTTTCACGGGAATCCTTACGCGGATAAGCCTCTCGGGCTCTGCGAGTATTTCGTATACTTCCTCGCTGAGGCCGAGTATTTCGATTGACTCCTTTAACTGCTTCTTGGCTTCCTCGTAGGGGTCTCGTAGTGTGTGACTCATATTGTATCCACCTTTTTGTGTGGGTTCGGGTTAAGCATTTACATGGATTCATTTTTAAATGTTTCCATTTGTATATTTGGTCATGTTAGGATAAATGGGGAAACCCCGGTAAGTAGTCGATAATAACAATCAATATACACGGGTATTCACATAGGATTACAAGGGTGCTACCTGTGAGGAGGCTCATAGTGCTGGAGACAGATTTCGGTGATACAGATCCTTATGTAGGGATAATGAAGGCCGTGATAAAAAGAATAAACCCCGAGGCGGAAATAATAGATCTAACACACGGCATCCCGTCATTTGATGTAATGGCCGGAGCATACGTCCTATACAACTCCTTTAGATACTTTCCACCGGAAACACTGTTCGTCACAGTGGTAGATCCCGGCGTGGGAACCGAGAGACTCCCCATAATAGCAAGGCTTTGTGACCGATACTTTGTAGCACCAGACAATGGCATCGTTTACCCGGTTGTAAAGGGGTGTGAAAAAGCGGGAACCGTGGAAATAAGATCCATAGACTTAAACAAGCTATCTAAACTTATGAGTGGAATTACAGGAAACACCTGGAAAATATCGAAAACATTCCATGGGCGTGATGTGTTTGCACCCGCTGCAGCCATGCTCTCCCGAGGTATAAGTCCATCTGAAATCGCACCGGAACATCTTGACCACAGAAAACTAGTGCCTCTAACATTATTCCATCACCAGCTGCATGAGAATACTATTTGCTATAGCCGGGTCTACATAGACAAGTTCGGTAATATCGCCCTTAGCGTTAGATATAGAGACTTCAAGGAGTTCTTCCGAGACACAGAAGAAGTAATCCTTGTACTGGCAGACAAGACCTATAAGGTTAGGCTAGGAAAAACGTTCTCGGATGTAGGCGTAGGGGAGCTTCTGATATATGAAAACAGTTTCGGCTTCACTGAAATAGGAGTAAACCAGGGCTCTGCACGTGATTTACTCGGTGAACACGTCCGCTTCTGTTTTATAATTTTATAAAATGAGTCAGCACCAGCCTATTCTTCTAGGCACTCCCATCTACAATTAGCGAATAGCTTGGAGTACTCTAAAAACACGCTGGCAGGAATGATGAAGTAGTCCTCCCCTCTTCCTATTCTAACACCTGCAAGAGGATTACGGGGAGGATCTGGAAGGCTGTGTTCAGGCTTATCTTTCCCTATATACTCGAGGTATGTTTTGTATCCTTTTTTCTTCTTCTTCCACCAATAGGTGCCGTAGTACTCGTAGATTATCCTTGTTCCATCAACTCCTTTATAGTACACCTTATGGACGGGCTTTAAATAATACTCGGTGTTCCGTATGAGAGTGTTATATCTGTATAGCTCAGATTTGTACTCATCAAGTAGCATGGATAGCTTGTCGAAGCAATTCCATACTTTTACAAATCCCCCATTGCAAAACCGGCGTTCGGTCGGCTCTTCCAACTCATCCCCCTCCAGGGTCGTATCGTCGCAGGCTGCCTCATTACGCCGAGTTTAACTTTAAGCGCGTGCAGGGTTTTTATTTATCATGGACACTAGGCGAGGTATTCCTATTTATTCCATTGAATACCAAATATTGTATGGGGAGTATAAATGAAGAAACTAAGTATAAACGTTCCAGATGATGTTTACCTAACTCTTGAAAGCATAGCAGAAAAGAAGGGGGCCAGCGTGGATGAAATACTGACTCAGATAGTTAGGGGAGCTCTTAACTATGTTGAGGAAATAGATGCATACGCCGAAGAAAACAGTGTAAACTACGAGACGGCGGTCTCCGAGTTGCTGGACTACGGGGTTATATTGTGGGACGAAATAGTTTCAATGATACTTGACATACTTCATATAGACAGGCAAGTCCTCCTAGATGATCTACTATTCGATCACATAGACTCCAGTATAATACTAGTTCTCTCGCGCACAGAGGAGGGGGAGGGCATGATAGACGAGGTGACTATAGACCTAGGGTGCGAAGGGGTGTCCCTATACGCTATACACTACCTAAGAGAGGGAGAGAAGTGGATCCTCAAAGAGCTTCCCGAGGGATTTGAACCCGTATACGATAAAGAGGATAATGCATTAATAGTAAAAACACGGGGCAAATCCCTAGAAGACCTACCTACCTATAAAACACTGGAGAGAATAGTGTCAGACCTTATAGAAAAGCATGCGTGAAGGAAGCCTTACTCAACTGGATCCTGCTAGAAGCCCTCTTCCCTACTCCTCCATAACTCCACGGCCTCTCTTCTCCTTATACCTCTCATAACAGTGTCCAGGTGCCTGTACACAGTGCTATGCTGCCTGCCCTCTGCAAGCATCTCCACAGCCTTCTTAGCCGCCATTGCTCTCTCGTAAGAGCCTATTATAGCGACATGATAAGGGCCTACAACTATTTTAGTACCAGTCATTTCCTCTATGGTCCGACGGGCTCTGCCCTTTTCCCCTATTATCCTGCCCTTTATCCTTTTCAGAGTATTAGGATTATCCCCCAGCACAGTCTTTAAGTCTATAACTATTAGAACATTATCCTCGTCGAGAAGCCTAAACGCTTCCTCAGGCGTGAAACCTAAAGCTATAGCCTTAACTATGTCCGCTGCCTTCATAACGTTTATAGGAGGAGTTGAGGGGTTCTCGGGTTCAATTATGACCATAGAGTTGTCTGTATCAACTGTGATTATTGTTCCTGTTCTACTCATTATATCGTTCTTCGTCTCTCCGTTCCTGCCTATGATAACAGGTATCCTTTCAAGCGGTACCTTCACATGCATCCTGCCACCGCTACTGACTGACATTTATTAAGCCACCACATGATTTATTGGAGTAGTTAGCCGAGGGTTTTATAATAATTCAAAATCCTCGATAGCTAGATTTATCCCACTACACGATTCTACATGCGTGGCTAGGCTGGATATAGACTCTTCCAGTTCATTAATCTCGATGTAGTTTGAAAAGAATAAAGCCAGGTTACGTAGATCTCTTCCTAAGAACTCCCTAGCATAAGGATGCTCGAGTGAAACGGCCTGGCTTACATCTATAAAGTAGACTGTATCATTCCAGTACATGATATTAAACTCTGACAAGTCTGCATGTATAAGACGAGCGTTGCAAACTGTCTTCCTGTAATTATCTACTACTTGGCTGAAAACGCTTGCCGCAAACCCTCTATTCTCTTCCAGTATTGGCGTCATTTCCTTCAGTAGAGGCGCCCTTCTACCCTTCTCCCCTAGGAACTCCATTATAAGCACATTCCCGTAGAAGGCAATGGGTTCGGGAACAGACACGCCGCTTGTACGCATTCTACGCAGGTTCCTATACTCTTTTCTCGTCCATTCATATATGAGTTTCCTGTAGTCACCAACTGGTATCCTTTCAAACCTCGGATCACCTATAATGTATTTAAGTATACCCCGCCTGAACTCGGCTGTCATGGTTAGGTATATTTTAACGGCCAGTTCCCTGTTATCCTTTCCGAGGCCCCAGTAGATCCTGGATTCTTTACCTGAGCTGACTACTCCGTAAAGCTTCTTCAGGATGTTTTTCCTGTAGAGGAGGAGGATATTCTTCTCTGTAAAAATATCGAAAACCTCTTCAACAGTCTCAAACAGATCCCTGTCCTTCAACCGTTTCTCGCGTTCTCGTCTGAGCCACCTGTTACGGCCTATTAGAAGCCCACCTCTTCAAGGAACTCCTCTGTTATATAGCCTTCACCGACGAGCTTCTTTATCTCATCTCTCCAATACTTATGAACAATATCGCCCTTGTCGCTCTCCTCCGACCATGGAGCAACGAGTAGAACGTCGCCTTCTCTAATCCATACTCGTCTCCTCATCTTACCCGGTATTCTAGCCTTTAACACCTTACCATTGGTGCAAAGCACCTGTATATACCCGCCGCCCAGTATTTTCTGGGCTATACATATAATTGTTTCTTCGTCAGGCAGAGGCGTTTCCCCTCTCTCGCGTTGCCTACCTCTTCCTCTGGCCATCCCTAGTCTCACCACTAGGATATAATGTAGAGCCTGCTCCCAGTTAAATATACGATATATTCTTCTCCCTCTAGGAGCTTCCTATCGATTAAACTGTAAACGTTATCAGTAGAGTATTCCAACGTTGTAGTATAACCGCTTTCAACATCTATGAAAACAGCGTTACGAGAATCAAGGGATAACAGCATCAAGCGTTTAGTGTTACCCGTGTCACTGAGCTTGCTAACCCTGTGAGACCAGAAATGCTCGGCGTCCATGGCTTCCTCTCTACCAGTTTCAAGGTTGACGAGTCTCACTCTCCCGCTACTCAACTCTCTTACATAGTAGGGTTTCCCGTCAATACTCAATAACTCGCCTTTACGTGTAGAAGCCACTCTTAACGATATGGTTAGATGACCCAGTCTTCTACCGTCGTTTCTCCTCCCCGACAAGCTGTAAGTCTCTATCCTTTTCCCTATAAAGCTACCCGAGATCTTGGAGGCTATTATACGTGCTGAAGTCGCATCGGAAACTAGGATATCGATACCCTCTTTCTTATCTATAACGTCCACTATTTGCTCCTTCAATCTATCACTTAGATTCTCGAGGAAGGACACTATATTACCCCTAAACGGCTCCTCAAGCCGGCCGTCAATACCGCGTATCTGTATGAGTGCTTCATGATACCCGACTTTCCTCTTTATACACCGGGGACAGAGTCCTGCCGATATCCTTGCTTTGACTATGTATTTCTTTTCTAGTTGAACTCCTTCTAGGCTCTCTCCTCCAATAACCGCTTCAAAATCATATTCACCAAATGTTTCAATAGGAGCCAACGGATGTATGTCTTTTAGGTAAACAGTCTTTAACCCGTTAACAGGTTTTATACTTGAAAGCAGCGCCCCGTATACTGCTTCGTAAGCCGCTTCTTCGAGCGTTAAAGGATGAGTGTAAACCCACTGGCGGTTTATCTTATACGCTCCACACGAGTTGCAAATAATAACTCTAACACGTGGGGGTACATAAGCTACTCCATACTTCTCCAGGAAACAATCCCTGCAAAGTGACCCTATGAAAGGAAGCTCGGGGGACTCCTGCCTGCCACATATAGGGCATACTTTACCGCTTGCTCTAGGTTTAGTATCGGAACTTAAATATCTGGACATGAGGAGTACCACCCACCCTCAACACTGACTCCTCGCTTATAAGCCCTAACTCCTTTGCGAGCCCCACTGATCTGTCCCCTACAATTATAACGATGTCATAAGACTTCATCAGAGAAGCTACCTGTGCCTCCGTCGCTAACTCGCCGTCATAGAGTTCTTTATTGACTTCTATGACAAGGTCTCCCTCTTCAAACCGCTTGCCAAGTAGTTCCTCATCACTTACAGCAAGCATTGAAGGATGTCCCTGTATATGATGCACCTTATAGCGGAGCAGTTTACCAGTTGCTTCCCTGGTCTCCTCCAAGAAGGTACCACCAAAGCCTATATAGGTTTTACAGGCTGCTCCGCACCGCAAGCCTCGCATACGAGTATCCACGTCTTACCCTTCTTCACAAGCACTGTGTCCGGCCTGCCGCAGGTGGGGCATATAACGTAGGATTTAACGAACTTGTCCAGGAGAAGGTTAAGGCTTTTGCTTGAAACCCTTATATTAACCTTGAGTATACCGCTTTCAGGATCGTAGTTACCCGCTGTAGCGAGCTCCCTTAGGAAATAGCGTGATAGTATTTCAGGGTTCCTCCTAAGCTTGTCGGCTATATCTCGGAAGTTCCTTATCACCGTCTGACTGCCCATATGCATGACTTCAACCTTAGGTACCTCGAAACGCTCATGGCCAAGCTTCTTTGAAGGTATCTTAGAGTAAAGCCTTTCAAGTAACCCTTCATAATTTTCAAGCATCTCTGACATTTCTCATCCACCCACTAGAGGCATATAATGGTTGAGGCTTAATAACTCTAGCAAGTCAAATGGTGTCTCTTGATGGGTTATGAGGGTATATATAGAGACTTATGGGTGCGCGTTGAACATGCATGATACACTGGTAATGGAGCATGTACTTAAGAGTAGAGGCCATGAAATAACGGAAAGCCTAGATGATGCTGAGGCGGTTATAGTTAACACTTGCGCCGTCCGCCTTGATACAGAGAGAAAAATGCAGAAGAGAATAGAGGAGCTGGCAAGGAAGTATAGTAGTAAAAAGCTTATTGTGGCTGGATGCCTAGCCAAGACTAGGCCTTACCTGGTGAATAGTATTGCTAAAACAGCTTCCCTCGTATCCCCCCAGAACACAGTAAATGTATGGAGAGCCGTAGAATCCGATGACAGAGTCATTCTCTTAGACGGCTATAAAGACAACAGCTTCCTGCCTGCTATAAAGCAAGGCAAGACTGTTTCAACTATAGCTATAAGCGAAGGCTGCCTATCCAATTGCAGTTTCTGTATAACAAAACTTGCTAGAAGGAGGGTCTCAAGTTATCCTATAAGTAAAATAGTTGAAGCCGTGAAGAAGCAGGTTGAGAAAGGCGTTGTCGAAATAAGAATCACGGCACAGGACACAGGTGTGTATGGCTATGATATTTATGGCAGGAAAACGCTCCCCGACTTATTAGAGGAGATAATAAGTAGTGTAGAGGGCTTCTACAAGCTGAGAATAGGGATGATGTCTCCACAGCATTTCGGCGACTTGATGGACAGGCTTCTACCACTCTACCGTGACCCCCACATATACAAGTTCTTCCATCTCCCCGTCCAATCAGGTGATGACCGTGTTCTCAAGCTTATGAATAGAGAGTACACTGTAGACGAGTATAGAAGCATGGTAAAGGAGATAAGGGGGAAGATAGACGACGCGTTTATAGCAACCGATATAATAGTAGGCCATCCCGGCGAGGATGAGGAAGCTTTTAATAATACCGTGAGACTCGTCAAGGAGCTTAGGTTTGACAGAGTACACATAGCTAGGTATACATACAGGCCTAGAACATACTCGGGGAAACTTAAACAAGTACCGGAGGCGGTTAAGAAGGAGAGGAGCAGTATTTTATCCAAGATCATAGCTGAGATAGGGGAGGAGAAGAATAGATTGTATCTGGGGAAGACTCTCAAAGTTCTACTAGTAGAGAAAGCTTATAGAGCGGGGTCTCTCGTCGGTCGCTTGGATAATTATACACCTGTAATAGTAAGGGAAGATGATGGCGTGACTCTGGGAAGCCTGTTAAAGGTTAGGGTAACAGGCTACACGTTCTTCGATATAAGAGGCACACCCTTATGATACCGTGGAGTCTATGCACGGGACTAATAATAGAACCCTTCATACACCCGAAGCCCGGTGCGGTAACTAGGATTAGGAGCCATCCCGATAAGAGTATACTCGAGTTTCTGGCATCTAACATCGTGTATTGCAGGATCCTAACTAAGGCACTAGAAAACGTGGAATCTCCAGATGCTGGGGGCTGTATTGTGGGTAATATATTTGAAAGTCTGACACGTGCCCTTGACTCACGTGGCCTAAGAACGAACACCTCGCTCGGGTCATGGCTCCTACATATTCCCTTGTCGTTGGCTTATACTATAACCCTCCAGGCTTCAGGGGTGGAGCCTAGTGTTGAGACCCTCCTAGATAACGCACGGTATATAATGAGGAAATCCACTGTCTGCGACACCCGGGGCTATTATAGTATACTGAGATACTATGCTCCCAGTCATCTTGGTAGGCTCAAGGGAGAAGGACCCGACGTATGGAGCGAGGATACCCGATATCCCCCGCTTTGGGATATAATAGTTAAAGCGGGGGAAGGAGACATAGTTCACAGGGAAATAACAAGCTTATATCCTCTATCGCGTAAGACGTCTAGTATGATTGAACAGGAAATAAGTAGAACAGAGATGTGCCTCGAGAAGGCAGCCTCTAAGGCCTTCTTGAAGCTTATGAAGGAGACACCTGATACCCTCATAGCCCGTAAATACGGGGTTAGAACAGCCTATAGAGTTATGGCTCTGGCTAGGCTTGTAGATAAAAACATAATCCCGATAAGCGAACTCGATTCTTACATGAGGAAGAACGGTATAAATCCTGGAAGCCTCTTAGATATACTTGCTACGGGCATAACTTTATTCTTCTACAGTAAAAGCACTGATCCGATGACAGAGTCATTCTCTTAGACGGTTAGTCCATGGGGGATACACCTGTTGAGAGTATCCTCTCGAACATTCTCTGAGTCTCTCTCATCCATTTAACTCCCCTAAACAGTGTAACGCCCTCGTTCTTCTCTATCGAAATGACTGAAAAGTCTACACCAAGTCTTATCATATAGTCTATGAATTCCTCTAGAAACTCGTAATCGCTGAAAGGCAGCTCGAATGACTCCCCTATAGCCTTCTCCCTTTCGAATCTATTTATAGAGTCTAGAGCCGGCTTGATGAGGGCTTCCCCCAGTTTTCTGGCCTTAGACTCTATTTCCTCTGGTGAATAGTTTCTCTCATAATACATGAAGAGCTCGCGTAACAGTCGGGGAAATATAAAGTGCCTACCCTCATCGAATGGTGCTCTCATACCTATACTTATATCGCCTATATTCGTTGCACTTGTAGTATATTTCAAGGGTTCCACCCTGTTTAAGGGATCCTTCATAACCACGCCTTCCCGGCCCTCTTTCTCCAAGTCATCCATTATACGGTATAACCCATCGATATCATGCTTGCTTATTACCCCGAGCATCCTTACACCCTTCAACCCGTATTCCTCTATCATCTTGTATTTATCGTAGTGAGGCACCCTCCTACCGTCTCTTATAATGTCGAAAACAAAGAAATCCCAGTTCGGTGCCTCGGGATAGTAATACCTCGTATAAGGATTCTGAAGGCCTACTACCTCTCCCGCCACTATAGATGTTTCACCAGAGGCCTCGATCAGGCTCCTTATGTTTTCACCATAGCTCTCCCTGACCCTGTGGGTCGTATAGGGGCATATATAGCCTCCCCGTGTAGCCGCGTATATCTCTCCTTCGTAGATAAACACCCGGACATTATACCCGTTCATCTTCTCTTCCACAACGATCTTGTCTATAAAGTGTGATGGTAGAGCCTTTGAAGGGAGAAGAATCCTTTTGATGTGGGGATATCCGGGGATGACTCTGTGATCTTTTTCTCCTACTATTATAGTGGTCCCCTCTGCGAAGTTTGCTATATCCCTCCTCAGCACGATATATGTTATATTCCGGTAGCGCAGAATTCTTATACTCCTAGACGAGGCTAGACTAAGGGCCCTACGAGGCTTAATATGCAAAGCCTCGGAAAGTATTCTGGCTATATAGTTTTCATCCAAGCCCGTGTACACCATGCTGCATTATTGTAAACAAGTGTAGAAGAATCTATGGTTACCACCTGATGGTGGTAACCGGGGATTAGCTTGTAGAAAACCCTGTTTACAACTTAAATACGTTCAACCATCAAACACTGAAGAATAGAAAAACCCTAGGAGGCGGTCTGGACATGAACACAAAGAAAATACTCTTCCTAGCAATGGTGGCTCTCTTCGCGTTAGTAATGGCTATAGAAACAGCCCCCACTTTTGCACAAGCCACGGAAAACGCTGCGCAAACAGCAGGTATATCGAACTATAAGATGCTGGGCGCAGGGCTTGCTGTAGGACTGGCAGGCATAGGAGGCGGCTACGCTGTAGGGGTGGCGGGAGCCAGTGCTATAAGCGCTGTAGCCGAGAAGCCGGAGATGAGTGGTAACGCGCTTCTAATAGTGGCTCTCGGAGAAGGTATCGCCATCTACGGTTTCGTCATATCACTGCTAATACTCTTCACCTAACCTACAACAACTCTCTTCCTCCACTTTCTTTCCACATAAAAACATTAATGCAAGGCTTCAATCCTGTCTAAACCAGCGAGGGCATTCCCTATCCATTAACACAGTAATTAACAGCCTGCTATGATTACCGTCAAAAAGAGTGATAAGAAGATAATTCTAGATAGAGAGCCCCTTCCTCTTTCTCTCCTCTTCAGGCCTTATCTTGACTATACCATAATGAACAGCGCAACTGATGCAATAACACTTAGTTACAGGGTACCTTGTTATTATGGCGCCCTTCTTCTCAAGTTCACGTGCAAGCTGGGGATCTACAGGACTGTACATCCTAGTCACACATACTGCTTTATCCTTGGGAACCAGTCTTCCACAGTTGTCACACTGGATACGCTCGACGTATCCCTTGGAGCCCTTACGTCTACCTCTGCTCTCCCTCTTTTTAGGCAAAACCTCTCTACCTCCTTTAGCCACACTAAAATAAACCCGGGATCCATGCATATTAATATGTTTTAGCAAGCCTTAACCAGTACTTGGCCTCTCCCCCGCAGACAGGGCATTTCTCCCCTTTCACAGGCTCTTCAGGATAAGGCGTTCCAAGGGCCTTAGCGTCTATGTGCTCCATCATTTTAACAGCGCATTCCTCCTTGCCGCACCAGGGAAGCTCTACTATGCCTCTTTCACGTGAAATCTTATCCCTGGCTTCATCGAGCGACGATGTGCGTTTCACGTTTTCTCGGAGGAACCTCCATGCCCTAGTTGATAAGTTCTCCATTATGCTTCTAAGAAGAGCCTCCACCTCGCTTGCAGCCTGCTCTAGTTTTACTGTTATCTTCTCACCGGTATCTCTACGAGTCAATGTTATGGTTTGATCCCTGTACTCCTTCTCGCCTATCTCTACTCTCAAGGGCACGCCCTTCATTTCCCAATAGTAGAACTTGGCTCCAGGCCTCACGTCCTCCCTATCGTCTATGGAGACTCTGTAACCCTGAGCAGAGAGCTTTTCACGTACCTTTTCAGCGTACTTCCCTATATCGTCCTTACCCACGTTTCTACCTGGTATTGGTATAATGGCTATCTGTATAGGAGCAATGTTTACAGGTAGAACTGCACCCCTGTCATCGCCGTGAACCGCTATAACCGAAGCTATAACCCTATCGCTTAGGCCATAACTGGTCTGCCAGGGGTAATCCAGTGTCTCGTCTTCCATCTGTATCTTGAAATCGAATGTCTTAGGGAAGTTCTGGCCTAGATTATGGGCTGTTCCTATCTGGAGTACTCTCCCATCCGGGAACACTGTGTCGAATGCTATCGTGTATAGCGCGCCTGCGAACTTGTCCCATTCAGGCCTCTTCGATATGATGTATGGGATACCAAGTGCATCGAATATCTTCTTGTATATTTCAATGGCCTCAGCAACCTGTCTATCCGCATCCTCCTTGGAGGCGTGGACCGTATGGGCTTCCTTGAAGGTGGTCACCTCTCTCAAGCGTATCATGGCACGCGTTGCTTTGGTCTCGTATCTGAATATGCTGACTATTTGATAGTATTTCTTGGGGAGCTGTCTGTAACTCTTTATCCACAAGCTCTCCATGTAAGTTATACTCGTCTCACTTGTAGGCCTCAACGCTAGCTTCACATCGAGAGGCTCCAGTCCGCCGTGTGTAACCCAGTAAACCTCGTCTTCGAATCCCTTTATGTGCTCTTTTTCCTTCCTTAGAAGCGGCTCGGGTATGAGCATGGGGAATAATACTTCTTCGTGACCCGTAGAGTCCAGTTCTTTCCTAACCAGCTCTATTATACGCCTCCTCAACTGGAACCCGTAGGGCATCCATATGCCTACACCTTTAACAGGGTAGCGGCCGTAATCGTAGAATTCGCCTAGCTCCAACACGTTGTCGAACCACTTGGAGAATTCCTTCCTCCATTTATCCCTGGCTATGCTGACCATAATACTCATCCCGGAGTATTGATAGGATAGTTTGTCATTATTTTAACGTTAAGTCATGCTTAACTCGAGATATGGGGTTTGGAGTGGAGTTAGACTGGATACTGGATAGGTGCTCTAACCTGTTCGCGGTGCAGTCGAGGACTGCTAGGATAGATGGGAGAATACCCGTTAGAGGATACGCGGGACACACGGGTCGTCTAGATGTAGTGGTGAGGAGCATGCTGGCCTCGCTCCTTCGGAGAGGTAATTGTTTTATAGGCATCATAGGTGATGAGCCGAAGGAGAAGGTCTTCATAGCTACCGGCCTGCCTCCCCGGGTCTCTAGTGAAAGAGACCTGTTCTTGTATCTCATGAAATGCCGGGAGAAAAAGGAATGCGGCTCCATACATTGGGTGGATCTAGGTTCTCAGTATGTCTTCAACAAGGTGTTTAAGAGGGGTTTCACCTTCTATTACTTATCGGAGGAGGGAGAAGATTACTGTTCCTATGAAAAAAACCTGAAACCCCATGGGAACGTGTTTATACTAGGTTCTCATGTAGACGTGTCCCCCCGGTTTGCTGGGATTATAAGAGGCTATTCCCCGAGGAGCATCAGCATAGGACCGGTATCGATGCATACAAGCCACGTAATTATTTACATTTTAACGATACTGGAACGCTTAGAGAAGAAGCTGCCTATTTGCCCAAAAACCGGAAACCCTTCATTACAGCCGTGAGTGACGATGCGAGTAGCGCTATATCATAAACTGCAATCAGACAACACTTCTGCGGCGCGCTGAGAAAGGGTGCTATAGCAACTAGTATGGCTATAATTATTATTCTATCGCTTCTCTCCATGAACCTATGGTTAAGATTAACGCCTAGACTAGCTGCCCTTGCCTTAGAGTATGTTATGGTTATGGTTAAGCCTAACCCTATAGATACGAGGAGGTCGTTGTATCCTGCTAGTATTAGGGTGGTATAGTATAATATGTCCACGAAACGATCCATCATCGAGTCAAGGAATGCGCCGCGAGGGCTGGACCTGCCTGAATACCTGGCTATGGCACCGTCTAGAATGTCGAAGAAGCCTGTAACCATGATCATCAGCAAGGCTATCCAGTAATGGTTATAGTATACTGAAAGAGGCACGGTTAAAGCGATGAGGGGGGTTGCAAGGGTTATATAATCAGGGTTTACCCTACCTGCCTTCCTTGCCAGGACTGATAGTAATCTCTGAGACTGGGGTCGGAGCCTTGACAGAACCATCCTGTAATACCTCCCTGCATATTTTTATCATCAGCTGAGCGTCCTCGTCTAGTATAGGGCTCTCCGATATTATAACAGCGTCTATGCCCGTCATAATATAGGCCTTGCAGACTATAATCCATTCCGGGCCATATTCTTCCTCGCTAAGAGTGTGATGCATTCTCTCTCCTCCCCTCCCGTATTCTATCTTAGAGAAATGCGTGTGAAGAGGTCTTACAGCCTCTGAGCCCAACTCCTTCTCTATCTTCTCTATGACCTTGAGAACATCGTCCACGGTTAGAATAAAGCCGCCTTCACTCCTAGCATACAAGTGGGCCCAGTCGACGGCTGGACGGCACTTCTCTATCTCTGTACATATCTCGATAACATCCTCCACGCTTCCCACCTGGGACGACTTACCGGTTGTCTCGGGTGCAATCCAGGGATAGGTATATCCATTACTCTCCAGCTCCTCTCTAAGAATCCTTAACTGTTCTATAACTCTTGCAACAGCCGATTTCTTAGACGCCCAACCCTTATAGTATCCCGGATGGAAAACCACCGCATAAGCCTCCATCCAATGAGAAGCTCGGACCGCTTCAAACAACCTTCTCCTACTAGCCTCTAACTTGGCATTCTCCTTAGAGGCCAAGTTAATATAGTAGGGTGCATGCATAGATAGAAGCACATCGTACTTCTTTGCCTCTTCTCCCAGCAAACGGGCTTTCTCCTCCGAGATTCTCACACCCCGTACCGCCTCGTATTCCAGCGCATCAAGCCCTATTGACCTAAGATAGGCGGGTACAGCATCCATAGCACCCTTGAACCCCATAGGCTTACCTGCTGGTCCAAACCTTATTCTAGGCATCATTCAAACACCTCTCAAGCATCAGAGTCGATTATGCCATGTTCTAGTTTTATATGAAGACAGGTTATTAGCATCCCGTATAATCCTAGCGTGGCATACTCTGAAAATAAAAATAAAACCATGAGACGGCCATTCATACAATTGAGTGGCCTATCCAAAATAAAGCATCTACTGAGACGTGTACTCCTCTACCTTCTTGAGCGCAAGCTCGACCGCTTTATCAGGATCTGGCTTGTAATCGCTTCCTAGGGGGAGCTGTGCGAGTAGAGGTTTTATCGAGCCATCGTCAAGCTTAATGAGCAACTGGGGAAGCGCAGCCATTCCAAGATCATCTGTTATACCGTGATCGATTGCGAACATGTAGTCCTCCTCCAGTATCTTCAGCTCTACTCCAAGCTTCTCAGCTACGGTTCTAGCTATGTTCTCCCACATCTTATGGTATGGGTGATGCTTTGCTGTGTCAAGTATTACCTCCACGGGTTTAGCCATGGTATCTCTCACCTTCATATAAGGGGCGTGTAAAGATACGGGGTAAATAAGCATTATATCATAAAGACGTGAAAGGTGGTCTGGGAGCCTATTGTCTTCACAGCCCCTTCATGCATTCACTCCGGGGCATCTGTTCCCGGATTCCTCTTCATACCACCGTTATAGCTAAAAGGGCGCCGGGGAGTTAAATTTGGTCTGTGGAGATGTAGTATAATGCTGAAGGCCAGATATGGGCTTGTCTACTCAACGGGAGACATGGCTGGAACAGGGATTGCATCGTTTATCAAGAGGCTAGTAGATGGCCTAGAAGAGGCTGAATGCAGAGACGCCAGGTGCGTTGAAGCGTATTATATTCCGGAACTGGACTCTGTGCTGGCGGGTTTTGAGGAGGATATAATCTACCTTGAATTCCTCGACGAGTTATTGGATGTTGATGCATACATATTCCTCTCCCGCCACAAGTCGGAAGCTGGGAGAAGGAGTCTTACCGTGCACCACACGGGAAACCCCACCTCACGGGCTGATCATGGGGGGAGCCCGTATACTCTCTCAATATCATATTCTCACATGTCAAAAACCCTGTTGAAGCTTGTAAATAAGAAAGCGGCAAGCCGTAGCCTGCTGGGAGAGTATGATGTAACATTAGAAGCCACCCATCACGGCCCCACAGGCCTAAGTAAACCCTTAGTCTTCATCGAGATTGGAAGCAGTGAAGCAGAGTGGCGCGACGATAGGGCTAGACTGGTATTAGCTGAATCAGTTGTTGAGGCTCTCTCCAACCAGCCTGCGGAGGATTATTGTGTTCCAACCGTAGGCTTTGGAGGAGGCCATTATCCTATAAAGCATACTAAGCTACACTTGGAAAGCGAATACTGTTACGGCCACATATTCGCTAAATATTATTTCACAGAAGACATACCGGCTAGCGTATACAAGCAAGC
>CAYVIZ010000004.1:31567-44880 GCA_964451715.1 uncultured Desulfurococcales archaeon | reverse complement strand
TGTCCTTAGTTCTACTCTGCGTATCTTGCCGCTTATGGTTTTGGGAAGCTCGTCTACGAACTCTATTATTCTTGGCCTCTTGTAGGGTGCTATATTGCTGCGTGACCATTCGAAGATCTCTCTGGCCAGCTCGGAGCTCGGCTTATATCCCGGTTTCAGCTTTATGAATGCCTTCGGTACGTTCCATTTTATCGGGTGTGGTGATGGTACTACTGCGACTTCGGCTACTGCCGGGTGCTTTAGGAGGTCGCTCTCCAGCTCGAACGGGCTTATTCTGTAGTCGCTGCTCTTGAATACGTCGTCCGCTCTTCCGACGAAGTATAGGTAGCCTTCGCTGTCCATGTATGCAACGTCTCCTGTCCAGTACAGGTTGAGCCTGAAGGCCTCCTTGTTCTTCTCCTCTATGTCGTAGCCCCTCATGAGGCCTAGGGGCCTCTTGTCGCCGAGGCGTATGGTTATCTGGCCGTCCTCGTTCGGCTTAACCGGTTTACCATCCACATCGACCAGCACTATATCGTAGCCAGGCGCCGGTTTGCCCATACTGCCGGGCTTCACCTCTAGTCCTGGGAAGTAGCCTATCTGGAGGGTTGTCTCTGTCTGGCCGTAGCCTTCCCTTATGGTCACGCCTACGTCTTCCCTGACCTTGTTTATGACTTTAGGGTTAAGGGGCTCTCCGGCGCTGACTGCCTCGCGTAGTCCTTCGAAGTTGTACTTGGAGAGGTCTTCTAGTATGAACATCCTCCACACGGTGGGTGGCGCGCAGAGCGTGTTGACTCCGTACTCGGATATGAAGTCTAGCGCCCTGCGTGGGTCGAACCGCTGGAAGCTGTAAACCATGCTTGTCGCGCCGCTGTTGAAGGCGGCGAAGAACGTGCTCCAGGCCCACTTGGCCCATCCGGGGCTCGATATGTTGTAGTGCCTGTCGCCCCACTGGGCTCCTATCCAGTACATGGTGGTGAGGTGCCCCACGGGGTAGCTTGCATGTGTGTGGAACACCATTTTAGGCTTAGCCGTGGTGCCGCTTGTGAAGTATATCAACGCCGTGTCGTCCGCCTCGGTGTTCACCTTGCCATACACTGGGTTCCCGCGGGAGAGGATATCCTCGAAACCAGTCCACCCCTTGGGGGCTTCCTTGCCTATGTATATGAAGTCCCTTACACCAAGCTTGGCGAGATCCTCTCTTAGGAACTCTATCTTCTCGAAGCCGGCGGCGTCGGCTATAACCGCTTTGACACTGGCACGCTTCACCCTATCCTCTATATCGCTGTGGCTCAGGAGGACGGTGGCAGGCGCTATTACTATGCCCGCCTTGAGGAGGCCTAGGAAAACCGTGAAGAGCTCCGGCACGTTGCCCGTCATAACTAGGAAGACGTCTCCCTTACGGTATCCCATGTCCTCCAGGCCGGAGGCAAGCCTGTTAGAGTCCTCCCTCAACGCGTGGAAGCTCAAGACCCTCTTGTCACGTGTATCGAGGAGTTTGTCGTCAACCCATATGACAGCCGGGTGGGAAGCCTTCTCTGCTAGGACGCCGTCGAAGTACTGGACGGCCCAGTTCCAGCGTCCTACTAGGGGCCACTTGAAGTTCTCCCGGGCCTCACTGTAGTCGGGTCTCCCGGCCAGGTATTCCCTGGCCCGGATGAAGTTCGAGAGAGACTCCTCTGGGGGTATAGGCTGGCTCAAGGGTTTACGCCTCGCTATAACTTGGCTGGAGTGATGCATTTACTAAATTATAAGATGATAGTGATAAATATAATTAACTCTAAAGGGCTTGTATTTATGTCGCGTTTATTAACAAGCCCACAACAATAAGATTCCACTAGCTATTAGGTGGACAGGCCATGGCAGAAGGACTGAAGCCCGGAGACAGAGCGCCTCCATTCGAGGGGATAGCCCATACAGGTGGGAAAGTAAGATTAGAGGACTTCAAGGGACAGCCAGTAATATTGTACTTCTACCCGCGCGCCATGACACCCGGCTGCACTAGGGAAGCCCAGAGATTCGAGGAGCTATACGAGAAGTTCAAGGAGTATAACGCCGTGGTTATAGGAGTATCCACTGATACCCCGGAGAGGAACAAGAGGTTCGCGGAGAAGCTCGGCATTAAGAACGTGATCCTAGTAGGGGATCCCGAGGCGAGAATAGTGGACCTGTACGGTGTGAGGAAGAAGGGTGTTAAAAGGCCTAGCGCTGAGAGGGTCACATTCATAATAGACGGAGACCAGGTTATAAGGGAAGTATTGAGGAACGTGAAGCCTGCCGAGAAGCATGTTGACCTTGCCTTGGAGACTCTTAAGCGTATAAGCACAGGTTGAGACAAGGGTGTCCACGGGGTCTTGGGTATACTTAGAAGACTCCTAGGAGGAGGATACTGGAAGAATTCTCCCAGGGAAGTAGTGCATTGTGGGAGCCCTTTTCTTAGGTCTAGGGCCGAGAAGGCTCTGAGGGCTCTTTCCCAGGTCATCGTTCCCGGCTATGATGTTGATTTAGTGAGTAGTGGTGTTGTTACCAGAGTGAGGGTGGGTTTTGATGGGGATGCTATAGTAGTTTTCCTCGATTACTATGGATCTAATCCTGGGTGTAGTTTCTGCAGGTTTATTAATGACACGTTGTGGAGGAGGATATTGGGGTCTGCTAGGGAGGCCCTGGCAGGGGAGGGTTTCAGGGAGGTCGTCTTTGTTGATTCTCTTACAGGTAATCCTATTGTTGTTATTTAGCTTTATTAACGATAATATTGATATTTAACGCAGTTTATTACCACTCTTTCATTATTAAGGGATAGTTACCGTTTTATATGATGGTTCTCATGGATTTATACCTGCAGACAAGGTTATCCATAAGGTGGTAGCAGTGAGTAGAACAGCCCTCTACGCCTGGCTGGCGTTATTAGTCATAATAATAGCCGCCTCAGCGACATACATCACCAAGTACTACCACGAATACGAGCCCTGGGAGGCGAAGGACGCCATAGCTTGGGGGCTACTGGTCCCCAGCTATGTATACTTCGCACTAGCATCAACAGGATCCAGCATAATAAACAGCCTCTACACGGTATTCGGCTACAAAGGGCGCAGGGAAGGCTTCGAGAAGATAATAAAGCACGGCGTATGGTTCTCACTTATAACAATCATACCCGCATGGACCATGATCATACTAGACCTCGGCAGAGCCGACCACTTCCTGGCAATGCTGACAAGCTTCAACGTTAGATCCAGAATAGCCTGGATGGGTGTACTATACAGCTTCTTCTTCCTAATGCTCCTAATAGAAATAGTATACTTCATAAGAAGCGAGGTCAGCGAGAAGCTGAAACACTGGAAAGCCCTCGAGCTAGCCATAGCAGTACTAGTCCTCTTCGCGACCATAGCAGTACACAGCAACCTGGGAGAAGTCTTCGGAGCCAGCACTGGAGTACCAGGCTGGTACGGCCCCCACGTGGGAGCCTACTTCATAGCCAGCGCAGTCCTAATCGGGGCAGCATGGCAGGTGTTCTACATAACACTAGTATACACGGCCAAGGGGGCAATAGACGATGACTACGTAGAGTTCGCCACATCAACATACAACCTAGTATTCCTAGTAGGCATACCGACATTCTTCTTCTTCGAATTCTGGAACGCAATGGTGGCATACTACTATCCACCGGCATGGGAGATGTACAAGACCCTGCTGTTCGGCCACTTCAAATTCGAGTTCTGGGCCATAGAGATCGGCCTAGGAATGCTTGTGACCTTCATACTAGCCATCTACGGATACCTCAAGAGGAGCCTAGCATTAACCTTCATAAACGCTGTCCTACTCATAGTAGCAGGCTACATAGGCAAGTTCGACTTCATGATATCAGGCCAGCTAGCCCGTCTAAGCTTCCACTATGGAGGCGTTACAAACAACCTGAACCCCTACTACATAAAGTACTGGCCATACGAGTACCACATAGGAAGCCCTGAGGCAGCCATGTTCATACTAGCCGTATCGATCTGGCTACTACTCCTCACACTAGGCGAGTGGCTCCTACCCCTAGAGAGGGGGGAGAAACCCCGTAGACTCTGGGTATTCAGGTAAAGGGGAGGTGTATAAAGATGAGTGGAGGAATCACGCGTAGAGACTTCCTCAAAATAGCCGGCGTGACAGGCCTACTAGCCGGCATAGGGGGAGTAAGCTACGAGACCCTCAAGAAGGCAGAGAAGCTAGAGCTAGCCGCAGCATCTAAACCCAAGATAGAATACAAGCCCAACCACTGCGGCATGTGTCCGCAGGGATGCAGCATAATGGTCAGAGTAAACAATGGCAGGGTAGAAAGAATATTCGGCAATCCTTACACGTTTGTCTTGAATAGAGGAACAGTATGTGCAAGGGGTAATATGGGTGTATATAGACTCTATAACCCTGATAGGCTCACTAGGCCTCTGGTGAGGAAGCCTGGCTCAGAGAGGGGTACGTGGCAATTTAATGAAGTAAGCTGGGAGAAGGCTTACGAAGAGGTTCTAAACGCGTTTAAACCCATGTATGAGAAGATGATGAACGCATTCCAGCAAGCGTACCAGCAGGCGAAAGCTAACGGCAAGAGTGATATGGAGGCCAAGATAGCGGGTATGATGGCTGCAGCCAAGTATGACAGACATATAGGGTCATTCGGATGGTTTGGATGCGATATATATAGACCGCATATATTCGCCTTCCTGATAGCCCTTGGTTTCGCTAATGCTTTCAGCCAGCCTATAGCAACTTGCTTCCTGCCTAAGTCCCTTGGATGGGCAAGCGTACTAGGGGTAGGAGTGCACACAGAGTTCATGGTGGATTATGACGATGTAAATCTGCTTATATCTATTAGGAGGAACCCGTTTGGTAGCATAAGTGTAAGTCACGGTAGCAGAGTAGGACAGAACCTGAGGAGGTTCAAGCTTATAGTTATAGACCCTAGGCTCAGCGAGGAAGCTGCACGGGCAGATGAATGGGTACCGATAAAGCCTGGCACAGATCTAGCACTCTTATTGTCCATGATGTACGTAATACTAGATGAAGAAATGTACGAGGAAGAATACCTCAGAGAATACAGCGACGCTACTATGCTTGTTGACCCAGAAACCATGGAGCCATTAGAGCTTAGATGGAAGGCAGGAATGGAGCCCAACCAGAACATGCCTTATCCGAGGCCATGGAGTGTTGAGTGCTTCAAGGTGTACGATGAAGTAACAGGTAAGATTGTATGTAACACAGAGGCGAAACTCCCTGCTCTAAGAGGTAAATACAAGGTTAACGGGAAAACGTATGTCCCAGTATTAGAGGCACTCTACATGCACCTAAAGAGTAAGGGGTACACTCCAGAATGGGCTTCAAAGATAACAGATGTCCCAGCTGAGAAGATATATGAAATAGCGAGACTTTTCGGAACCACTAGGCCAGCCGCTATAGATACTGGATGGCATGGAACAAAGACTTATAATAGCTTCCAAACCTGGAGAGCCGCAGCTATACTAAACGCCCTAGTAGGCAGCTTGGCTACTCCTGGAGGAATACTTATAGGAAATGATGGACTTGAGGGCATGAAGAGCGACAAGAATCCTGCCGGCATGCCTGCCCCTGCATGGAGTGCATTGAAGTTCATGGCACCCCCCTGGAGCCCATTGTTCCAAGAAATGGCTAAACTCCCCATAAAACTGCTAAGCGATGGCACAACAACTCATGGCCCTCTAATAAACTTGGGGAGGACATTCATAGTATTAGATAAAGTCATTGAGAAAGGAGACGGCTGGATACTCTTCAATACAGGTGGAAATATAATTAGAACCATTGTGGATGGTAGTGGCTGGCTAGAAAACCTCTTTAAGAGCAAGAAAATAGCAAAGGTTATACACCAAGACATACTGCCTCAGGACACAGCACTCTACAGTGATGTGGTACTGGCAGATTGTACCTACTTAGAGGTGTATGATCTAGTTAGACCAGTGGAATATGTTCCATGGGGAGGATTCTTCACAGCAGTACCTGCGATCGATAAACCCATAGCGGACTGTCTACCCTATCCGATAGTTCTCGGTTTATTGGCCAAAGACCTAGGAAAGGCTAGAGAGTACGGGGAGACTTTTGCTAGGCTGATAGGACTACCTCAGGAACTCTGGGGTAAGATGGCGGATCTATATGAGAGCCTTGATAGGAGTTATTTAACAGATGTGAAAAAGAGGATAGAATTCCTTGGTAAGATACAAGAACTGCAGATAGAGGCTATAGCGAAGAAGCTTGGTATGAGTAAGCAGCAGTTACTTGAGAAGCTTAGAACTGAGGGTGCAGTCATATACAAGACTAAAGAGGAGGTCATAAAAGAGAATCTAGAAGCACTAGAGAAACACGAGCTATATACTGCCACAGGAATGCTAGAATTATTTAGTGTAACCCTGTGGGCCGCTGCTAAGATCCTTAAGAACGGAGAGATAAAAGCAGAATGGCATCCGATTATAGACTGGGTGCCCCCAAGGGCTCTTGTGGAGAGGGAGAAACTAGGTGAAGATGAATTCTATCTCATATATGGTAAAGCGCCTACAATGACTCACGCTAGCACGGCAGATAATCCAATACTGGAGAGGCTCACCAGAGAGAAGTACAGGAGAATATGGATTCATTCGAGTAGAGCTGAAAAACTCGGATTGAAGGAGGGAGATCTTGTGGAGGTATGTAACTCTCTAGGAAAATGCTATAAGACAAGAGTACATGTAACAGAGAGAATAAGACCTGACACAGCATTCGTCGTGAGCGCCTTTGGACATGAGAGCCCGGCGATGAGATTTGCTCCCAATGAGACTGTACCATACAACAAGCTTGTACCGCCAGCAGCCGATCCTGCTGTGGGAAGCGCGATTCTAGGAGATACTTATATCAAGATTCGTAAGGTGGGAGGTGCTTAGTCTGGAGGTGAGGTGTCGTGACTAGGTATGCTATGGTTATAGATATAGACCGCTGTATGGGTTGTGGTGCATGTGTAGCCGCTTGTGTAGCCGAGAACCTCAATAGTGATCAGGGTGAGCTGGAGTTCCAGAACAAGAAGGGGTTCCTGACTGGTCTTGTGAGTGGTTTGATAGGAATAAATCTTGAGAAGCCGCCGGCGGAATACTTCGTGGAGAAGGCTGCTGAAGAGACTGAGGAGCTGAGGTTCAAGGATCCGGCTAAGGCCCGTGAGAAGGCTAGTGAGACCATGAGCAAACTATGGCTTAGGACCGAGGTCTATGAGGTTGAGGGAGGCAGGTATCCCGAGGCAGGGCTCATGTTCTATCACAGGATATGCCAGCACTGTGACAATGCTCCCTGTGTCACCGTATGCCCGACGCAGGCTAGTTTCCAGACGAAGGAGGGTGTGGTCCTAGTAGACCCCAATAAGTGTATACTGTGTGGAAGCTGTGTGACTGCGTGCCCGTATGCCGCCAGACAGGTTAACCTGCTTACCAAGACTATAGACAAGTGTACATTCTGTTATCACAGAGTAGAGAAGGGATTGTTGCCTGCTTGTGTAGAGACCTGCCCGGCACACGTAAGGATATTCGGTGATTTAGAGGATCCGAACAGCGAGGTATACCAGATAGTGTCTAGGCACCATGCTGTGCCTGGTACACCTCACGGCCCTGTGAGGCATACGGCTGCCAGGGTATACTATCTACCATCCAGTAATTATCAGCCGAATGTAGAGGAGATCCATGAGGAGAAGCTTAAGGAGACAAAGGTTATGGGAGGAGAGTGAAACCTTAATTATTTTGTTTTTACCAGCTATTTAATACCCTTCATTATTCCTATTTTTATAAGACGATCAGGGATTCCTCCTGTGGAGAGTGGATTACATGGTGTCGAATACTCATAGGGCTATGGCTCTAGCTTATAGGCTTGTGGGAGTCGCTCTTTTACCGCCCTCTAAGTCTAGGCCCATACTTGAGAAGGGCGATATAATTAAGGATCTGAAGAAGAGGGTCAATAATCTGGGCCTAGACGAGCACCCGAAGATAAGGGACTCGCTTAGACAGGCTGTTTTGCTGGCTGATGGAATAGGTGAGTGCGTAGAGAACGATGAGTGCTGGACGGGTTTCAGTGTAGAGGTAACGGGGCTTACTGTAACTAGTTTTAAGCGGCTTAAATGTCCTCCTTTCGAGAGCATCTATACTAGTAAGGGGCCGAGAGTCGTGGAGGCTCCCGGGGTAGCCTCCAGCTTGAAGAGGTATTACTCTCTCTTGGGTTTGGAGGCTGATAAGGATATGGTTATAGCTGTTGACCATGTCAGTGTTGAACTGGAGTTCTTAGCCGCTTTACACGACGCGGAGGCTAGTGTTTACGAGGGTCTAGTTGAAGGGGTGAATCCGTTTGATGTGGCTGAGATTAGAAAGGGTTTTCTCGAGGATCATGTTTCTAGGTGGATTCCATCGTTTACCCGGTGCTTGAGGGATAACACGGGTAATAAACTCGTCAGAAATGTTGCCGACTCGATAGAAGCGTTGTTAGGCGCGGAGAAGTATGTCTAGATCATGGTCAAATCTATTCTATCAAGTGTTTCCACTCTGCCGTTCTCAAGGATTATGAACCGGTCGCCTATTTTTGATGCGAGATAAGTGTCGTGCGTAGCTATTATCACAAGCTTTTTGCTTCCCTCTTCTCTGATCATTGCTGCGAGGAGCTTCTTTTTCTCTGTATCTAGATGGGAGAAGGGTTCATCTAATAGCAGTATGTCCGGATTCAGGGAAACAGCTCGTGCTACAGCTATTAGATGTGCTTGCCCCGCAGAGAGGCTCCTCACATCTCTTTGAAGGAGATCATTTATCCCCATATAGTCAGAGATTTTCTTCACTCTGGAAAGCGCCTCCTTCTCATCTATTCCTCTTATCTTGGTCAGAGGGTACAGGAGATTTTGGAGGACGTTCCCCCTTAGAAGTATGGGTTTCTCATGTACATAAACGATTTTTCTCCGAAGCCTTGTTAGTAGGTCCCCGTCTTTCCAAGGGTTCTCGTTCCATAATCTTAGCTCTCCTCCGGTAGGCCTGTATAGGAGGCCTATTATCTTGAGGAGCGTTGTTTTCCCAGCACCGTTAGGGCCGACTACAAAGTGGACACCGTTCCCCTCGAGCCTCATGTTTACATTCTTGAAGACCGGGTTTCTACCGTTATATGAGAATGTTATGTTCCTCAATTCCATTATTGGCTCCATGCTACTGCAGCCTCCTGAGAAGCCTTAGTACAAAAGATATGAGTACCATTACGACGACTAGTATTGTACCAAGGCTTATAGCGTCTTGGAACTCTCCCTTTGACACTTCTAGTGCTATCGCGGTGGTAAGAGTTCTCGTGTATCCTCTAAGGTTGCCTCCTACAAGTAACGCCACGCCGAGCTCACCTATTGCTCTAGAGAAGGCCATAACCATAGCAGACGCTAGGCCGGGGAGGCTCTGCGTGACCGCTAGGGCCATGGCCTGGCGGCTGCTTGAACCTAGAGTATATGCGAGTTCTCCGTAGGTTTCTATGGAGTAGCGTAGCACGCGGAAAGCGACGCTGGTTAGTAGGGGCGTGACTAGTATTGATTCGCCTAGTATTATTGCTTGGGGTGTATAGAGCATTCCGAGGATTCCTAGAGGACCCTGTCTGCTGAGGAGTAAGTAGAGAAGAAGCCCTACAAGCACAGTTGGGACCCCTACCAGAGCCTCGAGTAGACTGGCTATCTGGCTAGACTTGCGGGATGAGGCTAGAGCATAGGCTAGGGGTATACTCCAGAGTGAGGAAATAAGAGTGGCGGAGCCTGAGATGTAGAGGGATCTTATCGTCGTGCCTAATATCTCGCTCATGACGTCATACCTACTGATTGGCTAGTTCCTCCCATATACTATAAAGCTCCTGCTCCTTTCCCTGGGCTGAATAGAAGAGCGGCTGTCCATATTTGTCTATGCCGTAGGAGCCTATCAGGTCCAGGTGAGTCTTTACATAGTTGTAGAAGCCCTTAGCCGCGTCTAACTCTTTACCCTTGCAGGTTGTCACGATGTACATGCTGTAAATGTTTATCAGCTCGGTATCATTAGTGTAGAGGACTTTGAGGGTCTTTATTGTGCCGTCCTTCTTGTATTTTAGGAATGTTCCTATATCGCTCAGTGTGTAGGCCCTCTTCTCATCAGCCATAACCAGTGTTTGGCCCATTCCCTGGCCTGACTCGAGATACCAGTTTTTCCCTTCAGGGTTTAGTCCAGCTGCTTTCCATATAGAGAGTTCCTTCACGTTTGTACCAGAGTTGTCCCCGCGGCTTATGAAGAGAGTTTTACCCTCATCTCCCGCCTTGTATATTGAAGAGAAGGCTTCTGAGGCGTTGTGGGCTTTACTGACTCCGGCCGGATCGTCCGGTGGACCTACTATAACGAAGTAGTTATAAGCTATTATATAGTGGTCCTTTAATGTACCTTTCTCTATATACTGCTTCTCTAAGCTAGGTGCATGCACGAACACCATGCAAGCGTCTCCCTTGTCAGCCATTTTAAGGGCGGCGCCACTGCCTACTGCTATGAAAGAAGCCTCTACTCTGGGGTTGACCTTCTCATAGTTATCCGACAAGTAGTCGAGTAAGCCGGTGGCGTATAGGCTTGTGGTTGTTGTTATGTGGAGCCTTGTTGGCTGACGTGTTAACGTATATGAATAGGAGGATGCTATTGCTATTATTAATAGGAGTACAATGGTTATAGCTATTTTCTTGTTCAAAATGAATCACCTTGTTATCCGTTTTTCGATAACGGATAATTTAAGTTTTCCCATTGTAGAATAATGAAACCCAGTGTATAAATGCCCATAAGGGGAAGCTGGGAACCGTGGAGATAAAATATGACATCATAATAATAGAAGAAGGAACGCCTATCATAGATTCAGAGACAGCACTACTTCTAAGTCTTATAGACAAGAAGGGGTCACTACTCAAGGCTGTACGAGAACTTGGAATACCTTACTCTAGGGCATGGGAGAAGATAAACAAGGCAGAGAAAATATTGGGGGAAAAACTTGTAGAAACATGGAAGGGGGGAGGGAGAAAAGGGGGTACACGGCTTACTCCTCGAGCAGTGGAGCTTGTCAGGATATTGGAATCCCATATGAAGGTTTTAGAACAGTGTATAGGTAAAAACAAGGCTTATAGAGCTCCAGTAAAGCCCCCGGACCTAATAGTATCCTACAGCCATGACCACCTGATAGAGCTTGCCGTGGAAGAGGCAAGGAAAAATGGCTTACTTGTCGAGGGAATACATCCAGGTTCTTCTAGGGCACTTGCAATGCTTTCTCTGGGAGAGACGGATATAGCGTGTATCCACCTCTTTGACCCGGAGAAGAGCCAGTACAATAAGACCTATCTTGAAAAATACTATATAGAGAAGCCCGTGCTTCTAGGAGGCTTCCTCAGGGAGCTCGTGATGGCCTATAATCCTAGTTATTCATTCGAGTCTCTGGGAGAAATACTAGACGAATTGAATAAAGGCATCTTATCCCTGGCTAACCGGAACGATGGTTCTGGGACACGCGTCTATCTCGACTTCCTCCTATCCAGTCATAACGTAGACACTGCTAAGGTGAAGGGGTACAATAGGAAGTTCTATACCCATGATGAAACAGTGAAAGCCATAGCGTTGGGGATGAGTGGAGTGGGGCTTGTTGCAAGATATTATGCTGAGCGTTACGGTCTTCCATTTGTGCATGTTACATGGGAGCGTTACGAGTGTTATACTACAGGGAATAAAATAGATAACAGGGGTGTAAAAGTATTCCGGGATATACTCAACTCTGAATGGATGAAGGAACTCGTCGGAAGACTGCCTGGGTATAAGGCTCTCCGGCATTGATGCAAGCTTAGGGAGAACCTTGTTTTCCTAGCTGTCTCTCTATCACGGCTTTCATCTTACATTCATTGCAAAGCCACAGCTGTTCTAGAGCCCACTCATCGACACCTGACTCTCTGAGCTTCTTCTCCAGTGATTTGAGGTGTTTCATAGAGCCTATCGGTCTACCACATTTACGGCATCTAGCTATCTCGTCCTTTGCCAGCACATGTGGGGTATTGTATACCTCTGAGTTATACTTGTATCTAAGCTTGATAGCGTTATATGGGCATATTTCCTCGCAAACCCCACATACGGTACAGTTGCCTGCGAGGAAGACTAGTTTCCGTTTATCCTCCTCGTCTCTGAGCTCTAGAGCACGGAAGGGGCACAGGTTGGAGCAGGCCTCGCAGACCGGGCATTTATCGGTGTCCACCTCTACAAGTCCTACTAGTGGATCTGAAAACTCTATCGAGTCTACTCCGTAGGCTTGAAGTATCTTGTACGTGTTTGTCTTGTCTTGTATTATAGAGTAATTCTCCTCTAGGATCCTAGCTTTTGGCGGTTCACTAAGCACGTCCATCAGCTGTGCTGGGTCACTTATTATTTTTGGAGTGGTACCGAGCTGTGAAGTACGAGTTAGCCTCTCCTCGAATATTCTATGGCCGCCGCATTTCTCGGTCTGGGACTCATCGCATAACACTGTGATGGAAAAGCCATGAGAGGCCGCCTCCACTACGTGATAGTCTGTTATCCATCCGGGGCATTCGACTCCTATAAAGAGTGTTGGGTGGACCTTTTTCTCTGTAGGCGGCGGCTCCACGGTTTTTAGCGTTGACCTGCAAGCAGCTACGAGGTGAAGAGGCCTGCTTATCGTTCTCCTGATTATTGTGAGCAGGTATGAGAAGGACTCAATGTTCCATTGCGGCATAAATAGTAATCCAAAGGGACACGAGCCTGTGCATATTCCGCATCCCGTGCATTTATCCAGTATCACCTGGGGGGGCTTGCCTTCAAGGGCGTTGAACGGGCAGGATCCTATGCAGTTGTTACAGTATTTCCATGCTTTGCACGTTTCCGGCTGGGCCATTATGGGTGCAGGGTAATAGTCCATTATAGCTTTGAGAGGGGATGTGAGTAGGGCTCTTCTGTCTACAGTCTTGGTTGGTCTTGCTTTGTACATAGCGTTCTGTGCACGGAACATTAGTAGAGATGAGTGTTTAGCATAGATTAGCTGTTTAGCGTTCTCCATCCCTATATAAGTGAACTCTATGGGATCCAGTGGCTCATAGAGGAACCTGTTTCCTCCTTTCTTTTCTATTTCATGTACCACGGCCTCGTATCGTTTCCAAGCATTATTGTATACTCCTAGAACGGGTTTATCCTTTAGAACCGATGCTATGATAGCGTCTTCCACGCTTTCCTTATCGTATATCAGGGTGTGGACATTGAGTTCTCCTATACTATCAAGGAGTTTACCTGTTATAACCACGGTCAAAACACGTCACCTCT
>CAYVIZ010000004.1:0-31467 GCA_964451715.1 uncultured Desulfurococcales archaeon | reverse complement strand
AAGAGTATGAACTTCCTATTTTCTCCCTCGAACCACTTTGAGTCAACGACGTTGAATGCTACTAGGAGGTATACTATTAGGGGGGCCTCAAATGCTACTCCGGTGGCTACGGCTATTAGTATTATAGTCGTGAAGAGCTGCTCTACATCAGAGAATGCCACGAGGGTCTGGGAGCCGACCACGGCGGCTGATGTTATTATCATGACTCTGAACGCGAAGGGGAGGACTACGAAGAAGGCGACTAGGACGCCTAGCATGAAGAGGCCTATAGCTGTTAGTGAGAGGGTTTTCACGGCTTTCTTCTCGCTGGGGTATAATGCGGGCTCTATGTATGCATATATTTCATGTGCTATAACAGGGCTGGCTCCTAGGAGGCCTAGTAGGAGGGCTGATTTTATGAGGAGGTTAAAGCCCGCGAATGGATTGTATTGCGCGATGTGAACATCGAATGTCTGCCCGTGCCAGGTTACCTTGCTGGGGAGAACGTGGTTTATGACCATATTAGGAAAATAGCTTATTAGGGGAATATAGTATCTAGTGTCTATAGGTAGGAATGATAGTATTCCTCCGGCAACTATTACTGCGATAAATATTCTTCTAAGCCTATAGGAGAGCTCTACAAGGTGATCCATGAGAGGTTTCTCTCTGTCACCAGGCGGTATACCGTCTTCAATAACTTCCCTACGGAGCTCTCCCAATCCAGCAACACCAGACTATCACTATACTTTATTGGAAAGTGTCGATAGCCTTTAATATGTTGTATTTGAAGCATAGAGTGATAAACTCTTATAGACGGATCTTCAGTATACCTATTGATGGAGGCTTAGTGAAAAAGTAAACTCTTCTTTATATGAGCCCTTTCTCCTTAGCCTTGGAGAGAACCTCTGCCACGAGTTCTTTATCACTCTTACCCTCGGTCGACACGCCCAGTTTTTCTGCTAGTTTCTTCAACGTCTCGGTATCTACATCACTAGGACTAGCCTTATTTCTATCTACTTCTTTAACCTGTTTCACCGTTTCCTCGTCATATAATCCCTGGCTCGCCTTCTTGAACTCCCTCATAGCTTGGCCTAGGCCTCTAGCCAGTTGGGGTAGCTTGGTAGGTCCTAATATAAGCAATAAAACTGCCAATAGGAGAAGCAGCTCATTGCCCTGGAGAAAGGCACCCATTCAACTGCACCTCTTTCATCTATACAAATTCTAATGGTGCATGCCAGGGTAATAAGCTTATTTACTAATTTTTCACGGTTAAAATGGAATAAATACAAATTATATAACACTAAACCTCTCCGCATCCCTAAAAGCATGGTCTCCAAGCAGGGTGATGCCGAGCGAGTAGTACATGTCGGACTCTAACATGAACTCTCTAGCCGCACAGCCATGATCCCCCTGCTCGAGGCAGGTTATGGCTTTGGAGAAAATGTTGCCCTCTGCTATTACAGACTCGTAGAGAGGTGGAACGGAGGCGTTCCCAGGATTAGGTGTATTTACATTAAACATTGTCCTCGGATTACTAGTCAGCATACTCCATCCCACGTATAACGTTCTACTAGCCCCCCTATAGAGGTCAGTAACCCTGGAAAACTCCTTCTTTACCATGCAAGCATCCTTGAACCTAGAAAGTGTTTCCGAGTCGATGAATCCTAGCGTTACCATAGGATAGTCCTTGGCAGTTAAAGGTGTAGCAGCATTGACCTTATATTTTAGAGATATATCCTTAAGCCTCTCTAGTAGTTCCATAGAAGTAAAGGGATGATCCACCGCTATGATGTAGAACCAGTCTACATCCTCTGAATTAGAAGCGATGCTTGCTATCCCCCGTGGGGGTCCATTGCATGGTAAATCCCGATCATGCACCAAAACGCTTCCCAGCCTCTTGGCTAACTCGACAGCCTCCAGGGGAGTTTTATCTGAGTAAGACACAAAAACCTCGTCTGACACGAGGGAGAGAGTCTTAAACACTATTTCGAGAAAAGTCCTATCTCCCAGCTTCTCCAACGCCTTGGGACGTCCGTACCTCTTAGACGCTCCTCCCAACAGTAGTATACCAGCAATCCTCAAAACCGCGGAACACCCCGAGGGCATGTGTGGGTCTAGGTTATTATAGACTATCAATACTCATAAATCTACGAGTAGGAGGAAACAAGCGTTGAACGGGTATAGCGAGGTTAAGGATAAGGTTCTCAGGCTCCTGCGTCCTTATCCAGTTTACCTGCTTTTCACAGGATCAATAAGAAATGGAGATGTGAATGTTATGGCGGAAAGCTGGGTCACCCCCATATCTAAGACGCCTCCACGTATAGGAGTTGTTGTGGAGAAGAGTAACTACTCGTGGACTCTGCTGAAGAGGTATCCCTGGTTTACCCTCGCAGTACCTGATTCTAGCCAGGCAGAACTAGTAAAGTTCGTGGGTACTTGGAGCAGGAGGGAGATAGACAAGGTGGAGAAGACGGGTATTAGAGTGGTTCCATGGGAGAAGGATGCAAGCATCCCGGTTCCCCTGGGGTTTCTAGGTGTACTGGTGTCTCGTGTATTGCAGTATGTGGATTTTGGTTCAAGCGAGCTTGTAGTAGGCGAAGTAGTTGGTGCCTACGTGGCACCCGGGAGCTATAGTGTAGATGATGGCTGGATATCCGGGAGGGCTGAACCTCTCCTGCATAAGGTTAAGCATAGATTCACAGTGCCATGTAAGGAGTTGAATGTTGTCAGCACGCCTTGGGGGATCCCTGTTAAGAAGGCTTGGAGAGGGAGATATACGCCTTCTTAACCCCTCCTGACACCTGCCGGTGATTCTCTTATCTACCTGTCATATAAGATTAGTTCTCATATACATATATTTTCTAGAGGCGTGAAAATACGCATCCATGGAGAGGATTGACTGCGAGAGGTGCATACTAGTGGATAGCACGGTTATCATCCCCTCAATAGACGAGATAAGGGAAGGCTTGGTGACAGACGTCTACTTCTATAGAACAAAGAGGGTACTGGAACATGCGGGCCTGCAGGATGTTAGGGTTAGGATGGAGGTTCACTCGTACAAGCTTCCCAGCGGCTATAAATGGGCGGTTTTCGCGGGTCTTTCCGAGGCATTGTCCCTTATGGAGGATAAGGATCTCACCGTTTACGCTGTTCCCGAGGGAACCTTCTTCAGGGAGAAGGCGCCTCTAATGGTTATAGAGGGCAGGTACTCTGATATGGCTATGCTGGAGACTGCTATTCTAGGAATACTCAGGCATGCAACGAGTATAGCTACTAAGGCGGCTAGGATAAAGAAGCTTGCAGGGGATAAGACTGTTCTCTTCTTCGGGCTCAGAAGCGCTCATCCAGCGATATCCATCGTTCTGGATAAGTATAGCTATATGGGTGGACTAGATGGTGTAAGCGGTCTCCTAGCCGAGAAGTACCTAGGAGTAAAGCCTCAGGGTACAATGCCTCATGCACTCATAATAGTGTTCGGCGACCAAGTGAAGGCGTGGAAGGCTTATGCCGAAGTATATGCGAGGGATTCCCCTATAATAGCGTTGGTTGACACGTTTATGGATGAGAGGATGGAGGCGCTTATGGCTGCAAAAGAATTAGGCGACAAACTGCTCGGTGTGAGACTAGACACTCCCGGCAGCAGGAGGGGGAGGATGAAGGATATCGTTGAAGAGGTGAGGTGGACTCTCGACATAAACGGTTACACGGATGTAAAAATCTTTGTTAGCGGCGGTATAGACGAGGATTCCATACAAGAGCTTAGAGACGTGGTTGACGGGTTTGGAGTAGGGACCAGTATAGCGTGGCCTAAGAATGTTGACATAAGCATGGACATAGTAGAGGTTTACAGGAATGGGGTATGGGAGAAGGTTACGAAGAGAGGAAAACTCCCCGGTGCGAAGGCTCTATATAAATGCGGCGACGGAAGCCAGGTGTACTCATTGTTGGACGGGGATACCCCGAGGTGTCCCGACGGCTCTGATCCTGTAAGGCTGACTAAGAAGATTATGGATAATGGACGTATAGTGGAAAGGATTCCCAGTCTAGAGGAGACTAGGATTTATGTTTTAAGACAGCTTGAAACTGTGGAGCTGTGAAAAGCTTTGACGAGAGTTTGCCGCGTTGTCACCAGTGATTCAATACTCTTGAAGGAGAAGGAGGATGAATCGAGGGATCTATTTGAAAAGTGGGCTGAGAGTAAAGGGTTTATACCTGAAAGCTACTATATAGGTAATAGCCTCGTCGGAATAAGAGATACTGTTGCCCGTTTACTGCTTGGCGGTTGCCGCTTAGTTATAGTGACGGGTGGTACTGGTGTGTCTCCTAGGGACGTTAGTGTCGAGGCTGTAAGGCCTTTAGCGGATAAGGAGTTGCCCGGTATTGGGGATATACATAGGATCGTCTCGTTCAACGAGGGAGTATCGACTGCTTGGGCTTCAAGGATAACCGGGTTTGTATCAGGCGATAAGCTGATTCTCGTAATACCTGGTAATCCTGATGCACTTAGAGTGTTATTGAACATAGTTTCCAACAGGATAGAACATGTTCTAGACGAGCTCTCCGGCCTAAGGGTTCATAGGCATCGTTAATCCCTCATTCGGGGAAACTAATATATTTGTTGTAGCCACGTATTATTTCCTTCAAGAATACAGGGTTCCGTAGGAAGGGGTAGGATGATAGGCTTGAAGGTGGAATAGAATGGTCAAAAACCTTTACATCGAGGAATACAGGCACCCGCCTGTACACTCTCTTGAAACCGAGCTTGTTGAGAGGAAGGGTTTAGGTCATCCGGACTACATAGCTGACTCGGCAAGCGAGATAGCTAGCCGGGAGCTCAGCAAGTACTATCTCAGACACTACGGCAGAATACTCCACCATAACCTTGACAAGACCCTGCTAGTAGGAGGCCAGGCTAAGGCCTACTTCGGGGGAGGCGACATTATACAGCCTATATATATAATCGTCTCAGGAAGAGCCACAACAACAGTGAAAACAGACGACGGCACCGACGAGGTTCCAATAGGATCAATAATACTTGGTGCCGTGAAGAACTGGATAAAAGAGAACATGAGATTCCTCGACCCCGAAGAGCACGTTGTGGTGGATTATAAGATAGGGAAGGGCAGCGCGGATCTAGTAGGCATCTTTGACACTGCAAAAGAAGTACCCCGCTCAAACGATACTAGCTTCGGAGTAGGATACGCCCCCCTCTCCCCTCTTGAGAGACTCGTCTTTGAGGCGGAGCGCCTACTTAACAGTAAAGATGTCAAAACTAGGATACCAGCAATAGGGGAGGACATCAAAGTTATGGGTTTAAGGCGTAATAAAACTATAGACCTAACAATAGCGATGGCAATAGTATCAAGCCTCGTATCGGATGGCGAGGAATACCAAGAGATAAAAGAAGAGGCTAGAGAGCTCGTGCTAGACTTGGCCTCAAAGCTTGTGCCAGACTACGAGATAAACGTATACATCAACACGGGAGACATGCCTGACAAGGGCATATTCTACCTGACTTATACAGGAACAAGCTCGGAGCATGGCGATGACGGGATGACGGGTAGAGGAAACCGTGTAAACGGGCTTATAACACCTTTGAGGCCCATGAGCCTAGAAGCCACTGCAGGTAAGAACCCTGTGAGCCATGTAGGGAAAATCTATAATGTCGCAGCCATGATTGCAGCCGACAAGATAGCGGCGACACTAGATGACATAGAAGAGGTTTATGTGAAGCTCTTAAGCCAGATAGGGAGACCCATAAACGAGCCGCTAGTAGCCAGTGTGAAGGTTAACCCCGGAAATGGTAGAAGCCTCTCGGCAAGTGACAGAGAAGAAATTAGGGGTATAATAGAGGAGATCGTAGGTAACATAGAGAAGATCACGAATGTTATAATCGAAGGGAAGACTATTCTTTTCTAAGAGACCCTTAAAACCGGGAGATCCCTAATTCCCCTCTTTGTTTTCGAATGATGACCACTGGCTATACAGAACCCCTTCGTTGGTAGGGGGTATGAAGAGGCTCGGGTTAATACTGATAAAACTGGAGAGAGGAGTTACATGCCTAGGTAGGCTTCCTTGAATTTGGGGTTATTCATGAGCTCTTCTACTGTACCCTCTAGTACTATTCTGCCGTTCTCCATGACGTAGCCATAGTCTCCTATGTTTAAAGCCATCTGAACGCTCTGCTCTACGAGGAGGACTGTTAGGCCTTCCTCGTCTCTAAGTCTTTTTATAACGTTGGCTATGTCCTGTACTAGTTTAGGTGCAAGGCCTAGGCTCGGCTCGTCCATCATTAGTATTTCTGGGTTGGAGGCGAGTCCTCTTGCAATGGCTAGCATCTGCTGTTCTCCACCGCTGAGCGTGCCCGCCTTCTGTCTGAGCCTCTCCTTGAGTCTGGGGAACATGTTGTATATTAATTCGAGGCTCTCCGAGAATTTTCTTCTAGCCCTCTCAGTGAACGCGGCTAGATACAGGTTCTCGTATACTGTAAGCTGGGGCCACAGCCTCCTCCCTTCCGGAACCAGTATCAGTCCTTTCTCTACTCTCTTATGGGAGGGTAGCGTAGTAACATCCTCTCCTAGGAATACGACCTTGCCGCTCCAAGCCTTTAAGACTCCGGAGACAGTCCATAGAGTCGTGGTTTTGCCTACGCCATTGGAGCCTAGGAGTGTTGTTATAGTACCCTTTTCCACAGCTAGGTTTACTCCGTGGAGAACCTCTGTTTCCCCATAGCCTGATACTAGGTTTTCTAGTTTCAATACAGGTTCAGGCATAACGGTTCACCCCTTCTTGACAAACTTAAGTGCAAGCTCGGGATTACCTAGATATGCGGCTATAACTTCAGGGTTGTTAGCCACCTCCTCCGGGGATCCTTCCGCTATCTTCCTGCCGAAGTCGAGTACTATCATCCTCTCAGCCAGATTCATTATAGCATGCATAACATGCTCAATCATCACGATTGTCACTCCTTTCTCCTCGTTTATCTTCTTCAAAAGCTCTACCATAGTCTCAATCTCACTAGGCACGAGGCCTGCGAGAACCTCGTCGAGTAGGAGTATTTCAGGCTGAGACGAGAGGGCGCGGGCCAGCTCGAGGCGCTTCTTCTCTTGAACATTTAGTAAACCTGCTGGTAGACCTGCTTTCTCCTTGAGGCCTAGGAAGTCTAGTGTTTCGAGCGCTATCTCCCTTGCCTCTTCCTCGGTTATATCCTTGTGCCTGGGACCGAATAATGCTCCTATCATAGCGTTCTCCAGTACTGTGAGCTCGCTGAAGGGCTTTACTACCTGGTGTGTACGGGCCATGCCGAACCGGGCTCTGCGGTGCGGAGGCCAGTTTGTTATATCTGTTCCTTTGAATACTACTCTCCCAGTATCCGGTCTATATACGCCGTTGATGACGTTGAATAGTGTTGTTTTCCCGGCGCCATTAGGGCCTATTATGCCGAATCTTTCGCCTTTATTAACATTGAATGACACCTGGCTTAGAGCAGTCAGTCCGCCGAACCTCTTTGTCACGTTTTCCACGATAAGTATAGGCTCTCCCATAAAGGCATCACCTCACTCAAGCCACTCTCTCAGGGATGGAATCTTCCTTCTCAATAGGCCTACTATGCCTTCGGGGAAGAATGCAACTATTACTACCACGAACGCGCCGAGTATGACTAGGGCCAGTTGTCCTGCCGTGGTTATCAGTAGCCAGTTTAGAATATAGTATATTACAGCGCCTATTATTGGTCCTATAAAGGTTCCCAGGCCTCCTACCACGTTTTCTACTATCATGACTATGCTTATGAGGAGGCTGAAGTCGTGTGTTGTATAGGATTTTCTGAACGCGCTTGCTATACCCCAGAAGCTGGCTAACACAGCGGCTAGCGCGAAGGCGTAGACCTTGTATCTGAAGGTATCTACACCTATAACCTCGGCTGCGTCTTCGTCTTCCCTTATCGAGGCGAGCCCGTATCCGAATTTACTTACTTTTACTAGGTAAGCAGTGTATATCGTTGCTATGAATAATATGAAATGCATCCAGTAGAACGTCATGTCGGTTAATCCCATGTTAGGGTTAGGAAGCTCGTCTCCCCCGAACGGTGATATCATTGAAGTTATGTATATCACTAGGTACATTACCACGTAGTCTAGGCCGATAGTCGCTATGGCGAAGAACGCTCCTCTCAGCCTTAGAACCGCGTAACCCACTCCTACTGCGACTAGGAGGGCTATTATAGATGCCAGTAGGAGGCTCTCTATGAAGTATGTTGAAAGCATTGCATTGCTTATTCTATCATGCTGGGCCATGTACTCCATTATGCGGGGCTTGTTGAAAACTGCAAGTATATAGGCAGCCGAGAAGGAGCCTATGCCTACAAATACTGCATGACCGAAGCTGACGTATCCAGTATAGCTCATTATTATGGCCATGGCGAGACCAATTCCTATGAAGTACATTAGATCGGTGCCATTTGCTATGTAGAGCCTTGATATGACGCCGTTACTGCCGAGTAGGCCTAGTACTAGGAAGAAGAATACAAGTAAAGTCGATATTATGAACCCCTTCCTGCTTACTAGACGTGATATATTCACAGTGCTCACCTCCTCAGCCTAGACAATTTCTCCTCAATGTTGCCGAAGACACCGTTAGGCTTGAAGACCAAGGCTATTATGAGCACGGCAAATGCTACTACAAAGGCAAACTGCTGAGTCTGGGCAGTCAATTCTAGCACGAGTTGGTAGATAACGCCTAGGAGGAGTCCTCCCATATAGGTTCCAATAACGCTTCCCAATCCACCTAATACCACTATGACGAAGCATAGAGGGGCTACTATCGTTTCGGACAATGGTGTAACACTATTAGCGTATCCCAGATATAATACACCGGAGCTCATGGCGAATGCCGTGGCTACTATTGTTGTTAGTAATTTTATCCTGACGGGGTTTATGCCAACGAGGGATAAGGCTCGAGCATCCTGTGCTACTGCACGTATCTTAAGGCCCATAGAGGTCCAGTTCATTATCCCGTGTGCCACGATCACTAAGACGAGGCTCAATGCCGCCATGAGTAGCTTGGATTTTTCTATGGTGACTCCTAGGAATGATATGTATGTATGTCCTTGTCCGCCTATTGAGAATCCTATTGAGGGTTCCGTGCTGTATGAGGGGATTATGTTTGGTAGGAAATAGTGTATTCCATATAACGCGATGCCGAAGCCGAATGTTGCCATGAGACTGCTCATCTCGTATTTGAGTGTCATGGTGTCGACGTGTCCTATTATTGGGTGTAGTGTTACATAGTAGAAGAAGGCTCCAAACGCTAGTCCCAGTATGCCCATCCATATAAATGCTATAGGCGGTGTGAACCATACAGCGCCTTTGTAGGTTAGGTATAGGAATGCTGACATCATTGCGGCGAATACTAGTATGTGTCCGTGTGCCAGGTTTACAACCTTCATTACACCCCAGATTATCGTCAATCCGCTGGCGACTGCTCCTAGCACGCTGCCATAGATGAGTCCTATTACTATGCCTCTAAGGAAGGCATCTCCTGTAAGTGTTAGTTCTATCATTAAGCATCCCCCTAAGTAATGGGATAGAGACACTATTATCTAATCCTTGTAGATAGTTAGTATATAAATGTTCATAGAATTCGTGTTTACTTAAAAGTTTTTCTGATTAATAGAATAATTAAATGTAAATAAAAAATCTATGAGTCTAAATAATATGATTCATTACTTTTTAGTGGCAAACCATATAGCAGCTATTATTATAATGATAACCACTATTACGCCGGCATACAATGCAGCATTAGATCCTCCCTTCTCCTTAGTAGTGGTACTGGTACCTGTTTGTGTAGGCGACGAAGACGTCTGCTGCTGTGTACTCGTTGTGGAGTGGGTCTGCTGAGTCGTTGTTGAGGTCTGCTGAGGCCACCACGCAGGAGCCATGAACAACGGGTTAGCGCCTGCTACTTCCTTGGGATATATAACTACCTTCTTACCATTCTGCCACTGTACGACAACCATTTTATGTCCTATTTGTAATCCTGTCTGAGGATCAATCTTCAGTCTGCCGAAGAAGGTCATTAAGTCAAGGTTGTTCATAGCCTGCCTTACAGCGGTGCTATCCAGTGTTCCAGCAGCCTTAACAGCCTCCACTAGGAAAGTAACTGCAGCCCCAGCCTCTGCCGCCTGGTAAGCAGGAGCTTTTATGTCAGGGCACTCCTTCTGGAAGTAGCTGAGCCACTCATCCTCAGTTGGTCCAGCCCATGTCAGCCCCATGCTCTTAGCCGTGTCGGGGTTATAGTTCAGTGAGACAGCCCACTGCGCAGGATATGCTACACCGTTGGCTACATCCTTGAGTTCATCGTAGAATTGTGGCTGTGCTGGCGCGACAAGTATACCTATAAATTTGAGGTGCCATCCCAGGTTGTGTGCCTGGCTCACGAGTGCCTTACCGTCCTCGAAGTGTCCTCCTCCTATCAGCACATTTGCTCCTTTTGCCTTGGCCGCCTCTATGAAGCTTGAAAAGTCTGTTGTACCTTTCTGGTACTTGTTCTCATAGACAACGTTTAGGCCCAGCTCTTTAGCATGCTGCTTAGCGCCGTTGATAACGGCTGTAGAGAAGGCTGCATCCTCGTATATGAATGCTATCTTTATGTCGCCTATCCGGCTCTGGTACTCCTTAAGCATGTCTAGTGTTGAAGCAAAGTACTTGCTTGCAGGGGCTAGAATCTGTGCTATGTACTTGTATCCCTGCTGGAAGATAGAGTCGCTGGCGCCTCCATGGCTCAGCATAACCTTCTTGTACTGTTCTGCCAGGGGGGCAGCGGCAGCTGTCAGACCGCTGCTATAGGGTGCTAGGAGGAAGTCTACTTTATCGTCTGTTATTAGCTTTGAATAAAGGCTGCTTACCTGGTCCTTGGATGACTGGTCATCATAGTAGACCAGTTGTAGCTTGTAGGTCTTGCCTCCAACCGTGACTCCACCATTGTTATTGTAGTAGTCTATAGCGGCTTTTACTCCACAGAGAGCCTGTTTACCCTCGCTGGCGAATTTGCCCGTGAGGCTTATGCTCATACCTATCTTTATGACATCGCCGTTAACGCTTGATGGATAAGTATCGGCTAGCGTTACTAGTGGGGCAGCTGCCGACGCGAGCAAAGCTACTATGGCCAGTAGAGTCACGAGTCTACCTAAAGTCTTATACATAGTGTTCAACCTCCTTTATGGAGAAATGGTGTTTTCTGTTTTCCATAAAATGGGATACAATCTAATTTAAATATAATCGTTATCCAACGGTTATGAACCCAGCTATGACTATATGCGCATCTTGCATTTGATATTTTAGGAGGTGCCCAGTGACCCTTGGAGAAGAGTATTACCTTGATACAGGATCCTGAGTTTCTCGCTAAGCTTTTCCTGAGCAAGATAGGAAAGAAGAATGTTACTATAGGGACAAGCGGATTTGGGAGTGTGGGCTACCCTAAGACTTTTCCCCGATTCCTAGCAGCACGGGCGAGAGAGGAGAATGTTAGGCTGACCGTTCTAACCGGTGCGAGCGCCTATTCGATGGATGGTGTTCTTGCCGATAATAGAGTTGTAGCGAGAAGGTATCCGTACCAGAACAATCCCGTGCTTAGGAAGATGATAAATGAGGGTGCCGTCGAGTTTATGGATTATCATCTGGGTGAATGGCCTTACATGGTCAGGTATGGATGGCTCGACAATGTATCAGGGGCTCTGGATCTAGCTATTGTGGAGGCTGTTGAAGTATCAGATAAGGGGTTTGTGCCCACGGGCAGTGTGGGTGCTGTGACCGCGTTTGTGGAGAAAGCGCGTTATGTCATAATAGAGCTGAACCGCGATGTGAGCCCCGAGTTTAAGGGAATACATGATATATACACACCAATACCAGGAGAGCCTATACCCTTGAAGAGAGTCGAGGACAGAATAGGGGAGACTTACGTGAGGGTTCCCTCTAACAAGATTCTCGGTGTTATAGAGTCTAAAGGTATTGACGTTGGAGGAGAACCTGTTGAGCCGGGTACTACTGAAAAGAAGATAGCAGAGAACTTGCTTGAGTTCATTCAGAGGGAGGTCGAAGCAGGTAGGATCCCACGTAGTCTCTATCCCTTAGAGAGCGGGGTTGGCGCTGTAAACGACGCCGTGTTCAAGGCGGTGGGGGAGGCAGGATTTAAGGAGTTGAGGGCATGGACTGAGGTTATACAGGATAGCCTACTAAACATGTACCTTAACGGTTCGATGGACGCGTTATCAGCTACCAGCCTCATGTTGTCTCCCCGTAACTTGGAGAAAGTGTATAGCGAGGCCGAGGAGATCAAGAAAAACATTGTTCTGAGGCCTCAGGATATAACTAATAACATAGAGCTCATAAGAAGGCTCAGAGTCATAGCAATAAATACAGCAGTAGAAGTCGACATTATGGGCAATGTTAACTCGACTCATATACTGGGTACTAGTATAGTTAATGGTATAGGAGGGAGCGGTGACTTCTCTAGGGCCGCTCATTTGAGCATATTCATAACACCCTCCGTAAGGAAAAATGGTAGAATATCGACCATTGTACCCTTCACTCCCCACGTGGACACCGTCGATCATGACGTTGATGTTGTTATAACTGACCAAGGCTACTGTGACCTTAGAGGCCTGAGCCTTCGGGAGAGAGCTAAGCTGATAATTGAGAAGTGCGCCCATCCCGACTATAGAGATCTCCTATGGGATTACTATAAGAGGACAGAGGAGAAGGGGGGCCATGCTCCTGTCGATCTCAAGAGCGCGTTTATGTTCCATTTGAACTACATTGAAAATGGTGACATGAGGAGGTGAAGCCGGCCTGGGTAATATACTGCCTTTCGGGGATAAGATTCCCGTGATCCATGAAAGCGTGTTTGTGGATCCTATGGCGCGCGTTATGGGTGACGTGGTTATAGGTGAGGGTTCAGCTGTTCTTTATGGGACAATAATCAGGGGAGACGATGACAGGGTAATCATAGGCAGTAACACTGTAATATTAGAGAACAGCCTCATAGAGGCTCCCGCGGGTAAGCCCGTGGCTATAGGTGACAACGTTCTTGTAAGTCACGCCGCTATAATACATGGTGCCAGAGTAAGTAATGGAGCGCTTGTAGGTATCGGGGCGATAGTTCTTGACGGAGCTGTTATCGGGGAGAACGCTATTATTGCAGCGGGAGCCGTCGTGCCTCCGGGTAAGACTATCCCAGCAGAGACCATAGTGGCGGGTGTTCCAGCTAAACCCGTTAGAAAAGTAGATGAATCTGATTTAAGCATGGTTAGACGAGAGTTACAGGCTGTTCTTAGGAAGGTGCCTGTCTATAAGAGTGTGCTGGGAGGGGTCAGACAGCCACCGCCTAATCACTAGCTTGATCATATAACGAAGCTTATCGAGCTATTTTCGAGGTTAGCGCTCGTCATCCCCCGGGTTTTTGTGTTTATATTTCTTCTAATATGCTTTCAAGCTGCATGTATGCATCCATGACGCTGTCGAGGTCTTTTTCAACACGGCATACCGGGCTTAGGAAGCTAGCTATGATGTCTGCTTGGAGTGAGAGTTCATCGACTAGTTTCTGTACGTGTTCTAGGGAGTCATCGTCTTCTATGTTATCTAATAGCTTTCCCTTGTCTATGCTTACTGAAATCTTTATAGAATTGTCTAGAACCATTATGACTAGCCGGACAAACGGGTAATCCCTGTCAAAGAGTGACACCTTGTTCTCAAGAGGCTCCAGTGAGTACCCTTTTTCTCTGAAGTGCTCAACCACTGGCAGTATTTTATTTATATCGCAGCTAGTCAAAGACCTGCACCATACTGGCTGGCTCTATCCTATATTTTCTCCAAGCGGACATATGTTTTATCTCCTATGTCTATTAATGCATAATAACCGTCTTTAAGGGGTCCAGGATTTACTACAATGGTATTACCAAATTCATAAACACCTCGAGCCTCGTGTATGTGGCCACATAAATGCAGTCTGGGCTCGTGTTTTTCAATGAATTCTCTTAAGGGAGTAGAGCCCACGTGGATGCCGAATATTGTTGAGTCAGCAACACCTCTAGGGGGATGATGGGATAGGAGAACATCGATGTCCTTATGACTTTCACGTATGCTTTCTTCTAACCTTTTCATACTATCTATTACGCTTAACCCGCCTATTCCACCTATGGTTAAACCGTTGAAAGACGATAAGAGACCGTCAACGCTTAAGCCTAATTGGTTCATCGTCCTCACTATATGGGGGGAATCCATATTTCCGGGAACGAAAAACACCTTTCTCCCGGATTCATATATAATATGAGCCTCTTTTATACACTCCAAGTCCCCTGTTACAGCTATGATATCGTATTCCTCACGGCTTAAAACCTCCACTGTATTCTCTATATTACAATGCAAATCTGTTATGTGGAGTATTCTAGGCACTCTTTGAACCCCTTGTAACTATACTATATAAAGAGATAATCACTGATAAAAACGAGGTTGTTAAAGCAAACATAATGTCTAAACCATGCAAACCCTCAGCCAGGCTTATTATCCCGTAGACAGTAACCGCTGAAGCCGAGGCCAGTATAGAAAAACTTCCTGCCATGTATTTATTGAGCGCCATTCCGGCTAGACTCAACGCTGATGCTGTGGATATAAACAAGAGGAAGCCGGGGGAAGCATTTATAGATGCTAGTAAAACGGATGACGCGAACACTAGTAGTGATGCAGCGTATACTGAAGCTTTTATATGATGGCGCTTTAATAATGCTTCTCTATGACACCTGTGTAATTCTTCCTCCATCGATGAAAGAAGCGAGTAAAGATCCTCCAGTTTATCACTGAGCTCGCCAGGTAATTCTATTGTATCGATGCAATGGTATAGAGTCTCGGGTGATAAACGTTCAATCCTTACAGCTAGCTCGTATACTTTTTTCGCTTTCTCCAAGGCGATATTCTTGGCTTCCACGCCGGTCGTAGTATCATCTAATGATTTTATTTTCTCGGCTGCAAGACGAATTAAGTTGTAGACGCTGTTCAAGGCTTCACTCCTTCCGCGATGAATCTATCTGTTAAACGTTCTAGCAGTTCATATGTGAGCTCCAGATCCCTCTTATATATTTTCTCAACAGTGGAATGGGAGTTCTCGGCGGCAACTGTTATAGCGGTGGAACATGTGCCTACATGTACTCCTGCAGCGGCATCAGTGCCTCCTTGGGCTGCTGCTACTTGAAGGTTTATGCCTTCTTTTTTACTTGTCGATATAACCCATCTAGCTATAGGCATGCATGATATATAGGCTCTGTCTATAAGCCTTAAAACAGGGCCTCGTCCTAGAGTGTATCCTCCCGTATATGGGGGTTTGCAGCAGGTTATGGTGTCTAATGCTATCATATAGTCAGCGTTGAGCTTGTGGGCCAAGGCGTAGGCTCCCTTCAAACCTATTTCTTCCTGAACAGTCCATGCCAATATAATTCTCCTAGACGGTTTTAATCCACTCAAATACCGTGCAAGGGCTAGCAGTAGAGATACGCCTACCCTATCGTCTAGAGGTCTGCCGGCTATTATCTCTCCTCTACGGAGTTCTATGTACTTATGCTCTAGAATAGCGGGTGTAGGAGGTTGTACTCCTAAGTCTGCTATCTCATCCTCTGACTCGGCTCCTATGTCTATTCTTAGATCCTCGAGTTTGAGCTGTGTTTCCCCTTTCCTTATATGTGGCGGAATTATGCCTATTATCCCTGGTATGTAGCCTTTGCTTGTTTTCACTTTTACATGCATTGACTCTAGTATGGAGACTGGTGTTCCTCCTAGTGGAGTAAAATAGAGTCTGCCCTTGTTATCGGAGCCTGTAACCATTAAGCCTATTTCATCCATGTGGGCTGTTATCATTAGTGTTTCTCCTTTTCCTTCACCGTATTCTACGTAAACGTTGCCCATAGCGTCTTCTAGAGGCTTAAGACCCCATTCTGAGAGTATGGAGGTGATGACTTCTCTGATCTCGTCTTCGAAGCCTGATGGACCGGGAGGCTCGAGAACCTTTTTGAGGATGTTTGTAAGCTCTATCAACTTGGTCACCGGGAGATAAGCTATGTGGACTTTATCCTATATTTTATTGCTTCCAGGGTATCGAGCAGTGATGGACCATAGTGAGCTAGACTGTTCGGCTCCAGTATAATTAGGTTACCCTTCTCTAATGCTCTTAGACCTGATAACCCCCTCTTCTCCAGGTTTTTCCTAATATAGTCTTCGCTATATCTGGAATAGGGTTTAGGCTCGTATATAACGTAGTCCGGATCCTGTTCCAGTATGATTCTTGGGTCCGGATCGATTATCCATGTTGTCCTAATGTGGCCGAATATATTAGACAAGCCTATAATCCTCAACGCGTGATCTATATATGTTATACCCCCGGCGCTCGTAGGTCCTCCTAGGTCGACTTCATAATACACGGATCCTATAGTGTTCTCTTCTGCCATATCATATATTCTGGCCAGCATTTTCATCGCTAGAAGCCTCGCATCATCGTGCTTATTCGTTACTATGCCTATAAGTAGGGTATTGGATATTATGTCGAAGAGATTTACAGGTAAAGGCACTGGGATCACGGTATAACCCTTTTCCCTGAGCTCGAATAACCTGTCCCTCTGGGCACCAGTGGTGACGAGCACTAGATCGGGTTTTAATTCTTCTAGTAGTTTATAGTTTACTTTGAAGTAGGATCCTACTTTGGGCTTTAGTTTTGCTTTCTCGGGCTTATCGCAGAAAACGCTTACACCTACTATTCTATCCTCTAGTCCTAGGGCGTAGAGGGTATCTGTTATAGCGGGTGCAAGACTAACTATTCTCTTGGGATCGTCTGGTATGTTTATTTTTTCACCAAGTACCTCGGAGAACATTTCCATTTAGCAATCCCCCTTTAACACTTGTGGGTTGGGAGGTATATTTATTGTTGGATAAGCTGTCCAACAATGACCAGTTAGTGGAAATATAGAAGCAGTTCACCACTGATTTATATAAAAATAAAATTACCGGTATTACAGAATATTAGAATACACGGTGGAGTCCAGTTGACACACTTATTCGACAAAAATACTGTTAAATCAATAGAAGAGAACCTCAAGAGATGGGAGAAGGAAACCCTCCCCAAGAGTCTTAGAAGGTTCCCCGAGAGAATGGATAAGTTCACAACACTAAGCGACATAGAGGTGGACCGCGTCTATACACCTGCCCATATAAAAGACTTCGACTACGATGAGAAGCTGGGGCTCCCGGGAGAGTACCCCTATACTAGGGGTATACACGCATCAATGTATCGTGGCAGATTATGGACTATGAGGATGTTCTCCGGTTTCGGTGGTCCGGAAGAGACGAATAAGAGGCTGAAGTTCCTAATATCCCACGGCGAGACCGGTTTGAGCCTGGCGTTTGATTATCCCACATTAGTGGGCATAGACTCCGACGATCCTATGGCTAGAGGTGAAGTCGGCATAGTCGGCGTTGCTGTTGACACGCTTAAGGATATGGAGATAATTTTTGACGGGATAAACATGGGGGAAGTAACGACCAACATGACCATAAACCCTCCTGCACCAGTACTGCTTTCCATGTATGTCGCTGTAGCGGAGAAGCAGGGTGTGCCCTATGATAGAATAGGGGGGACAACGCAGAATGATCCTCTAAAAGAATTCATTGCCCAGAAAAGCTATGTGTTCCCTCCGGAGCCCGCTGTTAAGGTTGCCATGGATGTAATAGAGTGGAGTGTTAAAAACCTGCCTAAATGGAATCCTATAAGCATAAGTGGTTATCACATAAGAGAGGCTGGTGCAAACGCCGTACAGGAGCTCGCGTTCACTTTGGCTGATGGCATAGAATATGTTAGACAGCTGGTAAGCAGGGGGCTAGAAGTAGACGAGTTTGCCCCCAGGCTTAGCTTCTTCTTCGACTCTCATATAAACTTCTTCGAAGAAATAGCTAAGTTCCGCGCTGCTAGGAGAATGTGGGCCAAGATTATGAAGGAGTGGTTTAACGCTAAGAAAGAGAGGAGTCTCTGGATGAGGTTCCACACGCAGACAGCTGGTGTCAGCCTCACTGCTCAGCAGCCATGGAACAACATAGTAAGAACGACTATAGAGGCTCTAGCCGCTGTACTCGGCGGGACTCAGAGCCTCCATACTAACAGCTTCGACGAGCCATTCCGTGTTCCCAGCGAGTTTGCTGCAAAGATAGCTCTTCGAACCCAGCAGATCATAGCTTATGAGACTGGGGTGGCGGATACCGTGGATCCTCTAGCTGGTAGCTATTATGTTGAATGGCTAACCGATGAGATAGAGGAGAGGGCTTGGAGGTACATAGACAGGATCGAGAGAATGGGGGGTATGCTAGAGGCTGTTAAGAAGGGGTTCCCCCAGAGGGAGATAACTGAGACATCGTATAAGTTCCAGCAGGACGTAGATGAGGGGCGGAAATTCATAGTGGGTGTAAACATATTTGTAGATGAGGATGTGGATGATGTGAGGAATGTGCCTCTACTCGATTTCGACCAGGAGGAAATAGAGAAAAGGCAAGTAGAGAGGCTTAAGTTCATTAAATCTGTCAGGAACAATGAGAAAGTACAGCGTTCACTGTCGGAGCTAGAGAGGGCTGCTGCAAGGGGAGACAATGTTATGCCCTATATATTAGAGGCAGTCAAGTCATACGCGACTCTAGGGGAGATAATGGGTGCGTTGAAAAGAGTATATGGTGTCTATGTAGAGCCGCCTATATATTAGGCTGCGGTGGTTAATGGTGAAACGTCCTGTCAAGGTTTTAGTAGCTAAGATAGGACTAGACGGGCATGATAGAGGCGCTAAGGTTATCGCCAGAGCACTAAAGGATGCAGGTATGGAGGTGGTGTATACCGGTATAAGGCAGACGCCTGAGCAGGTAGTGTACGCTGCTCTCCAAGAGGATGTTGACGTTATAGGAGTAAGTATTCTAAGCGGAGCCCACGTGCATCATATTAAGAGGCTCATGACTCTGCTTAAAGAAGAAGGGGCTGACGATATACCAGTAGTGGTTGGCGGCACTATACCTATACCCGACGTGGATGTACTAGAGGAGATGGGGGTCAAGGCGGTCTTTCTGCCTGGAACATCTCTAAAACATATAGTTGAAACAGTACGTAAACTTGCATTAGAGAGGATCGGAGATGGCGGTGAGACGAGATCTTAAGGTGTTGTATGAGGAGGCCAGAAAAGGGCATATACGTGCGATTGGCAGGCTTCTAACAATTATAGAGAATGCTGGTCCTCGTACTCTAGAGCTCTTAGAGATGATCTCAAAGGATAGTGGCAAGGCTCATGTTATAGGGGTAACAGGCATACCTGGAGCAGGAAAGTCTACCCTGATATCCAGGCTTATAGGGGGGTTCCGCTCCAAAGGCTATAGAGTAGGTGTAGTGGCGATAGACCCCTCTAGCCCTATTTCCCATGGATCCCTTATGGGTGACAGGCTGAGGATGCAGGAGTATAGTACGGATAAGGATGTTTTTATTAGAAGCCTTTCTACACGCGGGCTTAAAGGAGGCCTTAGCACTGCTAGCCTTGCAGTCATAGAGGCTTTAGACGCTTTAGGCTACGACAAGATAATAGTTGAAACAGTCGGCGTGGGGCAATCAGATGTAGACATAATGAATGCTGCTCACACGATAATAGTAGTCACCATGCCCGGTGCCGGTGACGACGTGCAGGCGTTGAAAGCCGGTGTTATGGAGATAGGCGATATCTACGTTGTAAACAAGAGCGATAAGCCGGAGGCTGTGAAGACTTTTGAGTATCTTAAATTCTCCCTAGACAAGGGCGATATAGGCTATAAGACGGGAAGATGGGCTCCCAGACTAGTTAAAACATCGGCTATAATGATGCAGGGTATAGACGAGCTAGTAGATGTTGTAGAGGAACACTGGAGGTATGTGAATGAGAGTGGTTTACTGGCTGAGAAACTTGCGTCTAGACGGGCTCTTCTGGCAAAGCTTATTCTTGAGCGTATGTTCGATGAGAGCCTCGAGGAGTCGATGAGAACTCTTCTAAAGAGCGCTTACGCGGGGGATGGTGTAAAGTATAGGGAAATAGCAACGCGTCTTGCTGAATCAGCCATAGAATCTCTATACAGGAAAATAGGGCACATCTAAGTCACTAGGTCATGGGGTTTTATCTCCTTCTTAGCCGACTCGCTGAGAAGCCCTAGTCTTGCTTTCCACGCGTCTCTTATTCTTGCAGCACCCGCGTATCCCAACCCGGCTTGCAGGGAATAGACTACGTGTTCTACGACACTAGCTAGACTACCCGAGTATGGAACTAGGCCTTCAACTCCTTCAGATACCTTTTTCACATTCCCACCGTAACGGTCTACTGCATACCTCCTTCTAGTGGATGAAGGGCTTGCCATTCCCCGGTATTGCTTGTAAACCCCTCCTCCGACACTTATCAGTTGGGAGGGAGATTCTCTTGTACCAGCAATCATACGCCCCACCATGACTGCTGAAGCACCTGCTATAAGGGACTTTACTATGTCGGCTGGGTTCCTTATACCTCCATCCGCTATTATTGGTACTTTACCATGTAAGCCTAGCTCCTCCAAGGCTTCTCTGGCTTTTATTACTGCCCATAAGGTAGGAGCGGCGGCACCAGTAACCTCGCCAGTGCTGCATATACTTCCACTTGATATGCCTACTCTTAAACCATCTACCTTATCCAGCTTCGCGATAACATCCAGTACTGCCTCTCTAGTACCTATGTTGCCTACTATCAAATCCGATTCTATATCCCTTGATACTTTGGAGAGAGAGTTTAATACATTAACATTATGCGCATGCGCTACATCGACCACAAGAATATCCGCCACACCGTCTAGTTTTTTTATTCGCCTCAAATCAAATGGGGAAACAGCGGCCCCTACAGCTAGCAGGCCATCCTTACCGGTGACAGGTTTTATCGGATACCTCGACTTTAGCCTGCAAACAGATAATATCTCGTCCATTTCGTCTTGATTGTAAAGTTCTACGTCTTCTATTGTCAATTTGCAACGCGAGCCTGATAGATGTAGATTAATATTATTCCCCCTAGACGCTATGTCCTCTAGTAAACTTGTAGTATCTGTCTCCTTTACGAGTATGACCTGGTGAAGTTGATCGTCTATGCTCATGTTTCTGTGAATTACCCCTATCCCTCCTAGCTTGGCCAGTTTAACCGCCATCTGGTGCTCGGTTACTGTGTCCATAGGACTAGAGACAAGTGGCACGTATAACTCTATGTTACCGGTTACCATGGTTCTTAAGTCGACTTGGGAAGGCTCTACAGGTGATAGTGAGGGTATAACTATTACGTCGTCGAATACTATTATTTTCTCTTCTTTAATCATATCTGAAGCACACCTTCATAGTGTGTTACTTGTTTTCACCTCTTCCCCAGTGGGGGGTAAAAACTCTAACTTGGTCGGGGATTGTATACCCGTTTCTGAGGACAATAGAGTTAAATGGTGTCCGTGTATTAATGAACCCGGACAACATGTCAAAGCCTAGTCCTGTTATTTCTGATACTCCTCTTACATAGGTAATGTTTTTGTTGGAGAATATGATGAGTGTTCCAGTATTATTGTAAATAGTAGGAGGTAAATCCCACGGGTTTTGTGTAGCATATATTATTCTTAAGCCCCGGCTTCTTGACTCTCTGAATAGGCGGGATATACCACTGTATTCGTTGCCCGAGAGTTTTCCTAGAACACGCCATGCCTCGTCTATAACTAGAACACTCTCCTTGTTTTCTTCGCCGTTTAGAAAGCTGTCAGTAAAAGATGGTAAATCGTCAATTATTGTTACGTAGCTTGCATTTGATGATAATGGTATATCCAAGTATTCTATCAGGTCGCCTTTAGGATCTACTAAGTATACTTTAACCGGTTTCTCCTCAAGTTGCCTAACTATAATGCTGAGCAGGCTGGTTTTACCCGATCCCGTAGGTCCTATTATACCTACATGGCGTTCGAAATCCTTGGGCCATGAAAGACAATAAGGAGTCCCTTCACGTGTTTTTCCTATGCATATATGGTGCCCCCGACTAGGGAGAGATGGTGTTAGAAGTACTGAAAAGTCATCATATATTTTGTTTTTCTTGATAGGAATTTCCTGAGATAGAATATCGTCTATAAAATTACTGGATTTGAACCCTTCTTTTTTCAAGAATATATGATTCCGGCTTCGAGGTATTGCATTGTTTATTTCTAATTCTATAATCTGTTTTTGCCTGTCTATTTCACTCGGATCTTCAGCGCATAATAAAATCAAATATTTGACGATGAACACTTCGTTTTGAATCTTTTTTAGTAGCATAGAAAGGTCTTCGTCAACATGGCCTCTGAAAAAGTCTTGGTAGTTGATGGCTTTTTGTATTCTATTGTAGAGAAACCTCCCTTCTACTGGTATAAATGTATTCACTATGAAAGTTGTTATTTTGGGGTTAAGGGTAGATGTTGCGGCGAGCTTTTTTGATAGAGATGAAAGGGATCCTGAGGATATGAGTATATCATACGGAAGTTCGATAGAGTATTTTACACATGTTATCGGCTTTTTTCTTCCGGTTAGTATGAGTTCTCCGTTATTTCCTACGGAAACATTGCTTATCTTTATGTTGTTTTTTATTTTTGGTTGTATAGATGCTATTATGTTTCTTGCTAGAATCAATAAGGATCCAATAATTGTGGTGTATATTATTGCTTCTATCATGGGTTTCACCTTAAAGGTATGGTGGGGAATATTCTTGAACCTAGTAGTCTTGCTAGCTGTCTAGATATTAGGGTGAGCAGGGCTATGTAGAGAACTGGGATAAGGACAATTCTATAAAATACATTTGAAAATATGTAGTATAGAGAATCTGTGGTTATTCCCAAGAAATCTTTCACATAATAATATTGTATTCCATCCAAATCAGGATTTAAACCGGACTTCTTTCCTATGGCAAGCAAAGCCCGAGTTGGAGAAGGTCCTGGTTTTAATTTATAATAATATCCTGAGAGGCCAAGCCAATTCCATGAACCTTTATCTACGGTACAGTTGTCACAGCCGATTTCCACGTTTACATCTTTTGGCAAGCGTAATTCTAGGTATCCATCCCCGTTTATCAGGAGGGAAATATTATATGTGCCGTTATGCTTAGTTAACGACTCTATAGATACGTTTAATGTATCTTTGCTTTTATATAATATTGTATAGTCGCTTCTCATCCATACTATTAAAGGAGACTTTAGGCATAGAGTCAGTCTTGCATTAGTCACAACATAATCTTTTCTTGGATTCACAGGATAGGGTTCTAGCGGGAACGCGAGTCCGTCTGCTATCAGATAAGCTTTAAACTCTTTTTTCGAGGGCAGACCCTTTTCAGGGTTGTCTGTGTCTATAATTAAACCATCAGATAGGTATCGAGCTATTACTACTTCTTTATCATTATAGTATGTCTTGAATTCCATGATAAGATGAGGAGGATATGTACTGTATTGACTCAAAGATAGCCTAGTTAAAGGATAACTGACTCCTAAGACGGCTAATGCATTTGAGTTCGATGAAACAGGCTCCAATGGTGGTGTAACGTACTGGGTGAATGCTGGAAGTAGTGGTAGACCTATATAGAAGACTATTGCCAGTGCTAATAACCATGCACCGGCTGATCTCCCTATTCTGAATGGTATTGCTATAAACAGCAATCCCATGCTCATCAGTAATAGTAGATAGTTGTGGAAGAAGCTTCCTATGAAACTGTATGTATATAACGCGAATATATTATATGATATCGTTCTAAGCAAGGGGCCCAACAAGTCTGCATATATTATCGATGCATTGAACGTTTTTAATGCTAAATAAAAAGACAGAATAATAAAGCGTTGCTCTTCTAGAAACGTCAATGTATTTCTTATCCATGCATTATACCCGTTCCAGCTAGCTCCTATAATTGACGATATTTCCCCTATGAAAGAGAGTATATTATCTATAGAAATCAAGAGAATAAACACTAGTATCGCGTCTTTTATGAGTATTGGACCCCACTTTTTAAAGTGGTACAGGGGGATAGGAGAGGCTAGTATTAGTACACCTATGTAGTAGGATAGAAAGGCTAGATAAAGTGAAAGTCTGAGAAAATATGAGTATTCGGACACGTCTTTTTATCACCCTGTTATGCTACGCACTATGTAACTTACTAGTGTGAATATTGTGGTACCCATTGCAAGCCAGAATGATGCCCATATAGAGTCCTCTACTAGGCTTTCTCCAGTCTTTTTTATACGTGAAAAGGGTATTGGAGAGCCTTTTAGTGTCCATCCTATGCTCCATGTAAGTATAAAGAGAGACCATGCAAGGGCAGTTATTTTTGTTGTTAAATCTTGGACAAAATTAACCGGATCCAATAATATTCACCCCCCATGAGCCTACTAGTATAATTATCTAGGGGGGATGGCTGATTCTATTGTCATGTTGATACTAAGTGTTCCGCTTTGAGGAATTGTTAGTATTGCATAGTTATCCCCTATACTAGCATACGGAGAAGGTAATAGATGATAGTTTTTAGGAATTACAAGCAGGAATTTAGACCATGGATCGCCTTTAGCTTCTAGTATCCCTGTTATACCATTTATACAGATCTTTACACTGGTTATATTGCCTTCTATGACTTTATACTGGTTTAATGATATTACTGTCTTACTGGTTATCTGAAATATCTCTTTACTTAAAACAATATTTCCTGTTTCTAGTAATCTAGGATAATATAATTGCACATTGCCTGCTGGGTTTATGTAGTTGTACATTAGATAACCCTTATAGGAATCCGGGGTGTAGATATAAAGTGAGCGAAATCCGTATAGCATTTTAAATATACCTGTAACAGATTTATTGTGAATATATAAATTAGCTTGTAGAGTGTTGTCTGTTGTATTATGATACAGTTCTAAGATGGGGGTAGTACTGATGAGGGGGTGAATGTAGAGTAAACCATCATAGCTGTATCCAGTATAATATAATGATAATATAGCTATATATGAAGACAGAATAACCTTTATATCCGTAGGATAGCTGTAAACATACTCTGCTATTATTGATTTGTTAATTGCATGATCATAAAATATACTGCCTTTTCCTTCTAATTTGAAGTCTCCTTCTAAGGTTATTATATTATCATTATATATGTATATGCTATAAGGGTATACTGAGACTTTTGTTTTTACGAATCCCTTAGAATCTCCTTTTACTTTGAAATAATATTCCTTTTGTATATTTAGATTTATTATCAAGTCAGGAGTAATCTTTACTAATACTTGTTCCTGGATATTATTCTTTCCATTCCAACGTATAGCAAGATTTCCTATAGGTAAGATAGCAGTGTAATTTATCTCTGAATCGCTTAAAAAGAAACTTAGATGAGTTAGATTATATCTTCTTATTATAATTTTTATATTCCTATTTATTGTACTATAACTATTCTTTCTAATAGTGTCATATAATTCATTGTTGAGATATAACTCTATTGACCTCATATAATAAGAGAAGCTTAAATTATATTCAATATAGTATTTTTCGTCATCAAAAGATAAAACAGAACCATCGTTATATTCTACAGGATATATCGATAATTCTCGTATCCCGTTATATGAACTCTTAACTCTTTTAATGTATGATACCATCCTACCTGTCCCACTAGTCTGGATTCTATTGTCAGATATGTTTACAATGAGTTGGGGTGCTCTACCATCGATTCTTATGGTATAATTCTCTAATAAACTACTATTACTGATCAGAGGGGCTATCTCTGCTTTGTATCCTTGCGACAATAGATCTTTAATCAGAGGTTGAAGTCCTAGCTTACCCTGCTTGTATTTTTCTCTCACTAATATGCTATTTATTGCAGGTTCTATCTCATAACTTATAACCCTACCTAGCGTATCCCCTATTTCTGTTTGTATAATAGGAAGAAGTCTTAAACATTTATCAGAGCCAATAGCCTGATAGGAAGAGAAATTGTTTATATAAACTATATGGGAATCTTCTAGTATTAATGCTACTGCATCTTTACACGAGCCACATACGATTGACTGGCCGGGTGTAACTTCAATATTGCTATTTTTAATGGAACCATTTCGTGTTACTATATATAATACTTTATGTTTTATATTATCACCATTGTATACTACTATCCCGTTATCACCCACAGTATAAGCCCTAAACATTGTGGGAAGAACTGTTTTAGCGTGATTGCTTATGGCATTAATTTCATACGAGGAATATCTCTCTATTATAGCTACAGAATTTACAAGAATAATAATTGCTATTAACGCACCTATAATACTTGATAATCCCGTTGAGGCACGAGTAACCTTCATGCACAGCCCCTAATCTAGTTTATAAAAACATTGAGGAAATTGACTTTTAAGCTATGAAAAAATTATTAATTAATAAACTACTATAGAATTGAAAAAGAATAAAGAGCATGATTATGATAATGGGACTGGAATAACTCCTGCTTCTAGAATAACATATCTCATAATAAATGTTCCTATAACAACAGAAGCTCCCATAACCACTGAAAACATTATAGGAACCTTCTCCTTTCGCAGTACATAACCTAGTAAAAGTGCTAACGGTAGTAAGAATCCGAGGAGTACAACCCCGATCCAGAAACTAATCGATAGGTCACCAGTTATTAGTCTATTAACGGATTCAACGGCACCAGGCCCTTTCCAAGTTGAAACGTTTAGATAGGAGAACAAAACAAACAACTCGGCTAACAATAGGAATAGCTCGTATCGCCGTAGTACTATTTCTATCTTTCCTATGGAATCACTATCATTTCTATTTCTGAAATGATAAGATGGAATCACTATACCTCCATACACCCCGCATATACCTGATGATGCTGCTGATAACAGGAATAATATAGGTAAGATAGCAGTATTCCAGAATTGAACTCCTTTCGCAGCCGACAATAAAAAGCCAGTATAAGCTGCTGTTGTCAATCCAAATATACTGGCTATAAAACCTGTTGTTTTTATGTAATTCTCTCCAAAAATAGCCTTTAACGGCATTCTCCAAGGTATTAAAGGATATATGTATAACGCTGTGACTATCGTAAATATTACTATAATATATGTACCTATGGTCATCCAAGATGAAGAGTTTATATTAGGGTTAAAGAAGAGGGCTGCAACTTCTTGAGGACGCCCTAAATCTAGTAGTAATAGCAGCAAGCCGATAATCATGGCAACAAACGCTACAACACCTCCTCCATAGCTTAGCCGCTTGCTTCTATACCGATACCATATATAAAATGAAACAGGAACAGCTACTCCAGCAAGACCTCCTAAGAAAAGATATCCCGCTATAAGCCAACCCCACCATGATTGTTCAACAAACAAAATATCACTCATAATAAGCTACACCTCCTTTAAGGTGGAATAACGTATAATTTAGGTCTAGTTCCCATCTCTTCTCCTATTGGTATGGCGTGGCGAGACAATTTCGAAATCTCGCTTTCCGGATCATCAAGATCGCCGAAAATTATAGAATTAGTGGGACAGGAAATCGTGCACGCAGGATCCAAGCCTTCCCTAACTCTATGTATGCACATGGTACATTTATCGGGACCCCCTAATGCTTCGTTAACATACCTAGCATTATAAGGGCATGCAGTTATACAATATTTGCATCCTATACATCTATCATAATCAACTAAAACAGCGCCTTCGTCGCTTCTATATGATGCTCCTGTAGGACATACTGCGACACAGGGAGCATTATCACAGTGCATACAGGTTAAATGATAGTTAACCCTATACACAGAAGGAAATGAGCCCTTTTCCACTAGATGTAAATCCCTTCTACCTCCAATAGGCACATAAGCTCTATTGCTTATCTTTTGCAATTCCAGAGTATTCTCCTCAGTACAACCCACAACACAAGCACCACATCCTATACACGTTGAGAGATTTATCACAAAACCATACCTAACCATGGATTCTCACCACCCTTACAATGATATCTTGATCTGAGGATGACGCTGATGGGTTATGATAATCGACGAGAACGGGTTTAACAACCCCATCACCTCCCTTTAACCCGAAATCATAGCTATCCATGAAAGGTGAAAGCTGGCCAGTTCCGTGGGGGACAAATACAACATCTGGTCTAACTGCCTCGGTTATATGTACAATACCAGCAACCCTGTATTTGGGGAGATGAACTGCTATAGATTTATTGAAGGGGCGCACCGCCTCTAGTAAGACAATACTGTTTTCTTCAACACCAAGTTGTTTTGCTGTAGAAGGATGTATCCAAATTCCATTAGCATGATGTTTTGCAAGAAAATACCTTAACCACTCGTTATTAACTGTCTTGGAATGCCTATTCATCGAAAATACTGATGTAACCAAAACAAGTTCTCCCTTATTTAGTACGTCATATGTGAACTCCTTCTGCCATATGGGCAACGGTTCATATCCATATGTGGCTAATTCCACCGGGAATATCTCTATTCTCCCTGAAACAGTGGAAAGCTTTGTAAGATTTTTGGGCCTCCAGTTAACATAATATATCTTCTTCTCCATGAGATCCTCTAATGTTAAATTAACTCCTACTTTCTTGTTATACAAATCAATCATTTTATAGAGCGCTTCTTTACTAGAAACAAGGAAATACTCTGACATATATTTCGACTTCAGTTCATCACCTGATATACCTAGTTTTTCCCCAATCTTGTATGCAAGGTTCTCGGTTATCCACTTCTCACTCTTAACATCAGGATAGATAGGCTCTATGCCGTCGACCCAATGTATACGGTATGATATATCGAAACTTTTTGAATATCCTATAGAGGGGCCTCCCTCCAAGAATAGCTTTTCGGGTAAAACTACGTCGGCAAGAGTGGCCATTTCATCAGGATATATATTAACATTTACTATTATACCATTATTATCCTCTACCACATGTCTAACAGCTTTTTCTATTAAATCATAATCCATAAAAGCCTGTAATCCCTGAGCCCATACAACGATTACTTTCACAGGGTACGGATTATCATTTAAAATATTATACCATACTTTCTGATAGACCCCTTCCTTTGTGTACTTTTTATAAATAGGAAACTTTTCTTTTTCATCTATAGTCTTACCCTTGTATTCGTCTGGTATAGGATATAAATCAGAAAACTTCTTCTTAGGTTTCTTGCTTATAGCCTTTGATATAAATCCTGCATTTCTATTAAAAAGCCATCCTCCTTTTATTTCGATATTACCTGTAAGTGTCATTAGTATTGCTATTGCTTTATAGGTTTCTATACCCTGAGCCCTATTAGGACCCGTGCCTCCCGATCTTTTCCAATGAGGTATACTTGCTGGTTTGGTCGTTGCAAATTCCTCGGCTATACTTATGATTTTCGAGGCTGGTACTCCGCTTATATTTTCAGCCCACTCAGGCGTGTAGCTCTTTACCCTTTCCTTTATTAGGTAAAAAGCCGTTGCTACATTTTTCCCGTTATATTCTCCATTCCATATAAGGGTAGGCGAAGAAGCATTAGTGAAAGATACTGGTTTACCTAAACCTTTATCGTATACCATTAGATTACCTTCTTCATCCTTAATATAACTATTTGTATCAATATCTATTAATAAAGGGGCATTCGTGTATTTCAACAGGAACTCTATATCATATAATTCCTTTTCTATGATTGTGTTAATCATAGCTAGAGCAACAACTACATCTGTCCCAGGTTTTATTGGAATCCATTCATCAGCCTTGTTTGCAGTTTCGGATAAACGAGGCTCGAAAACCACTATTTTTGCTCCATTCTTCTTTGCTTCAGCGAAAAGCCATGAAAATGGATTCTTAGACTTCCCTGCTCCTTGATCAAAACCAAAACTTATAATAAGTCTAGAGTTAACCATATCAGCATTAGGGACTCCTCCAAATATAGGTTTAAGACCCACATCCCATGTAGAGTGGCATGTAGTATGATGCTTCACTATATTGGGAGTACCTATGAGATTGGCTAGAGCCCCGCCTTTTCCATGGCCTATAAAAACTATGCTTTGTGGACCCCATTCTCTAATCGCTTCTGCAATCTTATCTGCAACAAGATCGAGTGCTTCATCCCATGTAACTTCTTTCCATTTAGGATCTATTACTGAAACTAGAGCCCCGTTATCGTCTTTTATGAATCCTCTATCCTTATTAGTCCTGATCAGAGGTTTTTTCAATCTGTTAGGATCGTAAAGCATCTTAAGAGAACTTTTACCCTTAACACATGGGGTTCCATGTGATACCCAGTCCCTAGAGTCTCCTTCTATTTTAACAAGCCTACCTCCATCCTTTGTAACGTATCCTTTAAGAACACAACCTCCTCCACATATCCTGCACACAAAATATCTTACTTTTAGATTAGAGTCGGAAACCATATCCTTCGCTAGCGAAAGTGGGTCGCTTTCTTTTATAATCAAATGACCGACACCAGTCTGTGATGCTAAAGCAGCTGCAGACGTCACCGTAGCTATTTTAAGGAACTCCCTTCTACTTATACGGGGCATCTGTGTCCCCTCATATAATTTATAATGATTATAATCATATAAAAATATATCATGCATAAAATAAAAAATATCATATAAAAAATAAAAAAGTATTATAACTATATTAGAATAATAATTCTATAACCAACTTAAGGGGGATAAAGCACATGGAATGCAATACTATTTTAGCGGTCACCTCTAAAATGACTGCAATGCTTTTTCTCCACCCCAGGAAGACGTGGGATTACGTGGGAAAAGTAAGGATACAACTACCCTATAACTGTGGGATCGATGACTGTGACAAGGGGTTCATAATAGCTATGGACCTCGTAGAAAAAATTAGAAACAAAAAACACCACCTAAACACTTTGGAAACAGAATATACAACTCTCTTTGTATCATCTTATCCTAATATAAAATGCCCTCCATACGAATCATACTACACGGAACCTGATGCTTTTCTTGCAAAAGAACAAGTAGTAAAAGACATAAATGCCATTCTCAACTCCCTAGGATTAGAAGTCGATAAAAAACAAGAGAAAATGCCTGACCATATAATAACAGAGCTGGAGCTCCTAGGAATCCTGCTAGCCATGCCGCCAGAGAGCGGTGCAAACACTCTACTTGAGGCTCTGATAAGAAAACATCTCCTTGTGTGGTTACTTAAATTCTCTTCTTGCATTAAGACACATGCAACTCAGGAATACTATAAAAAACTAGCCCAAATACTAGAGTGTATGCATGGATGCCTTGTCCGTTTATATGAAGCCCCGCTTATTCTTCCGAAGTAAATAAAGCTTTATTCTCCTGTAGACTTATCTGGATATAATACTATTTGATTCCTGGTATATCTTACTATCTTCTTCTTCATACTTGGAATATCCTATTAGTTTGTAGAACTCGTTTC
>CAYVIZ010000003.1:9730-59430 GCA_964451715.1 uncultured Desulfurococcales archaeon | reverse complement strand
TATCCCTGTTGACCTCAGTGATAACCCTCAGACAGGGGCCAGTCTTTATACCAGCTTATGTGGGAGCCACTGTGGGAAGCCTCCTAGGAGCTGATGTAATGAGACTATTGAAGGACAAGGATAAACTCAAGGATGCCTTGTTCCTCAGCATAGGCGGTGCAGGAGTCTTCGACGGCATATATCTCTCCGGTGCCATTGCTGTGGCACTAGCTGTTCTTGCAAGTTAGTATATATCCTAAAAGTATAATCTTCAATCCCACTTTTCCCATATAGTGTGAAGGTGAGTTTGAGATACCACGGGAGGTCTTCAGGAACGTGCTTAGGGAAATTATGAGAACACGCATAGTTGATCCGGGGTTGTTATCTAGGAGACTAGGTATTAGTGAAACACGGCTCAGAATAATCCTAGCCAGACTTGAAGAGGAGGGCTACATTAAGGGGATCACTTTAAAAAAAGGGGAAAGCTGTAGGGTCTGTCCTTTAAGAGCAGTGTGCGGAGGCTCCTGTCCTACAGGTACGGGTTCGATAGTTATCTATGAGGTTACTCGTAAAGGGCTCGATATGCTGGGAGGAATGGAGAGCCGGGAGTGACCCGCCCCGTACACACTTATCCCCGAGGACGCGGGGTCGATTCGTACGGGACCAGGGTCCACTCGGTTAATACTTTCTGTATATAGTGCATGTTTTAATATATTCCCTTAATCCGAAGCAGGGAGCTCCTGTACGTCTACATCTTCTATCATATGTCTTACCAGATCCCTCAAGCTAAGTATGCCTATAGGCTTGTTTTCATCATCCACTATTACGAGGTGTCTTACACCTATCGCAGCCATGGCTTCTAATGCCTTCGCTATACTCCAACTGGCTTTACCTGTCAGCGGATCCTTTATCATTATATCCATTACTTTAGTATTGTAAGGCTTCTCCTCGAACACTATCTTCTCCACTAATACCCTATCGGTAACGACGCCTAGTAATCGCCCTGTATCATCAATTACCACCGCTGAAGACATGTCTTTCTCCTTCATGAGGCGCACGAGCTCTCTTACAGTAGTGTCTGGCTTTACTGTTATGGGTTTAGAGAAGGGGATCGTCATTATTGGTGGCCCGTCTGAGCATAGGAGGCGTGGGGCCATGGCTCCCACCCAGATAAAATACTCATCCATGGAAATATTTATTTTTTCTCAAACTAATTATGTGAAAATAAATATTTTACGAGGCCCATACAATAATAGATACTATGTAGTGAATGAAGAGAGATGCTAATGCATAGGGCAGCGTATACTTAAGCACTGTCAGTCCACGATATTTCCTCCCGGATACGCGGGAGCTTATGAGGACGCCTACATATATAGCTGGGGCACCGGCAAGGGTTGCATTACTACCCAGAGTCCCACCCCAGGCTATGGCCCAGTAAAGGGGCCACGGATACATGCCTGTCATAGTTGACAGGTCTCTAACTACTTTGAGCAGGGAAAGTATAAGGGCGTCATGCTCAATCACTGAGGAAGCTATACCCGTACACCAGTAAAGCAGAGTATATGAGTAGAAGAGAGGCTCCCGGGCTATACGCAGCGATAACTCATGGGCCATATAGTCTATGTAACCCGCTTTCTCCAAGCCTCCAACGAGTATAAAGAGGCTTATATAGAATAGAAGCGCGTTCCATTCAACACGTTTCAATATGTCTTCAAAGCGTTCATAATCTCTACTCCCCAACGCGCTTACCTCGGCTAGGAAGGCTGTGGTTAAACCGCCTGCTAGAGCTATCTCGCCCAGCTTCACATCATACCCTATGAATACGGATATCTCCCTCCTAAACGCCATTCCCGTGATAGTTACTATAAACATGGAAAGAGAGAGAAAGAGTTGGCCTCTCCTCACACTACGAGATGAGGTATTTACCGTTGAACCATGCAATTCGCTGCTGTGGGGCAGGGTTCTCTTGAGCCACCGGTATATAATGTAGTTTAGTACGAGGTATGTAATGGTTAGCAATGGGAAACTGGAGGGCCTACCATCCATCCATATGAAGTCGACGAACTCGGCTTTAGCCACGCTATGGAGGAGCTGTGGAGGCAGGTCACCTAGGAGGAGGGCTGTGCCCATGAAATTCGCGTTCAACGCTAGGAGTACAACGGGTAGAAGAGGGTCCAAACCCTTACTATGCGCAGCACGGGCTATGATGCCGCCGAAGAGTATCACTATGAGTACATTGTCGACAAACAACGAAAGAAAACCAGCGAGCACCGATACTATGAAAACGAAGTCTATGAAACGACTGGAGTGTGACGAGGCCCATCCCACGATGATATCAGATATCCCCGCGCCGGACATGTATTCGGCGAGTATCCACATGCCTAGAAGTATTGATACAACATCCCAGTCAACATAGGCTATGGCCTCGTGGAAGGATAAGACTCCTGTCAGCCCTAGGGCCAATGCACCTAGCAAAGCTACTAGGCTTCTGTCTATTATACCCCATATTACCAGTGCTATGGTTACCGTGAAGACTACAAGTGCCGTGTGATCCAATACCTCATACCCTTTTCTTGATAGGGGTATCCCTTGAAGGATTTTAAACAGATAACCCGGGGGAAACGAGTGCTGAAAACTTAGTAAGAAATATTGTAGAGAGTATTCTACCTACTCAAGCCATGGAGGTTACTGTCCCTTAGCTTTCCTAATCTCCTCTATTAGGAGCGGTATTATTTCCTTGGCATCCCCTACTATGCCGTAATCGGCTGCCTTGAATATAGGGGCTTCTGGATCCTTGTTTATGGCCACCACTATACCTGCTTCCCTTATACCGAAAGTGTGCTGTGCGGCTCCACTTATACCTACAGCTATATACAGCTTGGGCTTAACCGTTTTACCCGTCTGGCCCACCTGTTTGTCATGAGGTATAAAGCCCATATCAACCGCCTTCCTAGACCCGGCGACTACAGCTCCCATCTCCTTAGCGAGCTCCTCTAGGAGGCTCCAGAGCTCCTTTGTCGCTACTCCGCGGCCCCCGGACACTATGTAATCAGCCTTCTCGATGGGTATTTCGGTCTGCGGTATAATCTCCACCTTCTCCAGCAGAGTCCTCTTGGGGGGTACAGAATCCAGTTCAACCCACGTGATCTCGCCGCTTCTACCCTCATCCCTAGGGGGCACGGGGAATACATTAGGCCTAGCAGTACCCATCTGAGGCCTGCGGGTCGGAGTTTTTATGTGGGCGAGCATTATAGCACCGAAAGGCGGGCGGATCATTACAACGTCTCCAGTCTTCATGTCAACATCGAAGCTTGTACAATCCGCGGTTATGCCCGCCCTTAGGGTGTTAGCTATATACGGGCCGAATTCCCTCCCCCTTAGAGTGGCGGCTACGAATATGACTTCGGGTTTAACCTTTTTCGCTTCCTCGGAAAGTATCAGCGCGTACTGATCGGCACTGTAAACCTTTAGGTCGGGATGGTAGATTATCCTGACTTTGTCTGCTCCATGATATATCATTTCCTTGGCAGCCTTCTCTAACACCTCTTTATCTCCACCTATCAGAACGCCTTCTATCCAGGTCTGCAGCTTATTGGCTATGTCTCTAGCAGGAGTAAGCATCTGCAGGCTGGCTTCATGTATCTCGCCGTCCTCTATCTCTCCTACAACCCATATACCCTCGAACTCACCCGGCTGCCTACACTCCCATTCAGGACAGAGTTTCTCGCAGTCGACCTTCTTTTTCTTCCTCGCACTCGGATCAAAACTCATACACGGCCACCTCCTAGAACGGGAGGACTCCCTCCTCCTTGAGCTTACTTATAAGCCACTTTACAGCCTCCTTGGGATCGCCCTGGAACACCTGCTTCTTCCTAGGCACTTCAGGCGTCCATGTTATACCGCCTACTATGGTAGGGCTTCCCTTAAGCCCGACGCACCGTGGATCAAGGCCCATGTCCTTGTTGGTCCAGACTTGGACGGGATTCTCTAGTTTCGCCCTTATCTTGTTAAGCATCCTTACAGGCCTGGGCTTCTGACTGTGCATAGCCACTGAAATTACTGCTGGAAGCTTTACCCTGTAAACCTCCTCTCTATCCTCGAGCTTTCTAAGGAACACCATTTCCCCTGCATCCTTATCATACTCTATAAGCTTCTCTACATAGTAGACATATGGAAGCTTAAGCCAGCTTGCAACCTGTGCTCCTATGTGGGCTGTGCTGGAGTCTATAGTCTCCTGCCCGAATACCACGAGGTCGACGTCTCCTATCTTCTCGATTACCTTGGATAAAACATAGCTTGTGGCAAGAGTGTCTGCTCCAGCGAACACGCGGTCGCTCGCTAGTATGCCGTCGTCTACACCCATCCCTATAACGTGCTGTATACCCATAATAGCGGCGGGCGGTGCCATGGATATGGCTGTTATCTTACCGCCAAACTTGTCTTTCAGCTGTAATGCAAACTCAACAGCATCCAAGTCATGAGGGTTAACTATGCTGGGAACACCCTCTCTTATAAGGGTCCCTGTCTTGGGGTCGAACCTGACGGCCTGCGTGTTTGGAACCCATTTTATACCTACAACTATCTTCAACTCCATCACCCTCTACGTGAACCTGAACATTATACCCTTACCGCTCTTCGGGTAATGCCATTCAACAGCATCCATAGGGCATATGACGCGGCATGTGCCACACTCAACGCATCCCTCATAGCTGAAGACTACTCTATCACCTGCCAGAACATAGCATCCCGCCGGGCACAGGTTTATACATGGCTTTGTAGGACATTTCTCACATTTAGAGGAGTCGACCTTTATATGGGGCTCCAGGTCGACGTCCCATACGTCTCTCTGTAGTATATCGTCTATCTTCATGGGTTTAACTTCTTCAGGCATAATTTAGCCACCTCCTACATCTTTTTCATTAAACTATAACCCTTCAAGGCGAGAGAGATCAGGCCTAGGCCGACCTCTTTCCTGGCCTCGCTGAAGCTCCTCCATATTCCGGGTGTCTCGAGGCCCAGCTCGAACATGTTCCTCATAGTTCCGACGGCGAGCTTGGGGAAGGCCTTGAACATCTCTGGGTCATTGTATAATTTCTGCATTCCCGTCAACCGTGTGAGGTCCTTGTATACAAAGCTGTTCTTCAGCATGCCCTCGTAGACCCTTAGATTTTCCTCTGTGAACCCTCCCTTGTTATGAGCCTCTTCGGCCGCCTTTGCTGCGAGGTACCCTGTATATGCAGCATAGTCTACACCTCTAATAGTGTATCCTACATTCAGGAGAAGGCCTCCAGCGTCTCCCGTTATGAGGAGCCCGTTCAACGCTAGCTTCTTCGGCATCATAGCGGGGCCGGCCTCGGGTGTCAAGTGGCCACCATACTCCATTATGTCACCGTCTTGCCAGTAATTCCTTAGTAGGGGGTGGAGCCTGAGTTTTTCAACCATTTTACTTATATGATCCCTTACCTCTCTGATCGCGTGTCCCAGGTGGAGAACCAGTCCTATGCTTACACTATCCTTGTTGGTGTATATGAACGCGCCTCCGGGTATATAGTCTGTTATACTGCCCATTAGCAGCCAGGCCATTCCGTCTCCCTTTTCTAGTCCGAACCTCTCGTTTATCTTATCCTCCCCTAGCTTGATTACTTCCTTAGCCCCTACAGCGACCTGCTCCGGCTTGAGCTTCTCCACCAGGCCCAGCCCCTCGAGGAGGAGTCTGTTAACACCCTCCGCGTCTATAACTAGGTCAGCATAGACTCTGTCTCCCCCGCTCTCAACACCTGTGACTCTCCCGTTCTCGTAGAGGAGCTTTTCTACAGTGACCTCCTCCACCACTAGGGCACCGGCTTCAGAGGCCTTGTCTGCCATCCACCTGGCTAGCTGGGGTAGATATGTGGTGAAGCTGGTGGAGCTTGTTGAGTGGTATTCTAGTGTTGTAGCGGCTTCCCCGTCGACGAAGCTCAGCCTCTCCTTTTTGACCCACCTGTGTATGGGTGCCTTGTTAAGCTCGTCCCCATATATCTCCTTGAGCGGCTCAGCATAGACCCTGCCCCCGAACACCTCCTTGTAGCCGGCCTGCCTGCCACGCTCAAGTATTAGGACGTCGAAACCCTTCTTTGCTAGAGTGTAGCCAGCCGCTGATCCCGCAGGGCCAGCGCCTACTATGATGATGTCCCACTTTGTTTTTACAGCCAAAATATGCACCCCGCTGACCTGCTTTTGACTTTTTGTATATATAAATTGATTTTTCCCGTGAATCCTGAATAGCGGGTAAACAAGGCAGGGTATTGCTTTATTTGTCCCCGCATACAATACTTTTAATGGTGTCAATACTCCATGACAAGGCTTAGCAAGCCTCCTAGAATAAAGGTTTTCGAGGCCCTTGGCAGTATAGCTGATGGAAGGGTGGAAATACTTAAAGAGGATGATAACGTTCTCGTCGCTGAGGTTAAGAGTTCTACCGGAGAGAAAACATATGACGTTATAGTCGACCTAGGTAGGAAAAAGGTGTATAGTAGTGATAATGGAACAATTCACAGGGGTTATGTCGGGTACCCTATTATAGCTGTACTCATGAAGAGAGGCCTGCTGCCGTACGATGAAAAATACGCGGATTCGCTGAAGGGTATACCTTGGAAGACGCTTAATGAAACCTATAAGAAGTATAGTGTTGTAGAGGAGGAGGCGTTCAAGATAGCCAGGTCCAGAGGCGTGTACAGGAGGCACCTCGAAGCGTTTGCTAGGAAGGTGTTGGGTGAGCTTGCTAGGCTCGAGCTCGAATTCGACGAGGGGCTACTCTCCTATAAGACGGGCTCCACCGAGGCCTCGTAGAGCATTGCTATTTCTTTAAGCGTCATATTCTCCAGGCCCGATCTTATTTTACCTACTATCTTGTTAGGCTTAAGAGGGCTCGGATAAGCGTTTGACCCCGTGTAAAGCGAGAAAGCATCCTCCATGCGGCGGGCAAGCATGTCTACTACTGGATCACCTATATCCAGGCCTAGCACCAGGAATGTCTCAGACTCGCCTGCTTCTATGTTTTCTCTGCGTATAAGCTCGTTTTTGCCGAGGCATCTTAATACCGCCATCACAGTCAGGTTAAGCCTTGTTACAGGTATATTCTTAAGTAACTCGGTAACGCCTCCTTCTCTGGCAGAGTTGGCTAGATAATGCAGCATTTCACCGTTGCCGCCGAAGAACTTCTCTTTAGTAACCCTTAACCCCAGGGATAACGCGTGCTCCTTCATTAACTCATATTTACGGTAGCTAGCCATACTATTCCTTTTTACTAGGAACCTTACCAGAGGTACAAAAGTCTTGGGCAGATAGAACACGAGGTCTCTAACAACGTTCACGGCGGCTACACGCTGTACTGTTATACCATGCTCCTCTTGGAGGCTTGCTATGACCGTGCTTAGGAGGCGTGGGATTATAATGAGCGAGGGAACTCCTTTGTCCTTGAGATAGACTATAAGCCTCCTCAACTCCTCTGCCCTGTCTACAGTCCTACCCACCGGCTCGTACTCATATAACGATACCCGTAGACCATTCCCGGTCAAGTCGTCTGCAACCAAGCCCATTGCGTGGAGTAGAGGAATCTCGTCTGGGCTAGGGATTCCTATGTTCTTGACGACTATGCTGAAATCCCCCTCCAGGGGCTTCTTTATACCTAGCCCGTCTGACTTCTCATATGTTATGCTACGTATCTTTATAAACCGGTACTGCTCCCAGTAGAACCTGCTGCAATGCCTTATAGATTCCTCTTTCAAACCGTCTAACCCCTTTTTCGACAGCCGGTATGGTATTACGTTTCTTCTAAGTTATCACAACCGATATTTAGCATTTATATTCCATGTAGAAACCCTAGATACTGGAAGGTGTAACTCGATTGGACAACACGTCTGCTTTGAACAGTACTGTTGAGAAAACAGTACTACCCAAAATGCTGACTCCCACAGGTGCAATTGTACAAGTAATCCTATTACTAGCATTTCTACTTGGGCCCTCTTTATTCATACGATACATGTGGAAAACCGGGTGGAAGGACGCCGTTGTATCATCACTATATGCCGGCATACTGAGCTTCCTCTCACTAATAGCGCTTAACCCCCTAGGATTCCTAGCCCTTTTCCTCGCTATACCTGTTTACATGTGGGCTTTAAAGGTAAGACTCAAGTGCTCCTGGGAGACAGCAGCACGTTATACCATAGTTATATGGGGAGCCTATCTGCTGCCTCTACTCGTCATAGGCGAGGTTGTGCTTTCTCATTTCACGGTAAACACCTAAGCCCAGAATAGAAGTGATTTAACCAATAATTGCCTGCTATTAACTATCTTATTTTCGGAGCCCTCTAAAACCCTCTCCTCACCTTGAAATCACGTGACTCCCTCAACGCTTCCTCGTATGCCTCCTCAACGTTTATCTCTCTACCAGATGAAGCTTCCTCCGCTATAACCGCTAGAGCACGCTCTAAGTATACCTGGTCTATGAGAAGCTTCAGCATTTCAATTAATCGGAGACCAGAGTTGGGCGCCATAGATACTATGTCCTCATGGCCGAGGCTGGTGGGTATGTTATGGACACTCCTAGGAGAAGCTAGGGCCCTGAGCTCTGCTGCTAGAGAGGCTATTGTATAGTGTATTATCATCCCGCCCACACTACTCTTAGAACCCGCCAGGAATCTAGGTAGTCCCGTGTAGGCGTCGTCGAGTATTCTGCTGGACCTCTCCTCTATCATGTTGGAAACAAGGGTGGAGGCTATAGCTAAATAGTCCATCGCGAGAGACGGGTATACTGCGTGGAACCCGCATTGATGCACCACTCCTTCACGGGTTACTATAGGGTTACTCGACGGGCTGCATATCTCCCAGTGGGCTATTCTCTCAGCATAGTCTAAGGTATCTACAACCGAGCCCAGCAGGTTTGGAGTACATCTAATACTGTAGGGATCCTGGAGTCTCCTCGGGGAACCCGAGCATCTTCCTCCTAGAACCGAGATCACCTTTCTTATACCGGGATGCTTCTTAGCTTCACTGATAGACGTGGAGAAGTGCTCGCAGTTCCATCCTAGAACACGGCCTATCCTAGCAGTATTGGCATACACCTCATCCAGCAGCTCCCTAAGCAAACCTATGGAGAAAACAAGCAAGGCCGTACTGTATGCTGTGGTGTTTATCAAGAGTAAAGCCTCTCCCCTCTCGAGCCTACGCGGGGCTAGGCCACAGTCGGATAGCGCCTTGGCGGCATCGACTAGAGACCCGTCACGCCATACTTTACCTCTGCCCAAGAATAGTTCTTCCATAGCATGCGAGGCGGGGGCCAGGTCGCCTGAAGCTCCAACGCTTCCTCTAGCGGGAATAGCCGGGGCTAAGCCACAGTTTAACGCGTCAACTATACGGCTTAGGGTGGACGGTGTCACAGGAGTATAGCCCCGTGTGGCCTGCACGATTCTTATGGCCGCGAATAGCCTTCCTATAGTTGGGGGCATGTAGTCCCCTACTCCTACTGCGTGCTCATGCAGAACCTTTTCCTCATACTTTCTGCTGGAAAGCCTGCTGGTATCGAATAGTTTTCCTAGCCTGGTGTGAAACCCGTATACTGTCCTCTTATGTGACTCCTCCAAAAGTCTCTGACGCGCCCTCCCTACTGAATCGTATAGAGCCTCATCTACCATTATACCGTCATCACCTAAGGACCACTCATAGAGCTCTCCGACTCCTGGGCATTCATTCCTTCCAATCCTGAGTAGAACCAATACTGCTAACCTCCCACTGCCTCCCTTATTGTCCTAGTTATTGCGGGGAGAATATTAATGCCGTTAATTAAGAATCTTAAAAATAGAACCCGTGGATCAGGCTAGGTGTGGAAGATCATGCTCCCTAAGGTGCGTAAGAGGAACGGCTCGATAGAGGAGTACATACCTGAAAAACTAATTGTGAGCATAAACAAGAATGGCGTACCCATAAGTGCGGCACGAGAGATAGAGAGAAGCATAAGGGGAGAGGTTGAAGGCAAGGACTACATCTCGACGCTGGAGCTCGCATACCATGCCTTGACTAGGGTAAGGAAGTATGGTGAACCCTACTTCCAGTCATGGATCTACTATGACATCAACCATAAGAGGCGTAGAACAGACTTCGAGATCGAGAAGTTGCTTGATAAGAAACTCTGAACACAGGGGCTGAAGGATAGGATTGTTATGGATACTACATACTACTGGAAAATGCAATCTTAGGTGCAGCTATTGCGGCGGCTCTATACCGGAGAGGCTGATGCCTTGGAGAATCACATATGATATAGACAGCCTTAAGAAGCTGCTCAGGGAGGATCCTGATCCCACCATAATATTCTACGGTGGTGAACCGCTTCTCAACTCGAAGGCTATAATGGAAATCATGGACAATGTAGAGGCACGGTACGGTATACAGACTAATGGCACGCTACCCTCCCTGCTGCCGAGGGAGTATTGGGAACGCATGGAAACCGTGCTGCTGAGCATAGACGGGGTGGAATGGGTTACCGATAAATACCGCGGTAAAGGCATATACAGGAGAGTAATAGAAACAGCGAGATGGTTATCCGGCTTCTGCAAATGTAGGAGAATAGCCCGTATGACCGTGACGAGTGATACATGTATTTACAGGGACGTCGTCCACCTACTCGAAACGGGGTACTTCACGCATGTACACTGGCAACTAAACGTGGTATGGAGCAAGAAATGGAGGCTTCTTGAGTGGGCTAAGAACAGGTATCTACCAGGTATAGCTAGACTGGCGAGGTATTTCTCGGAGCATATAGCCCGGGGAGAGGTGCCCGGCATCATCCCGTTCCTGGGTATACTGACTGCAGAGAAGAAAGGAGGCTGGGGCCATGTCCCCTGTGGAGCCGGGAAATACAGCTTCTCCGTGACTACTGACGGGCGCATCATTGCTTGCCCTATAGCGTTGGAGGAGAAGTGGGCTGTATTAGGACACGTCTCCACCGGTATATTGAAGAGGATAGAGGTGAAGGACGCGTCCCCCGAATGTATGCGTTGCCCATACTTTAAGTGGTGTGGCGGGAGATGCCTGTTCGCTTTATACGAGAAGTACTGGGGGCTTAGAGGATTCAGGGATGTGTGCTGGGTCACTCAGAGAACTATAGACCATGTGCTTAGGATTTTCCCTCTCGTGGAAAAACTCGTGGAGAGAGGGGTCATATCCTGGGGGCAGATACTTTACGACCCGTTAAGGGACTCTACAGAGGTTATACCCTAGAAAATATATATAGCGGGCTTGAGGGGGTATGCTTCCTTGGGCCTCACATTCTCTGGGTGTATCTTTGATACCACCACCTCGACGCCGAGCACGTTCTCTATAAGCGGTTTAACCGCATCTATTATCTTCTCTTCATCTATATCCTTCTCCATTATATAGTCCCTCAATAATGGAGGCAGCTCTCTGGCTATTTCATAAAGTCTGAGAGCCCTCCTTGCAGCCTTCTTCTTATCCTTGGAGACACTTGTAAGTATTTTGACCAGCTCCTTGGCGGGCTTGCCCTCATCTATCACATGGACAGCCGTTCTCAGATCATTCAGTTCTCCGGGGTCTGCTGTGACTATAACTGTTTTCGATGGCCTGCCTCTGGAAACCCTGACTATATTCTTGATATCTTCTATCAGCTTCTGCGCATACTCCACGTATACCTCGGCCTCTAAGTCGCGCGGCCCGGCTTCGGGCCATGATGCTAGGCTCACGTATCCTTCTCCGCCGATAATCTCCCATAGCTCCTCTGCTATGTGGGGCACGGCGGGCTGGAGCATCCTTATCCAGGAGTCTATAACCTTTTTGACAACGTGTTTCCTAGAGGCGTCAGCCTTCCTGGACTCGGTGTTCCTCATATAGAATTGGAGGTCATTGGGTAATATGTAGAATATAGTGTTATAGGCGTCCCTCAGCTTCACATTATCCATAGACTCTGTTGTTTTCACTATATGGAATGAGAGCCTGCTGAGCATCCATCTATCCATAATGTCTAACTGTGCAGGGTCTATTTTATCCGGTGCATCCCTTATATAGCTGGCCAGGTTGTTGACAGTCATGTATATCTTTCTGAGCTGATCTGTCACACTATTCATTAGCTCCTCGGTGAAATTAGCGTCCTGGCCTATTTCACTCGTCATGGCGACCGCGGCTCTGGCAACATCCGCTCCATATACGTGGAGCACTACACGCATTGGTATAACGTTCCTCAGGCTCTTACTCATCTTAAGCCCCCTGATGAGCACGAAGCCATTGACGGTTATCTGGCGGGGCCATTTTTCCTCTGGGAATATTCCTGCATGGTTATAGATGAAGAATGTCAAGTGGTTCGGTATCAGGTCTTTACCGCTATTCCTAGAGTCGAGGGGGTACCAGTACTCGAACTCCTCTCGGAGAGATTCAACCAGATCGGCAGGTATACCCGTAGCCTTCTCCAACTCAGCAGGGTCGCCCAGGCCCAGCATTACGTAATCCCAGAAAGCTGGTGTAAGGCGGGACGGTTCTATGCCAGCTGACCTTAGCTTGTAGTTTACAGTATAGAATGCCATGTATATTGTGGAATCGCTCAGGCTTTCAATAATCCATCCCGGCGCCCATGGGAGCTGTGTGCCGAGGCCTCTCGTGCGTGCGCACGCCCTCTTGTCAACCCATTCTATAGTGTGGTTGAACTGGTTTCTATAAGATTCTGGTACTATCCTCATCTTCCTGAGGGCCTTTCTAGCCAGCTCTTTCCACTCCGGTTTACCATAATCGAGGAACCACTGGTTATCTAGAACCTTTACAACTATCTCGGTTCCACAGCGGCAGTAGACCGGCTTGTTGAGTATCTCGTACATGGAAGAGCCGAAGGGAGTGGATTTAAGGAGCCTAGTAATATTGTCTCTAGCCTCGTTTACAGGCCTACCCTCTAAGAACGCCCTGATGAAGCCCTCGTATAACGCTCCCTCAGAGTCCTGCCTCAGCTCTGGTGATATTAGCTGGTGGAGATCATCCCTCATAACACCCTTAGTAAACTCCGCCGAGTAAACCTCTTTGGTCGCTTCATCCAAGAGTTCCCTCTGAGCCTGGCTTTTCACTCCACGCCGCTCCACAGCGTCCCTGGCGGGGATTTCACTATAACTCGGCACTTTTATGAGGGGTATCGGTTCTAGCTCGCTTCTAGACACGGACAGCTCCTGGAGCACCTCGTCCTTTACTTCCTGCAGGGCAACATAGTCGAATGGGGCATGTGCAGGTACACTCATAACGATGCCTGTTGCTGTGTCAGGATCGACGAAGCTGGCGGGGAGCACGGGGACTCTTCTCCCCGTAACAGGGTTTACCACCCTTTTACCCAGAAGCTCTCTCCCTCTCAGCTTCTTCTTCACTTTAACCCTATGCAGCTGAAAGCCTAGTTTAAATGCTGCCTTCTCACTTATGATCCAGTCTTCTCCGTCTATGTCTGCTACAACATAAGTCGCTTCAGGGTTGACCCATATGTTCGTAACACCGAAGACTGTTTCAGGCCTTAATGTGGCAGCGGGAAAGAATGCTTTACCCGTGTCATCCTGGAACTTTATAATGACGAACTCCCCTATCTCGGGTTCAACATCTCCCTTTGTGTCATGCATGCCTACAGGCATGTTGTGAACAGGACACCAGCCTACTGGATGCGTTCCCTGGACGAGGAACCCCTTCTCCCTGAGCTTTGTGAACTGCCATACTATGAATGATGAGAAGTCGGGGTCTATGGTGGTGAATTCCCTCCTCCAGTCTATGCTGTACCCGGCCTCTTTCATGGTCAGCTTGCTTATCGAGTGGAAGTACCTGGCCATAAAGAGGGGGTCGGACAGCTTCCCTATTATATCCTCGGGCACACCGTAGTCTTCCTTGAATAGTCTCAGCAACGACTCGTCACCCTTAGAGACGCTTTCAGCCATCGTGAGGACTGGTGTGCCCGTGTAGTGGAACGCCATGGGGAATAATACGTTGAAGCCTCTCATCCTCTTATACCGTGCCATAACGTCAGTTATCGTGTATACCCTGAGGTGGCCTATGTGTATAGGCCCGTTAGGATAGGGGAAGGCTGCTGTTATAAAGTACTTAGGCTTAGACGGGTCTGGAGATGCCTGGAATATCTCGTCTCTCTCCCATCTCTCCTGCCATTTTCTAGCTATAGCGTTGAGGAACTCGGAGAACTGGGATGCAGGCTTCTCTCTGATTATCATGCGAGGCTCAACAATAGGCTCTCCCTCGGCCATTTTTATCAACCCTTGTAGACTCCAACTAATAAGGATTATCACAGTAATAAACTATAGTAGACGCGTAATTACGTGGTTAATTAATTGGCCTTCCCGGAAGTTAATTCTGGAGCCGGCAACGGCTAGGGGGTAAACAGTGGCGGTTAGAAGGCTGGCTGATATACCGGACAACAATAGCGTGTTAAAGCTACTCCTTGAACCCGTGGCTCTATGGTTCAGAGGGAAATACGGCGAGTTTACAATGCCCCAGAGGGGGGCTATACCTCTAATAAAGAAGGGGGGAAACGTGCTTGTATCGAGTCCCACAGGTACAGGTAAAACACTGGCAGCCTTCCTGGGAATACTAGATGAGCTGTACAGGGAGGGGCTTGAACAGGGTCTTGAGGATAGGGTCTATGCCGTGTATGTATCACCGTTAAGGGCTCTTAACAATGACATGAAGAGAAACCTGCTGGAACCCCTTGAAGAAATAAAAGCCAAGGCTGAAGAAACTGGGTACGCGCTGCCTGAAATAAGGGTTGCCGTGCGAACCAGTGATACACCCTCTAGCGAGAAGCAGAAGATGACGCGGAAACCTCCTCATATACTCATAACCACCCCTGAAAGCCTCGCCATCAGCCTCCTAGCGCCCCGGTTTAGAGAACACCTTAGAAGGGTGAAGTGGATAATCATAGACGAGATACACGAGCTCGCATCATCCAAGCGTGGAAGCCACCTTATGGTCAGCGTTGAGAGGCTCGATAGGCTGACAGAGTATAACATGCGTAGAATAGGCATGAGTGCCACCATAGCACCCCTAGAGAAGATGGCCGAGTTCCTCGTAGGCTATAACGATGACGGAGAACCACGTGACGTATGGATAATAGATGCGAGGTTCGCCAAGCCCATAGATATAAGGGTTATAAGCCCTGTAAAGGACCTCGTCAACACTCCTGCAGACGTGGTTAACGAGAAGATCTACGAGGCCCTAGCCGACATAGTTAGAAAGCATAGGACTACACTCGTATTCACAAACACGAGAAGCGCGACTGAGCGGGTCGTATATAAGCTCAGACGACTCCTCCCGGATCAGGGTATAGCAGATATTGATGAGATAGAAGCCCACCACTCCAGTCTAGGTAGAGGCCTCAGACTGAATGTCGAGGAGAAGCTGAAGAAAGGGAAGCTCAAGGTGGTTGTCAGCTCTACCAGCCTCGAGCTAGGTATAGATATAGGATACATAGATGTCGTCGTACTCTTGAGTAGTCCTAAAAGCGTTAGTAGGCTACTCCAGAGGATAGGCCGTGCCGGCCATCATATAAGGCATGTCAGTAAAGGCCGTATAATAGTCGTGGATAGGGACGATCTCGTAGAGTGCACCGTCCTAGCTAAATCAGCTATGGATAAGAAGATAGATCGCGTCAAGATTCCTCTCAACCCGCTTGATGTGCTCGCCCAGCAGATAGTGGCTATGAGTATAGAGGACAAGTGGAACGTCATGGACGCATACAGACTACTACGCAGGACATACCCCTTCCACAATCTACCATATGACAGGTTCATCAGTGTAGTAAAGTACCTAGCTGGAGGTTATGGTGAACAGGTTGAGAGGCACCGTGTATATAGGAAGATATGGTTCGACGAGGATGAAGGCGTGTTCGGCAGGAAGCGGGGCAGTAGGATGATATTCTACTTGAACAGTGGCACTATACCTGACGAGGCTCACGTGAAAGTGTTCACGCTGGACAAGAGATACGTGGGCAATCTGGAGGAAGCATTCGTACAGATACTATCCCCGGGAGACATATTCGTCCTCGGGGGGAGAGTTTTCGAGTTCGTTAAGACTGACGGGATGAAAGCATACGTTAAAAGAGCAGACGGTAAAAGGCCCACAGTGCCTAGCTGGTTCTCGGAAATGCTCCCCCTCGCATTCGACTCTGCCTTAGAGGTAGGAAGGTTCCGTAGAAGAATAGCATCGAGGATAGAGAGGGGTGAGAGTAAGGAGAAGATTATACGATGGCTTAAAAGATACTACCGCATAGACGAGTGGGCGGCAGGGAGCATCTATGAGTACGTGTGGGAGCAGTACATGTACACAGGCGGCCTAGTACCTAGCGATAAGCTGCTCCTGGTAGAGTACTGGCGTGACGAGGACCTCAACATAGTGTTCCACTCCTTATACGGTCGGAGAACAAACGACGCGTTAAGCAGGGCATACGCATATGTAGTAGCCGAGGAAACCGGTTATCCCGTCAGGGTAACAGTGAGTGATAACGGTTTCCTCCTCTCACTACCCTCAACAGCTGAATACGATGTAGAATCCCTTCCCCATAAAGTCACCCCCGAGAACATAGAGTCACTCCTCCGGAAGGCCATGATAAACACCGAGATGATGCGTAGGATCTTCCGCCACGTTGCCCAGCGGAGCTTTATGATTCTGAGGAGATACAAGGGCCACGAGAAAAGCCCTCATAGACTCCAGCTCAATGCCCAGACACTGCTCAGGGTTGTCAGTAAAATAGAGGGTTTCCCCGTGGTTGAGGAGTCGTTTAGGGAGATATTTGAAGACCACATGGACCTAGAGTCGGCCCGCCTGGTCTTGGAGTGGATTAAGAAAGGAAGAATTATGGTCAAGTTCTTTAATGCCCCAGGCATACCCAGCCCGTTTGCGCATCACCTAGTAGTACAGGGATATAGCGATGTTGTGTTGATGGAGGATAGGAAGAAACTGCTGATGAAACTCCACGAGCTGGTTAAAGCAAGGCTGGAGGAGGTTCTCGGAAAAAGAGTGGAAGCGGTATAACACCGTGTGCCCCAAGTAAACCTATAACCTCTCTAACCCAACAATGTTAATCCTAGGTGTTTCTCCTTATGCCTGAGATAGTGTTTCCACGCAGGATAATATACAACGAGCCCATAGATAACGTCCTCACAGACATAGCCTCCATGTACCATGTAAGGAACCTATTCATAATAACGGATAGCGTCATAAGGAATCTTGATTTCATGGAGAATCTCCTTATGACGCTATCACAGTCAGGAATAAAATACGCTGTATACGACGCTGTTCCCCCTGAACCCCCCGTTTCCATAGCAGACCAGATAGCAGAGGAGGCGAGGAAGCAGGGTAGAATAGATGCCTTCATAGCTATTGGCGGGGGAAGCGTGATAGACGCTGCTAAAGCAGGTCTCGTCAAGTTCGTCAAGCCTTCAATGGATATAAGGGATCTGAGCCCCTTCGAAACCATAGGATTAGAATTAAATAAACCCTTCCTAGTAGCCGTACCCACTACAAGCGGCACGGGAAGCGAGGCCACGCTGGGAGTAGTCCTGACAGACGATACTCCTGAGGGCCGTGTGAAAATAGCGTTAGGTAGCCCCGAAGTAATTCCTTTCACCGTCATACTCGACCCGCACACGACCTTGACTATGCCAAAGAGTCTCAGGGCTTCCACAGGCGTTGACGCTCTAGCGCATGCCATCGAAGCCTATGTCTCAAACCAGTCCAATCCTCTTACCGACGCTTTATCCGAAAAGTCAGTGGTTCTCATAATGGAGAATCTAGAGAAGTCCCTGGAAAACATGGAGGAACCAGTTGCAAAAATGCATCTCGCGGCCGATATGGCGGGTATGGCGTTTTCCAATAGTGGTCTAGGATTAGCCCACGCCATTGCACACCCTCTAGGAGGCATGCTAGGGCTACACCATGGGTTAACCGTGGGAGTCGTGCTCCCCTATGTTGTGGAATACAATTCGGAGAAGGATCCCTATATAAGAGAGAAATACAGTAAACTGGTGTCAATCGTGAACTTATTCCTGGGAACCCGGTACGCGTCACTGGAGGATGCCATAACCGACCTCTACAAACGAATAGGCCAGCCCCTCCGGTTCAGGGATGTAGGAATACCGTTGGAGTCTTATGAGAAGGCAAAAGAAGAGGTGAGCCGTCTAGCATTGCAAGACGCTGATATAGCTTTCGCACCCATCGTCCCAATGCCTGATGAGATACTTTCACTACTAGAGAAAATGTATTAGATGACAGGTATGTAAAATATAATGAAATGGTGGACAAATTGACGGGCGGAACCGTTTTTATACCTGATCCTCAATGGGCTCAAGAGTTCTGTAAAGCGGTAAACGAGCTTGAAGGCTATAGGAAGAGCGCCAAGGGATGGGTGTGGCCCATACTCTTCAAGGCGACCAAACTACCCGGCTTCGTCAAGGAGAAATATGGAAGCGAGGTAATAGGGTGGAAGCTCAACCTGAATAACGGCACCTGCGAGGGGGCAGAATGGTTTGATGATGCTAGTAAAGCCGATGCGGATTACATACTTGCCGCAAGTTATGATGACTGGCTAGCCATTCTAGAAGGCAAACTTAACCCTACTACTGCCCTGATGAGGAGAAAGCTGAAAATAGAGAAGGGAAGTTATGCTACAGTGTTGAGATACCCTATAGCAGCATTATACCTAGTCAAAGCAGCCAAGATAGCGTGGGAGCGGAGACAGGAGAAAAGCTGAGGACTCCTTCATCTCTTACTGAGAGAATGACAAATCAGGCTAATACCCCCTATAGGCCGGCCAGCATAAGTATATCCTGGGCTATTAGAGGAGACGCCGTGAAGCCGGGGCTATCTATTCCCGCCGTTATAATAATGTTATCCCTTCTTCTCACGTAGAACTCGTCCCTAGACAAGTTCTTGCTCCTTGTCCCCGCGTCTACATACCGGACTTCAGGCCTGTAACTTAGGAGAGGCTTATAGAGGGAGACAGTGTTCTCCACTTCTTCTCTAGTATAGCTAGTATCCCATGGATTATCCGTCGGTGAGAACGTAGGCCCCAAGAGGACTGTTCCGTCAGGCCATGGTATTACGCCTCCACCTTTGGTCTCCCTACTCCGAGTAGACGATCTTACCCGAGCCAGTATTGCATTGCAGTCAAGGTCCACGCGAACCATTACTCCCTTGTAGAAGCCTATGCGGGGTATATCGTTCTCTCCCACAAGCCCTGAGACTCCCGGGCCTGCTGTTATTATAACCCTCTCAAAGCATTCCTCTCGGCTTTCCTCTAGAAGTATGCATGGCTTGCCACGGCTTTGTCCTATACTTTCAACCCTAGCAGAGAAACTAACGTGAACCCCGTTCTCCTCCAAGTATTTTTTAATCGAGTTAAGCACTTCTAGGGGTATAACCGTGGCATAACCATCAACCCTTATACCTCCTCCAAATACTGGGTTCACATCGGGACACGAGGAAACAATCTCCCTCATATCGGCTAGCCTAACCTTAAAACCCATCGCCCTCAATGCGGCTGATGATGCTATACCCAGATATTTCTCCACTCCCCTCCTATACAGGAGGTATAGAGGCAAACGAACCAGTTTGAAGCCGAGGGTTTCTGATAGTTCGTCATAAAGCGGGTTGGCTTTACGGGCCAGCCTAGCCTTCCTGTTTATGAATGGAGGCTGAAGAACATGTATTACTCCCGCGTTGTGTCCGCTGGCTCCAAACCCCACTCCTCCAGACTGCTCGTAAACAAATACATCATACCCTTTTCTAACAGCAGCCAACGCTGTTTGAAGTCCTACTATTCCAGCGCCTATAATTCCTATTCCACCCATGGCTAATAATCACCCAAGACTTTATCGCGGAGTACGCCTCCGGGATCCATGGCTTGTTTTATACCACCTAGCAGGGAGACGCCCTTGGAGCCGTACTCTTTCTCCAAGTACCTCAGCCTCATTCTACCAACTCCATGATGATGTGAAATGCTTCCGTCAAACCTTGATACAGTATTCATCAGTCTACTCCATATACCATTATACGCCTCCTCGAACCGGGTTAGGTCGAAGGCGAAGGTATAATACAAAGCCACTCCAGCATGGTAGAAATGGCTCGCATGTACGCCGGTAAAAACAACTCCTGGAATGTCCCCGAGCTCTTTCAGGCTCTCACGGTAGAACTCTTTTACTCTTCCCCAGTGTATCGAGACTTCTATAGTCTCAAACCCCATGCCCGTCTTGTAGAGGTTGTAGATATCGTTTATCACGTTAAACCTCTTTTCAAGCCAATCACGAGTACATTCCACGCATTCTAACACATCTCTCCCGATAAGCTCCTCTATAGCATGTCTCCTCGCCTCAACTACGTTATGAGAACCCTCTATCACGCCAATCGACACGCTTCCCTCTTGTTTAAAGTGAACCATTGTCTCAGCTTCATTGTAAACCCTGAAAAGCTCCGGTACTATCCTCCTCCGAGTAAGCAAACGGGCCTCATCAAGTGCTTCCTCAAAGAACCCACTACGCCATCCCACTAGTAAAGAGTATTCAGGCAAGTCTAGAGCCCTCAAGTAAACCCTTGTTATAACACCATACAAGCCCTCGCTCCCGATAAACAGTTCCTCCAAGGGGATGAGGACGCTTCTCCTAGGAGAAGGCTTCACCCTTACTAGCCCGTATCGAGGAACCACGACGTGAAGCCCTAAAACCATGTCTTCTATACCACCATATCCCGTGGAGTATTGTCCTACGCTACGTGTAGCGACTAGGCCCCCTACCATGGCTTCTGGATAGGACTGAGGAAAATGGCGCAGCGTCATTCCCTTAGAGTTAAGCCACGTTTCTAAATCTTTAAGGAAGACGCCTGCTCCCACGTCGATTATCCCTGACTCCTCGTCATACCATTCTATCCAGTCGAGCCGGGACAAGTCAAGTATAATCCATCCTTCATCCGGCACAGCACCGCCGAGAACTCCTGATCCACCCGCATAAACTAGAATAGGTACACCATGCTCCGAGGCGGCGTCTACTATCCTGGTAACCTCCTCCTCGTTTCCAGGCAATATCACTGCAGCAGGGAGGCGGGGCTTTTCCCCTCTAATATCCTTGTATACTAGGTATGGCCAGTAATCCCTACTATAAGCGTATAGCTCCCATTCCTTAGTCCGTATCCATCTACTCCCCACAATTCCAGCAGCTTCGTCTATGAATTCCATCACACCCATCTCAGTATCCCCCCGCCAAGAGGTCGAGTGGAGTATAAACTCTATAACCAAGCCTTAGGAGGAGATCACGTGCCCGCTCGCAGAGTGTTACTATAACTGGTTCCTGTTCACCACCTAAGACTCCCTTGGCAACCTCCAACGACTCTACTGGAAATGCTTCGGGGAATCCGCCTCCACCTCCCAGGCAAGTCTTGATGGTCTTCGACGGCTCTCCCATAACTCCAGTTACAATGTTTTCGTTTAACTCGCCCTGAACTTTACATGGAATATGGAGTATGTAAGGTGTATCCAACGTCAAGGTTATATGCTTGAGGTGCATGAACTCTACTGAATGCATCAACCTGGATTTATCATCCCTACTAAGAGGGGCGGCTGCATCGTAGTCCTCGTGTATGATCACATGATAGCCACGTAGATCTGGGTTAAGCGTTAATCCATTATAGTATACCGAGTATAAGAGGTCGCTGTTCAGCCAGAACACTCTATGCTCCAAGCCTAGTTTTCCCATCAACCTGTTGGATGGGGGTTTCCGAGTTAGAAAGAGTACTTGGTAACCAGGGGAAGAATCTGATATAAGTATGGGTTCTATCCTAGTTGTTTCTCCGCCAGAGGCTGACAAGCCCCTTACAATGCGTAGCGTCTCACCTAGAGGGTTCTCTAGGGGGCAGTTATCTGTACAGGCGCCGCATAATGTGCAAGCCCATAACGCTTCAGCGTAGCCGCTTTCCCCGTTCAGAAACCTCAAAGCTATCCTAGCTAGGTTGTTAGGAGCAAATGCCCTGATTTTCGTTAACCTATATATCGGGCAGGAGGCAACGCATATGCCCGGGCATAGAGCACACCTAGTCAGGACATCACGTGTATCCAAGGATTCATCACCTCTTCCCAGCCGTTCTCCCCTCTATACTGCGAGCGGCGGATACAAGGTCTTCTGGTTGGATAATCCTCAGGGAGGGATCTGGCTCTATGGTCTTCATGTTTATAAAGGGTTTAACCGGGGATCCGGTGCTCCTTAACGCCATATAGGCTGCCCCGAGGGCAGTAAGGTCGTTTCTAAGGGGCACGTGTACAGGTGTATTCATGTAAGACGCTACTAGTTTCACGAAACGGTTAAGCCTCGATAAACCCCCGGTGACTAGAAGCCTCTTAGGACGACCGTAGTTAGACGTTATAACATTGAAAGCGTATCCAAGAGCCGCGGCCACGCCGTGCGCTATCCCGTTGGCTATATCGGATGCAGTGTAGCCAGGCTCCAGTCCTAGAATACCCGATGAACCCCTAGAGAGTCTGGGTGTCCTGGAACCCCATATATAGGGCACTACGAGGGGAGGCTTTCTATCGGTTATACTTTCATCCATTTTGGAGTAAAGGCCGCCAAACATGTTCTCCACAAACCATTCAACGGTTTTACCCATACCTGTCAGATAACCTTCTACACCGTTAACCCTCTTTGAGCGGGTATATAGCAATATAATAGGAACTAGGCCTCCAGAGAGTCTTATACCAGTCCTCCTCGTCTCTCCGAGCGAGTAGTCTAGGAAGAACCCTGTTCCAATACTTACCTTGAGACAGCCTTCTTCCAAGCAGTCTAGAGCTATACTAGCAGACTGCTGGTCGCCTAAGAGTGAGCCTATCACTTGACCACCATAATTAAGCTCTACCTCGTCTTGGAAGGGCATAATAGGATACTCTAACCTAGGAAGCCCTAGAATCTTCTCAACAATACCTAGTGGCTTCAGGTTTGACGGGTTCACCAGCCCTGTCAAGGCAGACGTGGATGCATCAGCTATATATCTCCCAGATAAGCGGTAAGCTATATATGCATCCACGTTCCAAGCGAGGGCTTTGCCTCTACTCAATAAAACCCCCAGACGGGGCTTTTCAACAAGTAGGACCGCCAGCCTGACCGCCATAGACTCGGGTGTAAACGCCGCTCCTAGAACAGGTGTTTTTGAGGCTATTCTAGCCTTCAGAGGCAGTATCCCATATTTAGAGGATGCCCTAGAATCCATCCAGGTAATTATGTTGGAGAGGGGCCTGCCTTGTCTATCCCATACTATTAGTGAGCCCCTGTATGAGGCTAATCCTACTATTTTGACACCATTATTCTCGGCCTTTTTTAGGAGGCCGGATATTTTACTCATGAGCTGTAGGGGGTCCTGCTCCGCTATATCACCGCTTACCATGGTCTCGTTTCGAACAATATAAGACTCCAAGGGCGCAAGGCTCTCATCGTATATCACCATCTGTATTTTAGTCGTACCTATATCAAGCCCGGCTACTTTTGGAGCCCCCACGAATCCTCCTCTCTTCTATACAGGTGATCCTGTAAGAAAAAAGTTAACACTTCCACTGCCGTGAAGATGCTTTAGAGTATTCTAGTCTTTCAGGGAGTTATCTATGGCTTCCTCTATTTCCCTGTCGTCCGCATCTATATATACTGAAGCAGACAACTCGAATTTCTTGCCTTCGATAATCCTCCTCACCTCCCTTTCAGCCCCTGCACCCCAGCCGTGGGCGGATGCAAGGAGTATTTTCCTGCCTTCAGGGGATATCTTATCAGTTATCTCTCCTAGTATGTAGCGGGCTATAGGATGCAGTCCTGCCTCATAGGTTCCCGCTATGAGCACTATGAGCTTAGCCGAGTTGGCTTCGCCTATAACATCAGAAACAAGGGGCCTACTAGTATCGTTGAATACCTTCTCCACAACCCTGTAACCCCTTGAGGCTAGCTTACTCCTTATTTTAACCGCCAGACTGTCCGTGGCGCCATACATTGTAGTATGTATTATTAACGCCTTCCTCTCAGGCGTACCGAGCCCCCATCTACGGTAGAGTTCTATTATAAATTGGGGATCATGCATCCATATCAGTCCGTGGCCCGGAAGCACAGCCTTTATCTTCAGGCCAAGCTTGGACAACTTGTCTATGCCCGCTACAAGGTTCCTCCTATAAGTACCTACGACGGTAGCCATATACTTCTCCGCATAGTATAGATAGTCCTCAGGTATGCATTCCTCATCCGTGATGCACGGGGGTATACTATAGCCTCCGAACGCGTCGCATGTAAATAATAGCCCCTCGTTCCTCATGTATGTGAAGATGGTTTCAGGCCAGTGTATCCATGGGGCATAGATAAAACTGAACCTGTAACCCCCCACATCCAGTTCCTCCAGGTTCTTAACAGGCTTGAATGGAGGGCTTATCCTGTAAAACTTTGCCATCATCTTCTGGGACATAGGGTGTGATAGAACCCTAGCATTAACCGTCCTGGAGAGTAGGGTTTTCAGTGAACCTGTATGGTCGGGCTCCATGTGTTGTACTATTACATAACGTATCCTATCCAGTTCAGTGATAGACTCCAGTGCTTCTATAAACTCGCTTGCGTAGATCGACTTCCACCCGTCTATAAGCACGTCTCCATCTCGGGTCTTGACCAAGTATGCATTGTACGTTATACCTTCCGGTATCTCCCAGAGAGACTCGAAGAACCGGGTTTTAGTATCGTCAACCCTGAGAACGTAGAGGTTGTCTATTATTTCCTTTGTGACTACACGCGTCATCTCAGGCTTCCCTAGCAGCTAGGATATACCATGACCAGCTTAATATTGTAATATCAACGAAATTATCCTAAAACACATTGAAATAACCCTTATTCCCGCTTCGGCTTAAAGGGTTTTACGCGGCCCGTCAGAGCACGCACTATCACAAGCTTCTGTATCTCGTTCGTGCCATCGCCTATCTCTATCATCTTTATATCACGGTAGAGCCTCTCCACGCGTGATTCGCGGCTGTAGCCAAAACCTCCATGCACCTGCATAGCAAGTCTTACTATATCAGTTCCCCAGTTGGCTGCAGCGTATTTAGCCATACTAGCCATCCTTATGTAATCGGTGTCTCCCTGCCATGCCTTCCAAGCAGCTGTATAGATCAGAGATCGTATAGATTCAAGCTTAACAAGCATGTCGGCCAGATGAGACGTCACCATCTGATGCTCTATTATAGGAACACCCATACTGGTCCTGGTCCTAGAATACTTCAGGGCGTCCTCGAACGCCGCCTGCGCCACGCCTAATCCTGTTGCCGCTGTAACTATCCTACCCTCGTTCAACGCCATCATGGCTATCTTGAAGCCCACTCCCTCCTCCCCGACAAGGTTCTCCCGGGGAACCCTGCACTCGTTGAACAATACTTCACCGGTTCCCGAGCCCCTATAACCCATCATATCCAGCTTGGAGACTTCTACACAGGGAGACTTATCTACTAGGAATAGGCTTATTCCTCTATGCCTCTCCTCGGGCTTCCCCGTCCTAGCAGCTACGAGGAAGAAGTCCGCGTATACAGCGTTTGTTATAAAAGTCTTTCTACCCGTTACCACGTACTCGTCGCCGTCGAGGACGGCTTTGGTTGTAAGTGAAGCTGCATCGCTGCCGCAGCAGGGTTCTGTAAGGGCGAAGGCCCCTATTCCACCCTTAGCCAGGATGGTTAGATATTTCTCCTTCTGCTCAGCCGTGCCGTACTCGGTTATAGGATATGCTACCATGTCGCCGGATACTGTAGCCAAGATGCCGACTCCGCTGCTCGCCCTGCTAAGCTCCTCGGCGACAACAGCTGTTTGAAGCAGGGTGAACCCGGGGCCCCCGTATTCTTCTGGTACTCTCATAGAGGTGTACCCCATTTCCCCTAGGAGCCTCAATATATCATCGGGGATAACATTGTCTCTATCAATAATCCTGGCATTCGGTTCGATATGCTTCTCCGCGAACTCGCGCACCATCCTCCTTACAACAGGGAGTTCAGGGTCCAGTGTATCGAATACCTTCGAGGACAACGTGTAGACACCCCAGAAACCTGTGAGTATGTAACCGTTTTCACATAAATTATGATATATTTTCATATAAAAAACTATGGAGGGCCTCAGGTAAGGCCAATCCAATCACGGGATCATAGATAGCTGGGTCATCACAGGCCCCCTCGGCGAGCCGGATTGTAACCTGTAGCGTTATACTCGTCTAATAAGCCTCCAGCCCTTCAATCCTACTATAATACCCTTGCGCCTCAACTCTACTATAGCCCTGCTTATTTCCCTCTGCTTAAGCCAGTCACCGTAAAGCTTCCCTCTCCCCATAAGCTTGAATAACCTCTTCATAAACCATTCCGGGGGATCCTTAGGTTCCAACTGTTCCAGAGGAGTACCCGGCAGGGGTAGAAAGTAGTGTGCGTGAATACGGGCTCTATACCTCTCCACAAGTTTCTCGCTGAAAGACAGGGTTTCCCTGAGATCCTCCTCGTCCTCGAATGGGAAAGCGTATATAAAGTCTACATCGGCATTGAAACCGTATGTGTTGAGCATCCTGACGGCTTCTTCCACTGTTTCAACGTTGTGGCCCCTGTTTACGGTTTCAAGTATTCTATTCGAGCCGGATTGAGCTCCTATAATAACGCTCTTGTTGGAAACGGTGTCTCTCAAGCATCTAACTGCGTCTCTTATAGTTGCGTGTTCAGGTCTTACCTCGCTGGGGAAGGATCCCATGAATATTCTCGCCTTATATTCTGAGGCAATCCTTCTAAGACTGTATAGTAGCCCGCATAGGTGTTCCACTCTTATGTTTCTCCCATCAGACATGTATGAGAACGCGTTAGGCGTGATGAAGCGTAGATCGCGCCTTCCACTAGCCCAGAATAGTCTTGCGTAATAGCTTATGTATTCGGGACTCCTATGCCTTATCCTGGCACCATGCATATAGGGAACCTCGCAGTAGCGACACCCCCATATGCAACCCCTCGTTATTTCTATAGGCGAGAAGATACCCCTCCAGTAGGGGAAGGGGGGATAATCGTCTAGGCTTGCAGGCGGCTGACGGCCCGTATAGACCGCCCCCTCATCCCCCATTATGACTATACCCTTGACGCTATACAGACCCTCAAAACCCTTCTCTGCAAAGTTCTCCAAGAGGGCTGGAAGAGAACTCTCCGCCTCGCCGTGGACAACCACGTCGAATCCCAAGCCCAGCGTTCCTAACGGGTCTCCAGTAGCGTGGGGACCCCCTGCTACGAGGATTGTATTCCTTGTTTTATGCACCTCCCCTGAAAGCCATTTGACCTCATTAATAATACGCGGTAGCACCGTGGACAACAGACTGTACCCTATTACAACCCTATAACCTTTGCTGGAATAGTAGCGGGCTTTCTCTAGGACCTCCAACACGCTATTGGCACGGTGCACCCTTACGTCAGACCCGTCCTCTATGAATGTTTTTTCTAGTAATGCATGAATCTGTATCAGACTATAACGCGCTTCATCAATATACCTGTAAATGAAAACGGCCTTCACGGCCTCATTATCCCCCTGAAAACTATCCTGTCAGACAACCATGTGTCTTGAGGAACTGCTCGTACCATCCGACAACAGCGTCATACATCATTTGAGACGCTATGCTAGCCAGTATAAGGGACATGAAACGCGATAAAGCCCTGACACCTGTTCTTCCAAGAAGTCTTATGAAGATGCCTGAAAAATAAAGTGTCAGGTAGACGGTTACAACGCCTGCTAGAAACCCTGCTACTGCGTCGAGGAGTGGCATTACTGTACCCAGGTAAATGAGCACCGTGAGCGTCCCGGGGCCTATCATCATTGGCGTCGCCAGAGGGACGACTGCTATCTCTCTTCTATCTACTCTCTTACTACGCGGCATACCGCTCATCATGTCTATGGCTATAACCATCAACAGTATTCCTCCACCGAACTTTATAGCCATGACGGATAAATGGTAGAAACGCAGTATCAGGTTGCCTAGTATGATGAAGATGAACCCTATAATGGTCACAGCTATTATTGCGGTTCTGAGTATCTTGTTCCTCACATCCCGTTTTATACCCTCAGTTAACGTCAGATAATTACCTAGGACAGAGAAGGGGTTCATGATTGCCACTATCTGGCTATAAGCCAGCAGAACATTAACCATAAAATCTTCCATAACATAATACCCCCTAGTCCGGTGGTCACTACTTCTAGTCCAAACCCTACGTCCTATAAGAAATACTTGAATGATACTCTCCTAGTTAAAGCGTTGTAGCGATCCACTACATAGGCGTTCCACTCCTCTATAAAGCCCTCTCTCTCGAAAGTCTCCATCAACTCTATAAGGCCCCTTACATCCCTGCCGGGAACCACTATCCTGATCATACCCTCCCTCTCATCGAGGCTTACCATACTGTAGAGCGTGTATGGATGCTCGGAGAAGGCGCTTGCTATTAGGTGGGGATAACGTGTAGGTGCTTTATAGAATATAGCCAGCTCTATTCCCTCGTCCTCAGAGAAGGGCACTGTTTTCACGTGTATACCTGACACTATGTTTCTCCCGATTATATGATTCAGGAAATGCCTTCTGACTCTGCTATACGTAACACTCGAGTAGGGGGGCTTGACACGCCACTCCCTCCTATAGACTGCCTCTTGCAGCATCTTAGTTATCTCCCTCATGGATAGGAAGGGGTCTCTTATCAGTTGTTCAAGTATGAAGAGGTCTATCTCGTCATACTTTGCTTTCCTCGAATAAGCGTTGATTCTATAGGATGAAGCTAATTTAACCATGTCGAAAACATGCCCCCAGTTGGGAGTGATTTCTTTTTTCGCCATGTCATAGAACACTCTAAGGTTGGGCTTGGGGTTGTAGTGGAAGCCGTATATAGCGAGCTTGTCTACGATGGATGAGTCTATCCCGTTTCTCACGGCCTCTATAAGGTAGTCGGTCAAGGTTGGCGAGGCCAGGAACTGTAGTAAGGAACCTCTAGGGATTAGTGGGGCAAAGTATTCCAGGTAATCGTTTGAGGCTAGTTCAACGGGTATGCTTTTCCTCGTGACTAGAACTATGCGTCTAAACCCGAGTGCGGAGTAGTTTACGTCGGCCGAGAACTCTACATTGTATTCTTGGAGTGTCTTTATCCTTCTCCATAGAGTTGATACATGCATCCCTGTTTCCTCTGCCAGCTCTGTCAGCGATGGCAGGCCCGGTGTTGACTGCAGCCTCTCGATAACCTCTATTAGATTATAGGAGAGTCTATCGTATAGTCTCCTGCTCCGCTGTTTTCTCCCAGCCAAAGCTCCACACCTTAGCCTCTAACTGTATCTTATCAAGAAATAATTCTAAATAATATTTTGCCTAGAAACAAGATTCAAGTGAAATTATATTATATAAGTTTCAAGCTTCCAGCAATCCTACCCATCAACGATCTCCCAGTAGAAACTGACTGCACCTCAACACTAATCATGCTCATGTAGGGTAGACTCCCTTTTATCTTCACAGTAGGAGGATAGCTCCCAGGAGGCCTAGCATAACTGAAGCCATCATAGTAGCCTTCAACGTATAAGTTCCTTATAATTGTCCCCCGGGGGAAAACTCTCGTAAGCATGGTTTTGTCGAAGAAGTCCCTCACCCACCTCACGAACATCCTATGCCTCGACTCAGACTTGCCGGTTAACCTGGGCTTGAGCGTGGAGACCTTGGTTCCGGGTATAACCAGCAATCTCCTAATATTAACACGCCTAACCATGTATCCCTCCTCGAGAAGGCGCAGCAGAAACTCGCGGTTAAGTTCCAGGGTCTCCCCAGTCTCTCCCGGGAGCCCTAGGATGAAATTTAAGCCAGGCAGCAGGTGGGGAACACCGTCATTGTTCCTAATAGATCCATACCTGTTGACTAGCTTTATAGCGGCATAGGCTTCATCCGGTAGGGTATTCAAGTTGTTGAGCCTAGCCACACGTGGATCAGCGGTTTCCAGCCCCAAAGCTACTACGTCTCCCGCAGTATGATATCTTACAATGTACTTTGTTATAAGTGTCGACTCGGTGGGATAGCGGTATATGGTTCCAGGATTCGCGTTGTCTATGTGTAGTGTCCTGATATAAGGGGCATTTCTCCTTATCCCTTTGAGCAGAGACTCAATACAATCGGGGCATGGACGGGGCCATTCTTCTTCTCCCAGTTCAGGTGATCCTATAACGTAGAAGTCTGATTGTCTCCCTATTCTAAAATCAACGACGCCCTCCTTATACAGCGCTTCCACCTCTCTCACTATACTCCTAATGTCTCTCTGGATGGGTTTACCGTATAGTGGTTCTATGCAAAAGCTGCATCCACCGCTTACCCAGCGAGCGCAGCCTCGATAGGTTTCTATCTCAGCCGTTAAACCGTGACCGTATCTCCTGTGCATCCTGACTATACGCGCGCCTTTTACAAGGTATATGTCGGCATACGTGTAGTCTCTCCTCGTCATCCACGGGGATGCCTTTTCCGGGCCCTCTGTTAGAAGACTCCTCATGTACTCGTCTACATCACCGGTAACTATCTCGTCGAAGCCCGCTCTTCTCAACTCCCTCAGGACACGGGCCTGCGAGCCTCCTCTAACGCCTGTGCCGAACCTGGCTATAGGGCCAGCCAGTATCTTGAAGGGCTTCTCGATTATTCTAGACCACCGGATCAACTCCTCCGGAGACGCGGGTTGACCGTCTAGGTATTTTCCCGGGACAGTTATACCTGCGATGAAAACTATTGCATCGTAGTCCTCCGCCCTACTAAGCCATGGAAGCCTGCGGAACTCGTCCACCGTGACATAGTGGACTGTCGCAGAGGAGCCTATGTGATGCCATACCGCCCCGGCTATGTATCTGGGATAAACGTCTATGTAAGGCGGCACACCCAATCCTGAAGGCTCGTCAGTATAGCCATCCACTATTAGGACTCTTTCAAGCCTCATGAACAGGTATCCCTTCCACGAGTTATAGGAGAAGCTGTTTGAGGCTCTTAAGGGCTTTGTCCTTCTCTTCAACAGCCTTCCTGTAGAGCGCGTCGCTTACTAGTCCTTCATTATACGCTTTTTCAAGCTCCTCGACATCGATAGCCTTGGGATCCTCTCCCGGCTTCATGACAATGTCGACATACAAGTCAACATATTTTATACCCTCAGCATCTATCTCAGGCGGGGTGTTTATGTTCACGTATATGCCGAGAGGACTGCCTTCCCTTGTATAGTACTCATGTATTATCCTCCAGCTAGACATATCCACCTTCATAACATCATAGTCGCCAGGCCTCTTCTCGACGTTGAGTCCATCCAGTAATCCCTTAGAACGCATCGTCCTCTTCAAAACTATTACAGGCGGCTTTGAAGCTTTCTTCTCAACACTCTCCACACGGCCCGGAGTGAGCCTAGCGACCTCGCCGTCAGGCTTGACATGCTTTACTCCTATCACTCTACCCCTTAACCCTTCTGCTATATAGTTGAGAGTGGCTACTCCAAGCTTATCCTTGTCAACACCGAACTCTAGAAGCACCCTCTCAGCATAGTCCACGAGGCGGCTCGCCTCATCGCTATGTGATTTAAGCGTGTGGTGATATAGTATAGTCGGTGTAACACGGTCTCTTTCCAGGTCTAGGGCTAGTTTCGACTTTTGATTCATTGTTAAGAGTGATATATACTCTCCCCGCCTCACCAGAGAAGGCTTATTAGGGCTTGTTGAGGAGAGTCTGACAGCCTCTTCTACTAGTTTCTTAATCTCGTTGGAAACATCATCTAGTCCTGCGTAACGGGAGCTGCTTCTGAACCTGATATGGAAGCTGGATAAATCAACGAGTCGGCTGGAGAGATCTGCAAGCTCTATTTTCCTCTCATCCCCGTGTATATGCTCGCTGAACGAGACCCCCTTGCCCGGATACGTGAGTATAGCATAAAGCCCCACAATCCTGGCTCCCGGAGCGACGATCAGATTATCCCTCGGAGAAAGCTTCTCCTTAACAACGCTAACCCTTACAATATCACCCTTCCCAGGGCATGGGTCACCCCTGTATAATGCTATTACTCCTCCTGGCATGAGTATCCTGCAGTCACCTAGGCTCTCGGCGTCTACTACGGTATTTACGCCGTATCTGCCTCTTCTAACAGTAACATACCTCAATTCATGGATAAGCAGGTCTTCAATGCCTTTACCCGACTCCCAAGGATAGGCTAATATCAGTATCTCATCTCTTTTGTCGGGGTCTGTCTTGAGCGTTACATGGGGAGGGAGAAGAGCGTTAGGCCTATTCATCCTCGACTGAAGCACATCACTCATGTCAGCGAGTATATAGCCATTCCTCATTAACAGGGAGGCAATGGCAGTAGAGTATATACCCCTCACCCTAACCCTGTATATGTCGGCTTCACCTGCTTCCAGGGTTGGTTACACCTCTAAGCACTTCTCCCCGAGTTCACGGTTACTGCTACCTCTAGGATAATAGTGGACACTCATAAGTTTAGAACCGAATATAGTACGGGTTATGGACTTTTCGTTTAGTCCTTTATCGTCTCCAAAACAGTTATAGCGTTCCATATACGGGTCCTTGCGTGTATGGGCATATTGGGATCCTGGCTCACCTCCTCTAACGCGCTTACTGCATTAGCCGCTCTTACACCGGGGGACAAGGTGGTGTCACGCAGGAATTTTATGGCTTCCGAAGCCGCTCTTCTTATGTTCCGCGGTATGTTGGCATCGTTTACTATTCCCATGAGAATGCTTAGGACGTACCTTATCTTGGCTTCGTTATCCGTGGGTGTGACCGCCATTTCACACGCACCTCCATGATCAATAGTTTATAGGGTGCGTGGCTTAAGAATATATGTTATAAATACAGTGTAATGCGAGGCTGACGGGATATGAGAAGCAGTAGAGACGAAATAGTTAAGAGGATGGTTAAGCTCGTGCAGTCGGGAGCGGTTATGCTGGACTCAACGTGCCCCCTCTGCGGATCCCCTCTATTCCGCCTTAAGAACGGTGATATAGTGTGTCCTGTACATGGGAAGGTGAGGGTTGTAAGCAGCGAAGACGAGGTTCCTAGGGTAGAGGCAGAAGACGTTGTCAGGTCACTAATAGACTTCTCCGCCAAGAGGATAAGAGACCTAGTAAACAGTGGCGGAGGCACAAGAGAGCTATATGAGTGGCTCTCTATACTGGAAAAAGCGTTAAACGTGGAGAAGGAGCTCTCCAGCTTCAGGATTTCTTCTCAGACTCGACGAGAGCAGCGTACTCTTCGGGAGAGAGAAGCTCGTTAAGCTCCGCTGGATTGCTTATTTTGATCTTGAATATCCAGCCGTCCCCGTAGGGGTCCCTGTTCACTATGTCGGGCTCTTCATCCAGCTTCTCGTTAACCTCTACAACGACACCGCTGGCCGGCGTGTATATGGGGGAGGTGTGCTTGACGCTTTCAATAGTCGCTACCTCCTCGCCCTTAGAAACCTCCACACCGGGCTCCGGTAATTCGACGTATGTTACATCCTGGAGTTCTTTCTGGGCGTAATCAGTAATGCCCACTGTTCCAACGTCTCCCTCGACCAGTATCCATTCATGCGTCTTCGTGTACCTCCTGTCCCCCTTGACTAGGTATTGGTTCAAAACGGTTATGTCGGCCAACACGATCACCTTTACTTTAACTTTATGAATGGGAAATCAACTATTTTAGCTTTAGAACGCTTACCTCTGATATCTACCTCCACCTTCATCCCCATCAACGCGTGTTCAGGGCTGACATACGCTTGCCCTATACCTCTATCCAGGACGGGGCTATAGGCGCCGCTTGTAATCGTTCCTATCTCAACGTTTGTTCCCGGCAGGAATAACTTGTATCCGCTTCTCGGTATACGCCTGTCATGCTTCTTGAGCCTCACACCAACCCTGACCTTTCTGGCACCGTTCTCAATGCTCTTCCTTAGAGCCTTACATCCAATGCATTCCGTTTTATCATAGTCGAAGACAAGCCAGTATCTAGCATCTATAGGGGTCACATTCTCGTCTATATCCTCGCCTGAAAGAACAAAGCCTACCTCCATCCTAAGACTGTCACGCGCACCTAGACCGCAGGGCGTGGCGCCTGCCTCTACAAGTTTTTTAAACAGCCTCGCCGCCATCGAGGGCTCTACTACGAATTCAAACCCGTCCTCCCCCGTCCAGCCGCTTCTGCTTGCTATCCAGACATCTATATCTCCTATCCTAGTGTTCTCCTCGAACCGTAGCGGCTTCAGTGATAACAGGTGAGACCCCCCGGCCTCCTCTAGTATAGACGCGGCTTTAGGGCCCTGTAGGGCTATCAGGTAATACCTGAAGGTATAGTCGTTGATTGCCACACCGGTATAACCCAGCTTATCCCTCCAGCGTGTAAGCCATTCAATATCCTTCTCTCTTAGAGGCGCGTTAACTGCAAGCAGCCACCTGTTATCACCTAGTTTATAGGGCATAATATCGTCTATTATACCAGCCTCCTCGTTAAGCAGCACCGTGGGTCCAGGCATACTGCCTAGTTCGGCTTTTTCTATTTTCTTTGGCACCATAAAGGAAAGAAACTCATCCGCGTCTTCGCCCTCGACGATTATTCTGCCCATATGAGTTAAGTCGAATACCCCTACTCCTCTCCTAACGCTCATATGCTCCTCTCTAATACTTCCATATGATATGGGGGCTTCCCATCCCCCGAAAACTCCTATATGTGCTCCCAATGAAACATGTAGGTCGAGTAGGGGGTGTTTTATCGCCAACAGGACATCTCCTCCGTGAATTATATAGATATAGCCTTGCTACTTTAAGGAGTTATCTCCTTCTTCACACTCCACGGGTACTTCTTCTTATCTACTTCCACAACACCCATGTTCTCTAGGTTGTTTAGGTAACCTGTAAGGCTTCTAGCGGCAACGTACCTCAAAACCCCTGTCATACCCTCTCCATACACCTTGTCTACAAGCATGTCTAGCGTGGAATTCTTCTCTATAGAGGATAGCACACGGCACATACGTTTTATCTTAGACTTCATCGTCCGCGATGCATACTCCGCGGCTTCATCCCTCTTCAAAGGATCACCGTGGCCCGGATACACTGTAGCCCACGAAGATATTGACATTATCTTGAATAACGTGTCCATGTAGGCCATGGGGTCTATCAAAGTCACGTTCCACCCTGGGGCCATGTTGTCGCCCACGAAAAGAGCATCCCTATACAGGAAGCAAACATGGTCGGGGCTGTGTCCCGGGCATTCAAAATAGTCTATTATACCCTCTACTATAGGAGGACAGTCGCTCATCCAGAAAACGTTATGGTCTTCTTTTAGAGAGTTAAGGATAGCCTGGTATCTCTCAATGAAAACCCTCGTCTGGGGCTCGAGGCTCGACCATGCTTCTAGACCCTCGACTCCGGCTACTATCTCCCTCATCCTATCCAGCACACCTGAGGGGTGCAGGAGTTTAAAGGATTCCTTGTTTATACATATGTTCAACCCTTTCATACCGGTTATTCCGTATGTATGATCCCAATGCCAGTGCGTCAAAAGTATATAATCAGGCTTATGATCTTTCCCAGATAAGGGTACTGCTCCAGCATCTATCTGGATAACATACCTTCCCGTATCGAGTAGATAGTGGTTGACAGGCACGGCTAACGGGAAATCTATAGATTCCTTCTTTAACACCAAAACCTTGCACCTACTTGTCCCGGATTCCACTTCTCGGCTTATATTATATGATTTCCAGAATTATGACAATAAGGGGTCAAACCGTATTCCTATTCCCTGTCTTAAAGAAGATCAGACCGTGGAAAAACAAGGCAGTCCACAGCCATAGATTAGAGCTAAACTCCCTGCTGCAATGATTCATGCAGGCTTTACTGCTATATACTATTTACGACGGCATAAAGATACACGGCAACCCTGTGGCGTTATCCTTCTAAGGTGTTGAAACATGGTCGGAGGCATAATAGTTGCATGCAGGAACTGTGGCTATATTTTTGATTACCAATATCTAGACGGGAGAAGCGCCGGGAGACGCTACAACGGGCCTCCGCACGTTTCCAAGATCATTGACATAAACAAGAGATGCCCCATATGTGGTGCACCCCTCACACCACCCGATCCCGGTGACCCTAAATCCGTCCTAGTTATACCTACAGCTGTCTTCAGGAAATACTTTAAGATAATCGGGAAGAAGGAAGATAATCCCTCTGGAGAACCCAGTGTTAAACCGTTCATCCTTTGCAGGAAAGACGATGAAGACTGTCCACCATGGTTTTTAGCGCCCTCCTCTAGCTAGGCACGACCCCATTATTACACACAAATTTAATTGTTCCTACTTATTCCTCATCGGTACATAGTGGCTGGAAATGGAGGGTTATGTAACCCGTATCGACGAGGTAATAGACTCCCACTCACACGTGTACCAGTATAGAAAAGAGGAACTCGACGAGTACTTTTCTAAGGATACGCCATACATAGCTGTAGGGGTAGGCGAGGACTATGAAACAAGCGTGTCAGTACTAGAATTGGCGTCACAGTATCCAGGCAAGATAATCCCCTGCGTTGGCCTACACCCTTGGAATATGAAGCAGGCCGGCGAACTAGAGGATATCCTGTCTCTAGCCGTCTCAGAGCAAGTCAGCTGCATAGGAGAAGTAGGGCTTGACAAGAAGTTCGTGGAGGAAACTTATGAGAGGCAGCTAGAGGTATTCACGAGATTCCTGGAATTCGCGAGGGAGAACGATGTTGTACTGAACCTCCACGCGGCGGGTGCCTGGAGGGATGTTTTTGACTTGCTTATAAAATACGATGTGCCGAAAGCAGTATTCCACTGGTATACAGGGCCTATAGATCTTATAAAAGAAATAGAATATGCTGGTTACTATGTTTCTATAAACGCCGCTATACTCATACAGGAGAAAAGCAAGAGAACGGCATCTGCTACTCCTATGAATATAATGCTCCTAGAGAGTGATGGACCCTATAATTATAGGGGTTTGAGATTGAATCCTTCATACATACCTAGAGCCGCGGAGATCATAGGATCGTTAAAGAACGTTGATCCCGTCAGTGTCATACATGCGGCAAACAATAATGCCCGTCTATTGTTTGGCATCAACTCATAACAGCTCTTATCGTATAAGATTATAATTATTTCTCGTTAGCATTTTTAACGTTATAGATGGTAATATGTATAGAGTAAAGTTTATATTGTAATATTAGACATACGATATTAAACGGTGAAAAACATGCCTGGAAGCATACCCCTCATAGGGGAGAAATTCCCTGAACTAGAAGTCAACACAACGCACGGACCAGTAAAGCTGCCAGACGACTTTAAGGGTAAGTGGTTCGTACTCTTTAGCCATCCAGCGGACTTCACACCAGTATGTACAACTGAGTTCGTAGCATTCGCTAAGAGATACGAGGACTTCAAGAAGCTCAACACAGAGCTTATAGGGCTAAGCGTAGACGCAACCTTCAGCCATATAAAGTGGATAGAGTGGATAAAAGAGAAGCTAGGAGTAGAGATACCGTTCCCCATAATAAGCGACTCCCGCGGCCAGGTAGCCGAGAAGCTGGGGCTCCTGCATGCCCAGTCCTCCACAGCAACCGTAAGGGCTGTCTTTATAGTGGATGATAAGGGAGTAATAAGGGCGATACTATACTATCCGCTAGAGCTTGGTAGAAACATGGATGAGATACTCAGAATGGTCAAGGTGCTACAGCTCCTAGACAAGTATGGTAGAGCCGCTCCGGCAGATTGGCCTAACAACGAGATAATAGGAGACCATCTAATAGTGCCCCCGCCGTCGACGGTCAAGGATGCAGAGGAAAGGTTGAAGCAGTACGAGTGCTTTGACTGGTGGTTCTGCCACGAGGCAACAGCTTCAAAGGATGAAATAGAAGAAGTTAGAAACTATTTGAAGAGGGTTGCAACCCCTCCCCAGTAATCATTCTACCTTTTTCATAACGAAAATATACTATAAACTTAAAACTTCTAACACTGAAACCTTGTTTTACTTAGTGATACAGTGATGATAGACGACAAGGATCTAGTAATAATAAACATGCTAAAAGAAAACGCTAGAACACCGTATTCAGAGATAGCTAGGAAGCTGGGCATAAGCGAAGTAGCCGTTATGAAAAGGGTGAAGAAGCTTGAGAACAGTGGTGTCATAAGGAAATACACTGTTATAGTCGACTACAAGAAGCTCGGTTATAACATGGTTTCCATTACAGGACTAGAGGTCAAGCCCGAGTATCTCTTCTCAGCGGTAGAGGAGCTTAAGAGGAAAGAGTACGTGGTGTTTCTAGCTCTTACCTCCGGGGATCACTCCATAATAGCGAAGATAATAGCTAGAGACCATCAAGAGCTCTCCCAGCTTCACCGCGAGATCGAGAACATTCCCGGAGTATACAATGTGCGTCCAGCGATAATATTGAACGTGGAGAAGGAGTAGCACTCCTCAGGCGGCTGCCTCGGCGTCCTCCCTCACAGCTTCGACAATGTTCTCATGCTCCTCTAAGAGCTCTCTCCCCCTATCGGTAAGCACGTAAAGTTTATAGCTCCCTCTGCTGTAAAGCGTCTCTATGAAGCCCAGCTCCTCCAAACACCTGAAGCTTGCAAGTACAAGGTAGCGTGGAAGCCTTGTCTCCGACACGACGTCTCCCGGTGCCTTGGGAGAGGACTCTAGGGAGCGTAAAATCCTGTGTACCACTCCTTCCATATTAGTACCACCACTTGGATTCTTGGATAATCAAACCCCATATAAGGGGGCGGGCACAGTGATATTTATGTAGTGAAGTGTGATGAGGAAAAGGAACCGTATAAAGGGAATAGAAGTTGGGGCCCGCTGCCTCGTTCAACGCGACAACCTCATGTTATTCCAGTACGACGCAAAATACAACTACTTCAGGTTCCCGGGAGGACATACGGAGTTCTATGAAAGCATAACACACTGCGCTATAAGAGAGATGAGGGAAGAGCTGGGGGTAGACGCGATACCTAAGAGGATACTCTACATAAACGAGAACATGTATATGATAAAGAACAGGCTGCGACACGAGATAGTGTTCTATTTCGAGTGCAGCATAATGGGTGAACCCATACCGTTGGAGGAGAAGGTGAAGGTTGTATGGGCTAATCCTAACGAGGTGTTGGACAAGTTCAGGCCGAGGATACTGTTAGAGAGGATACTGGAGGACATGAAGGAGGGCTTTCCAAGGGTCTACTATATACTAACATATGGCAATAAAGTAAGGCTCGTGGAGAAACTAGCAGATAACCGTCTGCCCGTGCTACTCTATAATATGCCTCCCAGCGAAGAGTTTATGTATAAGGATAAGAGCGAGGATAAAGGACAGGAGGGTTCAGCCTATAACAAGTCCTTCCCCTAACAATTCACCCGTTCTGAATCTTCTCGGGAGGAAAGGCTTCATGTGCTCACTAAGCTCTCCCTTAACCATGTAAGCCGCTAAGACCTCGCCTGAGTAGGGAGCCATCATGAATCCATGTCCACTGTATCCCGTATTAACGTAGAGACCCTCAGGCCACTCCTCATCGTCTCCGAGCACGTGTGCAGCGTCTGGAGTCATGTTGTAGAACCCGCTCCAGGTTCTGAGTATTCTTATGTGCTCGGAGCCTTTGAGTACTGAAACCATCATTCTGGCAAAACTGGTTAGCCATCTTAAACTGTTCTCCATGGGAACAAGTCCCTCAGGCTCGTTTTCCATTCCAACAGAACCCAGTATCTCGCCTTTAAGGGTCTGAGTAAAGTAGCCCTGCCACCCCATAGGTATGAATAGTTCTTTAAACCTGTATCTATATGGCTCGGTTACAAGTATCTCCTTCAATACAGGAGTAGTAGGTAGTTCTACACCCGCTGTGCCGAGTATCCTAGAACTCCAGGCACCTGCTGCTACCACTACTTTACCGGCTCCCATCGATCCGTACCCCTGTATTTCCACGCCTTTAACCCGGCCGCCGCCAACGCTTATCCTTTCAACCTCAGCGTATTCTCTTACACATATACCCAGCCTTCTAGCCTTCGAGTAGTATCCATAGACTACGGAGTCGTGATGGAAGCTGCCGTCCTGGGGTCCTATAGCGGCGCTACGTATATTCTCCAGCTTTAGGAAGGGGTATCTAGCCGCGAGCTCTTCCTTGTCGAGGAAACGTATAGGAACACCTAGAGGAGTCCAGAGTTTTCTGTTGTATTCCCTGTAGGCATTCTCCGTTTCCTCGTCATGAAAGAGCCATAGGTAGCCTGCCTGGACTACGAGAGGATTGTATCCCGTTAGTTTCGGGAGACCGAGGAGCCTCCTGCGGGACTCAATGGCGAACACTGTGTTCTCCTTGTTGAAGAAGTGTACCCTGAAGTGGGTAGCGTTGCGGGTGCTTGCTCCATAGCTTATGTATCCCTTCTCTAAGACGCATATTTTCCCGGGTTTCCCTGTTTGAAGGGCAAGGTTGACTGCTGTGGATAAACCCGCGATTCCCCCGCCTATTATGACGTAGTCGTATCTCATAGAGTGTCACCACCTCACGGCTAGTTCTCCGATTGAGGGAAGCATATGTGTAGGCCTGATCCGGAACCATCCCAGCTTGCTGAGCCTTACTTTCCTGACCGCGGAGAGTATCATTATAGTTGAAGGTATCGTGAGCCTCCCCTGCTCGGCGGCTGTCCCTATTCCCGAGAACCTCTTTATCTTCTCCATGGAATCGTATCCTTTATCATATGTTTTAACAGCATCTTCTACAGTCATATCTATATCCCAGTCAATGAACTGTAGACCCTCTATCTTCTTTGTCAACCAGAAATCTATGGTGCCAGCCGTCATCCTATAGTCTAGCCCCCGAGTAGAGCCTAGGGTGTCTATCCATTTCTTACACTTGTCTCTATACTCGTCTACTACATCGTCCTCGGCATTGTATCCGGCGTGCTCCGCCGCCAGCATGCCGGCCACCCTGGATTGGAGAACGCTGCATTCATTATCAGTTATGCCAGCCGCCAAACCGGCTACCAGAAGGCCGTCTACTCCTGTGGAACCATATCCATTATGGGATACTGTGAACCGGGAGTTGAGCGGTATGTAGGTAGGCTTTGCCCCGTTTTGCAGTGCAGGATTCAAGTCGGGGAACGGCGTTAGGCCTGAAACTATTATATCTGTTTCCAATATTGTTCCATCGTCTAGTACTGCTCTTCTAACTCTTCCCATTCCTTCGACCCTTAATACATTCGCTTCACCGATTGTCTCTGAGCTATTAGCTCCTGAAGAACAAGTTGTTCCATGAGGACGTATGATCTTCACGTTTCTGCCTTTGGACGCGAGTATGGATACCGCTTTGAACACATCCTGAGAGCAGCCAATCACAAGTATGTTACCAGCATCCCTCATGTAGGACGATATCTTCAAAGCATATTCTAGGTCTATGGTTCCGGGGAGATCATTGTTCTCATATATGGGTATAGGGCTGATCCCTCCTGTCGCAAATATAATAGACTTTGGTTTTACAATGTTGAGGTACCCAGGCGACGTGAATGCATGCCCATCCATGAACCCGCCAATATATTTCGATCTGAGGAAAACCTTAACCCTGTTTTCCTCTAGTTTCTTCTCTAGCACGTTTACCCCTTGAGGGTCAATATACTTCATGAAACCCCCTAGCTCCGCATGATCGTCAACCAGTATAACCGAGGATCCCTGACGTGAGGCCTCGAGGGCAGCATTTATACCGGATAACCCTCCTCCAACCACTAGGACGTCCGCTTCCATGGTTCTAGATTCAGGCCGCTCAAAACTACTTGGAACGAGATAAGCCCTGTAATCAGGTAAGCCGCTACTTGATGCTATTATTCTCCATGCAAGAGGCCAAAGATCCCTGACCAGTCTACTGTGGTAGAATCCTGCCCCTACAAGGCCGTGGACATGATCCATGACATGGGATGAAAACGGCTTGTTGTATACATTTAATTTAACGGGTTCTCCTGGCACGTAATGTGTAGGCTCTACTATGTACCCCTTATCTACCAGGTAAGCCTTATTACCAGGACTCCAGATCCTGTCCGCAAAGGGCATACGTGGCCTTTTAAGCTTCAAACTCAGAGAGAGCCCGGCTGGTTTACCTGTTTTGCCGAAGACCTCCACGTCGAGGGATCGAGTAGTGCCTCCCTCCAGCGTGATCTGGTTCAAACTAACCACCGAGGAATTTAACTATATCCATATAGGTGTTTGGATCATCCCACAATATTAAACATTCATATCTCTACATAGATAAATAGATAATTCGAGAAATCCTTTGAGAGGGCTTAGCCGGATCCCCTTTCAAGTGCAAGCGGATACAATACTATGCTTCCATCGGGCTTGATCTCCATGTCAAACAAGATTCTATCCCCCTTGCCTGCCCCATATATGTTTAACACGTCCTGAGGTAGTGTAAACTTGATCAATGGTTTATAATACTCGTATCCGCGACTCTTGTCCCTGACCCAGTAGAGCCTGACCGTCCTCCTATAGATAGCATTATCCAATACTCAGCACTCCTCCTCACACTATGCTGGGGAGATAAGCGTGTGCCCCGCCCCTGACACCCGGCCTCACAGTCCCCCAGCTATCCCCGCAGGGGTTAAACTAGGCCGGGCCCTCGCAGCGGGGCTGGTATATTTATTGTTGCAGTATAAATACCTATAAACATACATTCATTACCGCTCTAAGACTACAAAACCCTTTGAATCCAAAATAGAGTCACACATCTAGTGCATACGGTCACCGTCGGTCTGCTCCTCGTCGACGAGAAGGAGGAGCCTAGCTATACGCTCTATTGTAGGGTCTCTCCTAGCTTTGTCTAGGGAAGTACTGGGGACAGTATTCACCTCTTTTAGTATACGTATAACACGGGTAAACAGTCTCATCCCGTCACTGTTCAGCCTGCCATAGTTGTCGAAAAACCTGCCACGGTTACTGAGTAGCTTGTAAAGCAGGTTTCTAGCTTCTTCCTCGATCCTGGCGAGCCTTCTATCACCTTTATCCATGGCTTCCAACGCACCCGAGGACCATGTTGAGTTTTAGCCGGCAAACATTATAGCTTTGAATACAATGATCTACACGGTGGGAGACAAATGGTTAATACTAGAAGGTTGATAGAGGAATTCATCGGTAATCTGAAGGGAAGGCTGATAGTGGATCCGAGTAGCATGAAGCTCCGGGAAAAAGCTAGAGAGAAAAGTATTCCCAATAAGGATGGAATGCTGGTGGTTCATACCAAGATTAAGGCAAGACAGCCTAAGGCAAACGTTATAGAAGGCGTTGACTCCCCTGAAATGGTTGAGAAGGGTTTTCATATAGTTGAAGAAGAACTTAAGAGGCATCTGAGAAGAGACTTCTATGTGATAAACAGGAAAATAGGGACAGGAGGCATATCATTCAATGTGAGGGCCTATATCCCCCTTGATTATCCTCATCTCGCACTCATGACCCAGCTCAACTTCTTCCACCCCGAAGAGGATACGGAGCCTGATTTTGTAAGCCTCGTCCTGCCTGACACGGGTAACCTCTTGGTGTTTGTGGACTATGACGACGGGGCGAATGCCCTGCTGGGGACAGACTACTACGGTGAACTGAAGATGAGCTTTCTTCGCCTGGCAATGAATTATTCCAGGGATTACTTCAACTCTATAGGACTACATGCCAGCTCCAAGTTCTATAGGCTGAAAAACGGGGAAAGAACCGTGGAGAAGGGAGTGCTGATATTCGGCTTGTCGGGAACGGGGAAGTCAACGTTAACCATGAGTGACCACGGGCTTAGTGACCCGGAGGAAGCCACTGTAAGGCAGGACGACATAGTGATACTGAGATCAGACGGACACGCGTACGGGACAGAAAGAAACTTCTACCCGAAAACAGACAGCCTGCCGTATATACCGAGCCTTATACCTGCTGTAATGAATCCCCTATCGATCCTCGAGAACGTTACTGTAAAAGACGGGAAAATAGACTTCACTGATCTCTCTATAAGCCCTAATGCACGAGCAATAGCTATACGTGAGTACATCCGTAACGCGGAGAATAGGATAGACCTAGACCATGTGGATGTGATGTTTTTCCTGACTAGGAATCCTCTAATGCCCGCGGCTACGAGGATGGTCTCTCCAGAGCAGGCTGTGGCATACTTCATGCTGGGCGAGAGTGTGAGAACCAGTGCAGAGGCCGGTGAACATGTCCCGGTCCGGGTTCCCGGCTTTGATCCATTCATGCTTGAGCCAAAGTGGAAAACCGCTATGAGGCTCTACGAATTCCTTGAAAGACATAAAGACACGGAGGTGATAGTACTCAATACAGGGTATGTGGGTAACGAGAAAGTAAAACCTGGGGAGACTTCTACTATAATGATTGAGGCGGTTAGAGAGAAAATAGAGTGGAAATACGATGACAGCCTCAAGGCTGAGATACCTGTATCCGTGCCTGGAATTGATCTTTCCAGGCTGGATCCATACAGGGTTTATGGCGATGCTTATAAATATAGACTGGAGGAGCTTAGGAGGGATAGAATAAAGTTCCTTGAGGAAAGCATTCCCCAGCTAAAGTTCCTGGCCGACTATGTCTGAGCGTTGTCAACAGTCTCCTATTTCTCTTTTCTAATGAGCCTGTAGAATATTAGAGGCACTAGCAACCCCATGCCTATAGCGAATCCCCAGGATACTCTGAATAATACGCCCTCAACTCCCGGCGAGTTACTGAAAACAGCGGCGAGGCCGACGAGTATAAACACTAGATAGAGCATTATACGCGTCATAGCAAATACTTCTGGCTGCTCTTTTATTTTATCGCTTAAAGAATCGAACAGGCTATCGGTCAGGTATATGCCTAAGACTATTATGAAGAATCCTAGGACTATCCAGTATATCACGTTGAACTGGTTCAACTGCATAACGTCAAAACCTATAACTATCACCGCCACGATGAGTGCTACTCTTATCAGCTCAGGGAACACCTTTATAACGGAATCATCTCTCCCCATACCCGAGAATATTGTGCTTAGATATACGGTAAATATCTCGGCGAAAACTAGGCCTAGTGTAAGTATTATAATGCCCGCCATCAAGCGCGGCAGGTAGGAGGCTATGAGCCCGATATAGTAGTCGGCTGTTGCACCCACATTTAGATACTGGAGCCCGATAGCCACTGATATCACTGCGATAAAGGCATACACTAGTCCTCCAATTAAACTGGGCAGTCCTATGCCCGTCTCTTCTAGTGCTCTGCCTACACTGGTCGAGGAGAACTTCCTAGCAAAGCCTTGGGCAGAGAAGATTCGCGCCACTATAGAGCCGATTAGCTTACCTATCCATACTCCTACTACTATTATGATCAAGGCGGCGATTATGTTTGGTAAGGCTGTGATGATCTCTTCCACGGCTTGGGCAAGGCCTTGTTTTGCCGAATCTATAAGTGAGACATAAAGCATCATAGTGAACCCCTATATAAACTCAAGCGTGTTTGTAGTTGTAATAAAAACTTTGAGACACGGTTACGTTATTCACAGGTGGGTCGTGGATTCATCCCGGCTTTGATCCTTTATCTGCGATAACATGGGTCCGGGAAGCATTCTGTTTATCTCTGATATTATGATGTTGAATAGGTTCACCATTAAACTGAAGTTCTCCACTATAGATTTAGCGTCAAGATCCTCTATCATTAGAACCTTGGAAACCGCTATGTTGCGTAGATCTAGGGGGTTGTTCTGAAGAACTATCGTGCATGTGGGACAGGTGAATATTAGTTTCTGGGTTATAGACGCGTAGAGTTCTATCTTATCCCGGGGAGCGAGTTTACTATATTCCACCATGTGTTGAGGGCTTATAGTTACAGGAAGGGTGACTATGAGCCTATCCTCCTTTCCCGGGATAGATATTACGTGGAGTTTTACACGTATAGGAGGCGGTGTTATCACCTCTAGACCCCAGTTCAGCTTAACCTGAGGGGTTACAGGAAGCTTTTTCACCTCGAAACCCTCGTCCAGGAACATGTTTACGATCTTCTCTCGTAGATCGCTTTCCCCCTTCAATACCAGAGCACCTTGAATCCGTTATGCCTAGGACATCATAATTAATTAATAATATATTTATAGTTCCGACCAAGTTGAAGAGGTGCGCGGCCGTGGAGAATCGATTCCTCATAAGCAACGTAAAAGGCTCACTAGCACTCGACAGTAGAGGGCATCCCACCGTAAAGGCTGTGGTGGAGACTGCTGGAGGGAGAGGAGTAGCCTTGGCTCCCAGTGGGGCCAGTAAGGGTAAGCGTGAAGCTGTAGATCTAAGAGACGGTGGCTCTAGATGGCTGGGTAAAGGAGTTGAGAGAGGTATAGCAAACATTAGAAATACTATAAAGAAGGCCCTCATCGGAGTTGATGTAAGGAAGCAAGTATACATTGATACTCTCCTCCTCACTCTTGATGGGACACAAAACAAGTCCAGGCTTGGAGGCAATGTTACAACAGCCGTAAGTATAGCTGCAGCCAAAGCTGCAGCTGACACTTTGGGGCAGCCTCTATACGCCTACCTAGGAGGACCCCAGGCGCGTTTGCTGCCTGCGCCTATGCTGAACGTTATAAATGGAGGGGCACACGCAGGGAATGACCTGGATATACAGGAGTTTATGATCGTGCCTCTAGGTGCAGACAAGTTCATAGAAGCTATGAGGATAGCTGTAGAGGTCTACGGTAATTTAAAGAAACTACTCGTCGAGAGGTATGGAAAGACGTCTATAAACGTAGGTGATGAAGGGGGCTTTGCTCCTCCATTATCTAGGACGCGGGAAGCACTAGATATCCTAGTGGAGTCCATTAGGAGGGCTGGATACGAGGCGGGCTCCTCTGTTTTCTTAGCATTAGATGCAGCGGCAAGCCAGTTCTACGACTCTAGGACGGGTAAATACAAGATAGACGGGGGAGAGTATACTCCGGAGGAACTTACAGACTACTATAGCGTCCTCATGGAGGAGTACCCGGTAATCTCTATAGAAGACCCATTCGACGAGGATGACTGGGAAGGGTTCCGCTATTTTACTAGCAAATATGGTGGGAAAGTAATGATAGTGGGAGACGATGTTTATACCACTAGTATAGACATGCTGCGTAGGGGAGTCGAGGGATCCTGGACTAATGCTGTGCTGGTTAAAGTCAATCAGGTAGGCACCCTAACGGAAGCCATTGATTTCACCTACTATGCAGTCAGAAGAGGCCTCAAAGCAGTTATAAGCCATCGGAGCGGCGAGACTGAGGATCCGTTCATAGCTGATCTAGCCGTCGCCCTTGGCACGGGCTTTATAAAAACGGGGGCTCCAGCTAGAGGAGAGAGGACAGCCAAGTATAATAGGCTACTAGAGATTGAGGAGGAACTAGAGCCTGTGGCCTTGTTTAACAATAGTAAGCCTCTCTAATGCATGGTCCTTCTTTTATTCTTGTTTCAATGAAAAATTCCTTTTCAAGGAGATCTTATAGGGAATTCTTTATATAATTATGAATGTAAAATTTTGTAATAAGGGTGATGTTTATATGGAGAGAGTTAAAACAGGCATACCGGGTCTAGACGAGTTATTATACGGTGGTATACCGAAAAGGAATGTGGTCCTCGTATCAGGGGGCCCGGGTACGGGTAAGACCATAATGAGCCAGCAGTACATATTCAATGGTTTAAAGAGGGGGGAGCCTGGGGTATACGTTGCTTTGGAGGAGCACCCTGTTCAGATAAGAAAGAATATGACTGCATTGGGCTGGGATGTAAGGGAATATGAGGAACAGGGGCTCTTCGCTATTGTAGACGCTTTCACTGGGGGTATAGGGGAAGCCGCTAAAAGAGAGAGATACGTTGTTACGTCGGTAGACGACTTCGGCGAGTTCATAGATATTTTACGTGAGGCTCTCAGGGACACTAAGGCGGTCAGAGCGGTTGTTGACTCTGTTTCAACTCTCTACATCACAAAGCCTTCCGTGGCCAGAGGTATGATGATGACGCTCAAACGTGTACTAGCAGGGCTGGGTGCCACGTCTCTACTGGTTTCACAGGTAAGTGTAACAGACCGAGGATTCGGAGGGCCTGGGGTAGAGCATGCGGTTGACGGTATTATAAGACTGGACCTCGACGAGGTTAACGGCGAGCTTCAGCGGTCCCTTATAATATGGAAGATGCGGGGTACAAAACATGACATGAGGAGGCATCCGTTCGAGATAACTGATAAGGGTATAATAGTTTATAGCGATAAGGTGGTCAGGTTGAACAGGTATTGAACACCATATTTATCCAGTCTTTCCCAACATAGTATACTATAAGAATAAGTATATCCCGAGGAGGTGAGATATAGTGTCAGCCGTTGTTCCCCTGAAGCCTTTGGGGAAAGAGGATATACGTAAACTGGAGCTAGCCCTAATCTTTGGAACCCTCTTTAGGAAAGATGTTATAGAGAAAATAAAAGACGCGCATGACCGGCTTACCTGGCTAGACTCGCTGGTTGTAGCTGCTGGGGCTCTGGCACGTGAAAGGGCTGGTTATACGGTTATGAAGATAGCGGAAGAGCTGGGGAGATCGGAGGCTACAATAAGGAATCATCTACAAGGAAAGACGGAGGCAGGTAAACTAGTTAGAGAAACATATGACGAGCTGCTTAGGAATAAGGGTATGTTCGAGGTACCTTCAATAGAGGAGCTGCTGGGCGGTGATACTAGTGTTTCTAGGATCGAGGAGCTCCAGAGGGAGATAGAAGAGCTCGAGAACTATAAGAGGGAGCTGGAGGCCAAGCTGAAGGAGTACGAGAATCATTTGAAGGAGCTTAGTTCGAAGCTTAGCAGAGTAAGGGAAACACTTAGCAGTTTGCTGGAAGAACTCTAGGCGTCTCCTCTATTTTTCCTTGGTATTCAATACCCTGTTTAGAGTATCTATATTACAGTTTTAGTGATAATTAATATTATGCGGGGAGTTGCTGATGCTTATAGAGATGCCGGAAAGGTTTGAGCAGTACGGCCCCATAAGGATATATGATGTTACAAAGGTTTTAGAGCTGGATTCCCTGGCGAGTAGGACTCCCCCTGGTACTCATAGCCTCTCGGTGGGTGAGCTGGAAGACATAGGATCCCGGACAAGCATAGTGGTTCCCGTGAAGGATGAGGAGCTACTTACTCTGGACGGTGTTCTTTCAGGTATACCCCACTTATCACCTATAATTATAGTCTCCGCCTCATCTAGATTGCCAATAGACAGGTATAAGCACGAGCTGGATCTTGCAAGGAACTTCTATAGTAGAACAGGCCACCAGATCATAGTGGTTCATCAGCGTGATGAGAAGTGGGGGGAGTACCTGGCCGGTACCCCTCTAGAGGCGATGTTAGACGATGATGGAAGGGTGAGAAAAGGGAAGGGTGAGGGGATGCTTTTAGGTGTTATGATAGCCAAGTATCTAGGCTCTGAGTTTGTGGGTTTCATAGATAGCGACAACTATGTCCCCGGATCGGTTCACGAGTATTCTTGGATATACTATGCCGGGTTCGCGCTAGCTGAAACCAAGAATGCTATAATCCGGATACAATGGCCTTACAAGGCGAAGCTCCAAGAGACAGAGATATACCTGAGGAGGAGGGGTCGTGTTTCAAGGGTAACCAATAGCGTGTTGAATCATGTTCT
>CAYVIZ010000003.1:0-9630 GCA_964451715.1 uncultured Desulfurococcales archaeon | reverse complement strand
CCGCATATACATGCTAGTAGAGACGATGAACACCTGTTAGAAATGCTTGCCCTCAGCCTGGGGACTATATATCATTCGAAACTCGTCGATGATAGACTCAAAGAATACATTATGGACACACTTAGAAATTACGGGTTCACTGGTAAAGAACCTCCTCAACCACGAGTCTATCCTCCTCCTAAAACTGTTGACGCCGAGAAAATAGTGTCAAACGTGTTGGCGGAAAGCATGGATGCTAGAGTTTATGGTTTATAACCATCTATAAAAGCCTTATATTCAAGCTGGGCTACTCGTTGAAGATATACGTTGAAAGAATAGAGGATCTACCCGTAATTGTTAATCATGGAGGCGCTGGATCCTGGGGACAGCCTGATCCTAGGATCGACGGAATACTCAGGTCATCAGCTTTTCAGGGATTAAATAGAAGTAGGGAGGATCCTGTAGAGGCTGTTGTGGAGGCTGTAGAAGTTCTAGAGGATACCTGTCTATTGAACGCTGGCAAGGGGAGCTCTCTCGACTATTATGGAGGCATCTCCATGGATGCCGGTGTTATGGATGGAGCGCATATGGATTACGGGGCTGTATCCAACGTCTCTTACCCCCTGCACCCTATTAGGCTGGCATTCATAGTATTACGTGAAACCGCGCATACGTTCCTGACGGGATGGGGAGCAGATATTCTAGCCGCCAGAAAGGGTTTGGCGCCGCATCCAGGTCCCTGTAGGGACAGAGTAGAAAAATGGATCAAGGCCAGAGAGCATGGTATGCCGAGTTACTTGAAAGCGAACGAGAAGTTTCTCAAGAGGGATACGGTTGGTGCCGTGATTGTTACCGATGACAATGCCGTCGCTGCTGTGAGTACAGGTGGTTTGATGCTTAAAATGCCGGGGAGAGTGGGTGATTCGCCGCTTGTCGGCGGTGGATTCTACTCCACGGGTAAAACAGGCGTAGTAGCCACGGGTATAGGGGAGTATATCTCGAGGTTCCTCTTGTCCTATAGAATAGCAATTGCATACGAGGACTCGGCTGTGAATGGTGTTAAAAAGGTGTTCGCGAACTTCACAGACTTGTTTGGAGCAGGCTCTGCAGGGTTCATACTAGCATCTGCTGACGGTGTTGTGATTGCCGCGTATAATACCGAGTATATGCCCTGGAAAGTATGCAGTGAAAAAAGGTGTATATGAGGAGAGGATTCGATTACGGTTTCTATTTTTATTTTTATTAATCACCAATAACTAATTAAATTCGAGGGCAGGGTCTTGATAATCAATTTGATCCGTAGGAATAAATTCGTCGATGCCTCCACAGCTCTTTCCCGGATAAGAGACGAGAGCGTTGTCGCGATTTCGGGTTTCAACATGTCTCTCACACCAGAATACCTGATCAGGGAGCTATACAGGCTGTATAGAGAGACAGGGCATCCAAGGGAGCTTTTCATAATATCAGATACGCTTCCCGGAAGCCCTGGGAGAGGCTTGGATTTCGTGGCCTCAGAGATGATTAAAGAAGGGGATCATGGCTTCATAAGAGGAGTGTTACTCCCATTCCTAGGATGGAGCCCCAATCTCCAAAAACTGGTATCTGAGAATATAATTGAAGGTTATACATGGAGCATAGGCATAATGGCGTATTGGTTCAGGGAAGTAGGCTCAGGCAGGCCCGGCGTGGTAAGCAGGGTTGGTATAGCTTCATTCCTAGACCCCGAAAACGATGGTGGTGCCCTTAACGAGTTGGCTAAAGAGAAGAGGACAGCTAAGGTAGACTATGTTAGGTTGGGAGGTAAGCAGTACTTATTCTATCAAGCGCCCAAGCCCGATGTAGCCCTTATAAGAGGCACCACATCGGACGAGATAGGGAACATAACGCTCGAAGGAGAAGCCATGACTGGAACCGTGTTAAACATTGCCCAAGCAGCCAAGGCGAGTCCTCGTAGGGGTCTCGTGATAGCTCAGGTGATGAGGGTAGCGCGTTATGGAAGCCTGAATCCTAAGTGTGTACAGGTACCAGGTCCATTGGTGGATTATGTGGTCGTGTCGGAGAACCCTGAGCTGCACAGGCAGACGGCTAACATAGTCTATGACCCCAGAATCTCGGGTGAGATAATACCCCCGGAGACCGGGGGTCGCGGGAAAATGGGGCTAACCCCGCGCAAGGTTGTCGCGAGAAGAGTCCTCCTAGAATTCATCAAGCTGTTCAAGTCTAGTAAGAGCCAGTTAATAGTCAACCTGGGAATAGGAATACCATCCCTGGTGGCTTCTGTGGCAATGGAGGAGGAAATCGGTGACCTGCTAGCTGTGACCATCGAGTCAGGCCCCTGGGGAGGAAGAGCCCTCAGCGGAGAAGATTTCGGCGCATCAATAGGACCTTATGCAATAATACCTATGCCCGACCAATTCACGGTATACGAAGGCGGCATCCTGGATGCGGCCAGCCTCGGCTTCCTCCAAGTAGACCGTCATGGAAACGTTAACTCGAGTATCCTACCTGGAAGAATGCCTGGCCCCGGAGGATTCCCGGTCATCGCCACTGGCAGCCCACGAGTATACTTCGCTGGCCTCTTCACAGCAGGAAAACAGGACATACGGGTTACAGATAAAGGCCTCCAGATAATAAACGACGGGAACATAGTGAAGTTCGTCGACCACGTGTATAAGGTTCTATGCTCTGGAAGCAACCTGCATAGGAAGGAAGAAGTATTATTTATCACGGAGAGAGCAGTGTTCCGCTTAACAGACGAGGGTTTACTACTAGAAGAAATAGCGCCAGGCGTGGACATAGAAAAACATATTCTATCCAAGATGGAGTTCAAGCCCGTCATAAGAGGTGAGCCTAAGCTCATGGATCCACGTATTTTCCGTGAAAGAAGAATGAACTTGATGAGAGAGGTCCTCGAGGCTTTCGAGTGACTAGGCGAACCCGCGCAGCCTGGTTGGTGCCGCGGCCGGGATTTGAACCCGGGTCACGGGCTCGAGAGGCCCGCATACTTGGCCGGGCTATACTACCGCGGCGTCCGGCGTATTATTTGATGCGTTCATGCCAGGTTTATAATTGTTATCCCTTACCTGCCTCCTACACCTGTATAGTATACGTGCAATCTCGACTGCTAGAAAGACCTGGCCGAAGTCTATGTAGAAGCTGGAATAGAGGCCTGCTATGCCTGGATGGTTCACGTTTTTGGCTTCCACGATGATGAATGGAAGGACTGTTTTGTGCGTAGGTACTCTGGTTATAATAGCATACTCTGATAGGAGGACTGATAGGGCTAGTGAAAGTGAAAACCATCTGGGAACGTTTTCGAATATGGTCAGGGTAGCCAGATAGGAAACCCCGAGAAATATGAGTGACCAACCGCCTCTCACAGGGTCTGCTATGAAGGCATAGGCTATGGAAGGCACTACTAGGAATGCTAGTGCCAGTATCTTAGCCGTATCGGCCTTGTCTGTGTCGAGGCATGCAAGCCTAGATGTGGCCATTAGCTGGATCCCTCCTGGTTAGCTTGTTTGGCAGGTGGAGAATAATTTAATAATTATGAATCTTTCCACAAGCTATTAAAGGGCTATGTATAGATGGCAGGAGGAAAACGGTCAGCTGTAGACGATGGTGTCACGGCTAAACTCTATAGTCCAGAGATGATTGTATACTTACTCGTACTAACCGTGGGTTTCATGGAGATATATGGATACACGGGATACTATACTGGAGCAGCGTTTTCGGTTATTGCCGGGGTTTTCCTCGCTGTTTACAGGAAGCTCTCACACAGAGTATCGCTCTCCGAGAATTACAGGTACAATACCAACAAACTAGCCTTTCTTATAGGTATGATATACTCCTTAATCATTCTATCACTCAAAGTAAATGGAGCTGGAATCCTATATTTAGCAGCACTGATATCAATAACGTACGTAACTGATTCTCTAATAGGACTGACGGCTTTCATTGCAGAGGAAACAAGTAAATCAATTAAGAAGAGGAGGATTGCCAGGGAACTACGATTGAAATATAGGGTCCACCGTGTTCCATTAAGTAAAAGGATAGACAAGCTTATGGCGGTGTTTACCGCTTATCCACTCTTCATGATGACTGTCTTCCTTCTCATCCCTGTTACTATAGTGGTCATGAAGGCTTTCACTCCCCCTACCTCAGGAGAGTTCGCGGGAGACCACCTATACTGGCTTAAGCAGATATTTACATCGAGAATCTACGTCAGAGATGTACCCATAGGTAAGTTCGCCGAGGTAAGGAATGTCGGAGGAGTACCAGTACTGTATCTTGGAGGTGCACGCGTGACCTATAACCATGGCATACTGGTTAACTCGCTTCTCGTATCGACTATTGTAACCATATCAGCCACCCTTCTAGGATTACTGGTGGCCTTTATAATGGCCCGCTACAGGTTTCCGGGTAAGTCTGTTTTCAGAATACTCGTCCTCGTACCCATGTTCATAATACCCTTCGCCAATGCTTTAGCCGTAAAAGCGTTCTTCAGCTATAATGGCATAGGCTCAGTTATACTCCACGACTACCTCAGAATTCTCCCATGGAGGATTAACCTCGGCGGGCTGGCCGGAGTTATATTCCTACAGATAATGGCTTATATGCCAATAGCCTACTTGAACATATTCTCCTCACTGACAAACATAGACCCTAGTCTAGAAGAGCAGGCGGAAAACCTTGGAGCCAGAGGTTTTAAACTGTTCAGAACAGTAACCCTCCCACTCGCATTGCCTGGTATAGCCGCGGGTGCTATACTGGTGCTCATATTTAGCCTCGAAGACCTGTCAGGACCCATAGTTTTCAACGAAAGGAACCTGATAAGCTACCAGATATATAATAAGCTTCTTCTCTCCGCCGGCAAACCCACTATTCTACCAGAGATAGCTGCTTTAGGGCTTGTCTTGCTGATGTTTGCATTGCTGGGATTCGCGGTTATAAGAAGCTATGTAAGCCTGAAACAATATGCCATGATATCAAAGGGCGGCAGATGGCATCCTAGGGAGAGGAAGCTGGGTCCTATAGGCGTTACAGTTGTCTACATAGTGCTCCTCACGATACTAGGGTTCGCATCCGTCCCACAGGTGGGAACCATTCTTATAACCCTAGGATTGCTCCAGCCTGATGGAGCGTTCAGCCTGCACGGGTTTACGCTAAGCCATCTATTGAGGGTGCTTACAACGCCTGATATAAACGTGTATATAAGAAATACAATAGTGTACGCAAGCCTCTCACTGCTACTGATGCTCACCATAGCAATACCGGCCGCCTACGCTGTATCGAGGAGCAGGTGGAAGCTCATGACTGTGCTAGACGCCCTTGTAACTCTTCCAATAGCAATACCGGGACTAGTAGTGGCGGTTGGCTTGTTCTTCTTCTATTCTACAGGAATATTTAAAGGCACCCCGCTGGATCCTACAAGCCCCAGTGTCTACAATCCCATGTATGTGCTTGTACTTGCTTACGGAATAAGGAAGATACCGTTCGTTGCGAGAAGCCTATTCGCAGGATTGCAGCAAACACATGTGAACCTCGAGGAGGCTGCTATGAACCTTGGAGCCTCAAGGTCACGTGTAGTAGTCTCTATAGTGATCCCGCTCATACTATTAAACATACTGAGCGGCGTCCTGCTAGGCTTCATATATGCCTCAACGGAGGTCAGTGTAAGCATTACTTTAGGAGGAATGTCGTCTGATACCACGAAAGCACCCCTCACCTGGTATATGAAACAGACAAGCCTAGCCTCTGTTCAGGCATCATATGACCTAGCCTCCCTAGGCTTCATATTAATAATAATCCAGCTCATAGCTGTGGTTATAATCGTGTTAGGCCTCCGCCAGAGCTATGCATTCATATCTCTATGAGGTGAAACGCACTTGACCGAAGTAAGGATAGAGGAGCTGGTTAAGATATATGGGACAGTTGTTGCCGTAGATAATCTCACGCTTACTATAAGGGAGGGAGAGTTCTTCACGTTCCTAGGCCCAAGCGGCTGCGGGAAAACCACTACTCTGAGGCTCATAGCAGGATTCGAGTACCCTGATAAGGGTAGAATATACTTTGACAACAAAGATGTAACCTTCCTGAAGCCCTATGAGAGGAATACCGCTATGGTGTTCCAGAATTACGCCCTCTGGCCTCATATGACGGTGTATGACAACATAGCGTATGGTCTCAGGCTTAGGAAGATGTCTAAGGACGAGATAAACAAACGCGTCAAAAAAGTACTGGAGCTTATCCGGCTTGAGGGTATGGAGAACCGTTATCCTACCCAGCTAAGCGGGGGCCAGCAGCAGAGGGTTGCGCTGGCTAGGGCGTTGGTTGTAGAGCCTAGTATACTATTGCTAGATGAGCCTTTGAGTAACCTCGATGCAAAGCTGAGGCTCAGCATGAGAGAGGAAATAAAGAGGATACAGAAAGAGCTAGGAATAACGACTATCTATGTTACACACGACCAAGAAGAAGCACTAACAATGAGTGACCGTGTCGCTATAATGAATAAGGGTAGAGTAATGCAGGTTGGAACACCTGACGAAGTTTACTATAGGCCTAGAAACATCTTCGTGGCCACGTTTCTAGGTAGAAGCAACCTTATGAAGGGGCAGATTGTAGGTTTAGAGGATGGAACTGTTACAGTCGATGTTTCAGGCCTGAAACTTAAAGGGATCACGCATCCAGAGCTTGACGCAGGCTCTCTGAAGCATGGAGATACAGTAGGTGTTATAATACGCCCGGAGAGTTTTCTTTATCCACCTAGGGACGAGGAGCTGAATACATTAAGGGTTAAGGTTTCATTGTCGATGTTTGCCGGGAGCCACGTAGAAGTAAGGGGCATAGCCAAAGACGGGGTGGAACTACTGTTCTACATGCCTCCTGGAAATGCTCCGTCACCAGGTGAATTGATAGAGGTCAAGGTGGGTGTAAACGATACAATAATACTCCCATGGAGCAAAACATAGCCAGCCTTCTCCCATAGTGGAAACATGCATTATAGTAGGAAGCCTATTAATCAGGACAGTTAAGGCGATTCATGTCGGTTATGGCTAAAAATATAAAATAATGGAGGAAGAAGCCCCTATTCTACATGGAACAGCGGGATCAGGGGGTTAAGTTCTCATGAGTAAAAAGGGTATCATACTAGCCGCTCTTCTCCTAATATCGCTATATATGACTCCTTTGGTGGGCACTGTAAAAGGCGAATCTAATCACCCACTGGGATGGGAAGCCCCAAGCCCCTTCATCGACCTTCTAACCGCTTATACTGCACATGTGAAACCTGGGGATAAATTGACGCTGCACTTGAGGAGCCAGTTAAAGGTTAATGACGCATATATATTCTCAGTAGAGCAGAACGGTGATAAGCTCGTACCGGTTAATGAGACTCTTAAGACAAGTCAGTCGGGAGATACTGTAACCTTAACTATTCCTGCTGATACGCCTGAAGGAGTCTATGATCTATTCGTAATAAGCGACAATGGTGTATATAGGATACCACAATCTATATGGGTCTCCAACAGTTGTCCTACACCTGTGAGGATAGCTCATCTAACAGACCAGCACTTCGACCTTCACCCCGACTACTACATCTCAGCCGTCCTACTGGCAAAACTGCTCGGAGTGCAACTCTACATAGGTACAGGTGACGCTACAGATACAGCTTCCGAGCTCCAGGCCAAGCACTATGTGATGCATAGAAGCATGTTTCTCTACGGCATACCTGCCCTCGAGAATCCGGGGAACCATGATCATGAAAGCGATCAAACCGGCACACCCTTCTTCAAGAAATACATAGCACCTGAGTATTGGTATAGAAACTACTGTAACAAGATCCTAGTAGTAGGGCTCAATACCGGGAAGGAAAGAAATGTTATCACATCTGAGGAGCTAGCCTTTCTACAGAACGTGCTAAACAAGAATAAAGATGTGCCCATAAAAATAGTAGGATACCATCACCCATTCTTCTGGCATCATGGAAACCTGACCTCAGCCTACGATGATCAGCGGCTACTCCAGTATCTCAGCACGAGCTTTTGGTATGGTAAGAATCCCCAGGTCTCACTCGACTTTCTTAAAACGATAGAAGACTACAGGGTTGTACTGACATTACAGGGCCATGTTCACAGCGATAGTATGGTCAACTTTACCAGCGCTAGAACAGGATATAGAACATGGTTTGTAACAACGACAACGACGGGAGGCCCGCATGCAGACCAGATATATAATGGCTTCCAGATTATAGACGTTTACCCTAACGATACAGTGAGGTTTCCCTTCGCGCCACCCACATTCAAAGTTCCCGTTACACATACCGTCAAGAGGACAGGGGGAGGCTACTATCCCCAGTTATCTATACCCGTACAGGATACATGGCCTAGACACTTCTACGCTGACTTCTACAGCCCTAAGGGAGCAAATACCTTCGCATTAGAGGTAGAGAACACTCTAGGATACCTCGATGTCTCCAATACAACAGTGATACGTGTTCCATGGAATTCCCCTAGTAAGCCAAGCTTCTATCTAGTCAACTACGATGATAAGGGGACGATAAGGGTCCTAGACGAGTTGAATCCGGGGGATGGATATCTTTACTTACTCCTCGGAATTAACGCTCCGAATGGAACTCATGTAATGCTGGTGGGCTCAACCACAACAGATGAAACGCCTCCTAAGGCGTCTATAAAGATGACTCTACCCAAGAAGCCTAGAGTAGGCTCTAGTTTGACAGTCTACCTAGACGTGAGTGACTCTGGATGGGGTATAAAGAGCGTTAAGGCATATAACCCGGAAACCGGGAACTCCTATAACGTGAAGACGAGCGGCAAATACTATCTCGTAAATCTTAAAGTGGAGAAGAGCGATATGAAAGTCGGGCTCGAAGTAACCGATCTAGCTGACCATAAAGTACTCTACGATCTACACATAACAAGTTCAGGAGTGAAACTAGAGCAGAAACAGGGCGCACAGGAACACATGCCTATACATATAGAAGTTGGGGAGGAGACAACGACTACTACGTCATCACATACGACTTCAACACAACCCACAGGCACTACAACCACAAGCCATATGACTACAACTTCTACCACAACAACCACGAAAACCCATACAAGTAGTGCTTCTACTACTGCCACATCATCAACCACAGAACACACTGAATCAGAGTCCGCCATGAGTTCCATAGAGCTTATAGGCGCCGCGGTCGTTGTGGCTATAGTAATCATAGGTGTAGCTTTGGTTATGCGCCGCTGAATCTTCTTATATTACTATAAACCTTTAGCTCTTTTTTCTCTTCAAAGTCCTCTAATATGGGAAGCCTCCTCCTTACAGGCTCAACTATACTAGTATCTATATCCGCTAGTAGAAGAGATTCATCTTCTCCAAGCTCTACTATAACATCACCCCACGGGTCTACTGCCATGCTATGGCCAGCAAACTCCTCTCCCATAGTGCTGGACCCTACTCTATTCACTGCAATAAGGAAAAACTGGTTTATAGCGGCTTCAGCCACCACTATACTCTTCCACTGGTGTAGCCTAGGTCTGCCCCAAGCCGAGGGAGCTATAACTAGCTGGGCCCCATTAACTGCATAGCTTCTGAAAAGCTCGGGGAACCTCATATCGTAACATATAGCCAAGCCTA
>CAYVIZ010000002.1:59333-60850 GCA_964451715.1 uncultured Desulfurococcales archaeon | reverse complement strand
CTTTTCTTGCTTCCATGTCATATTCACCTTTACATTATATTTTATGATTTATAGTCGGATATTCTCTGGTGTTACCAGAGACTATTAAAGGGTTTCGATGGTTTTTAGTGTCACTTGGATTCCTCTAGGAAAATCCAAGTAAACTATATAATTAACTTCACCTAGAAAAACCCTATTAGGTGTATCAAGGAGTCATGGTTGTAACTGTGGAAATAACGGGTATGTTGGAAGAGATACTCGAGGCACTTGTGGCGGCTGGACTTTATAACAATAAGAGTGAGGCTGTTAGAGATGCTATACGCAGACTAGGAGAGAAGATAGATCTTAACAACATAGCATTGCGGGTTTACATGGAGAACAGGGATATGAGTTTCACTAGGGTTTTAAGCATAACAAGGCTAGGATTCAAGGAGGCTGTTGTCTACTTCATAAAACACGGGTTCGCCCCAGAGCTAGGTGTAGTTGATAAAAACGAGATTGAATCATTTTTCAATTCAAGCAACGAAATAAGCGATAGCGGCATCATCCTAGATCTCACATCACTCGAGGTGTTCATGGAGACTGGACTTATAGAGCATTTACCTAAAATAGCTAGCATAACATCTTTGATTATACCCAAATCACTCGAGGATTATATCAGACAGATCCCACTAAGGTATGGGCTTCTATATAGGAAGATGCTAAGCCTACCGGGTTTCCGGGTTGAGAAAGCCACTGTGTCATCAAGCAGTAGGGGATGGCTATCCATGAGTGAGGCTGAAGCATTGAAAATAGCTAAGAAGAATAATGCTATTATTATATCGTGCGATATGAGATTCAGGAGACAGGCCCGTATAAGAGGAGTTAAGATTGCTCCCGGAGCCTCGTTAGCACTTTACATGACTAAAAAAACTCTGGTACCACGTGGTTTCTGGCGGGTTTTCCTAGCCAGAGCCGCTTCAATACCGGTCTATATGCCTGAGGCGGTGGATAGGCTTGTATAGGCTTGGAGAGGTAGTTATAATAGTAGTAGATGAGAGTCTTAGCATGATGAAAACAGACTTTAAGCCTAGGAGGATAGATGCTGTACGCGAGAGTCTCAGCCCCTTCATTAGAAGCCTGCTTGAAAGAGACACTCATACACTCGTAGGTCTCGTGGGTTTCTACAAGATAGCCTATCCCATCGCCTATCCCGTAGATGATGCCGGTCTCCTTATTGAGGCCTTGGGAGATGTTCGTGTTAAGGGGGAGGCGTCCGCCTCGGGAGACGCACTTAATCTTGCATCACTCATACTCCTAGCATCCTCGCCTCCAGGATATGAGAGGAGGATCATACTCATAACTGATGATACCTCGAACACCGGGATTCCTATATCCTTAATGGCATTGCCTTTGAGGTCGAGCGGGATAAAAGTAGATGTGCTCATCTTGGGCAAACCTTCGGGCAAAGCGCTTAGAGACCTAGAGAAAATAACAAGCTTTACTGGAGGATCGCTGGTTAAGGCGGAGGAAGAGGGTAAACTGCTTCCGAGTCTTTA
>CAYVIZ010000002.1:57800-59233 GCA_964451715.1 uncultured Desulfurococcales archaeon | reverse complement strand
TATTTGAACGAGTTTGGAAGCTTGAAGGGTTTCCACGAGTTCATGGGTAAGGGGGTTGTGCTTCTCAACAAGGTTCCATACATGGATCTTATGCGTGAGATAGTATCACAGGGCACTGTTATAGGGAGGGCTTACTATGAGCCTTTCAGCGATATGTGGAGGCTGAGGTTGAGTAGACCCGGTATACTGAGAATCATGGGTCTTCAGGTATTTAATACGCTAAAAGTGGATTCCGGGTTGCATTTATTGAAGCGTAGGAGGAAACTGAAGGCTGAGGGTGAAGGCTTCAAAGAAGGAGAACAAATAGTTATAGTGGATGAAAGTGGTGAACCGATTGGCATAGGCTATTATTCGGATGGGGTCGTGAACGTTCACAACGTCTTCTATACTTTTTATCCTGAGAAATTCGCAGAGGATGTAGACTCCACCTTGGAAGACGCCGTTAGAGAGAATTATAGTTATCTTAGCGAGATTGAGGACAAGGCTATCAACTTTATTCGCGCAATGTATGAGAAGCATGGGGGGACGGTGGTCGTTTCTTTTTCGAGCGGAAAAGATAGTCTGGTAGCACTCCATCTTACACTAAGAGCTGGAATAGAGCCTAAAATCCTGTTCAATAACACTGGCATAGAGCTTCCCGAGACCATAGAGCACGTTTATAGAATAGCTGACATGTGGGGGCTAGAGGTTATAGAGTCGTCTGCAGGAGACTCTTTCTGGAGAACGGTGGAAAAGATAGGGCCCCCGGGGAAGGATTATAGGTGGTGTTGTAAAGTCACTAAGCTTGCCCCTCTGGCATCCACGATAGAGAAGCTCTATCCTAGGGGGGTTCTCAATATTGTGGGTCAAAGGGCTTATGAGAGCTTGGACAGGGCTAAGAGTGGAAGGGTATGGAGGAACAAGTGGCTGCCTCAGGTACTCAACATTAGCCCGATACAGTATTGGAGCCAGCTGGCGATCTATCTCTATATCGCTAAGCATAGACTTCCCCTGAACCCTCTTTACATGAAGGGCTTCGATAGGCTTGGCTGTTTCATGTGTCCCGCCGCCAACATAGCAGAGTACCGCGAGGTAAAGAAGTCCCATCCACAGCTGTGGTCTAGATGGGAGAACATACTTTACAGGTGGGCGGAAAGACTGGGGTTGAGGGGGAAGGATGCCAAGCTATGGGTTGAGAAGGGTGTGTGGAGGTGGCTTACACCCGCAGCCCAGAAGAGGAGGCTGGCTCAGAGAATCAGAATAGATGTCCCTGAGTGGAATGTGTATTACACTAGATGGCTTCGTCCTTCCGCTATATTAGTAGACAAAGATGATGGAGTGGAAATAAGGTTTTCTGGAAGTATAGATAATCGTTTCCTAGATGACCAGTATAGTGTATTAGGACCGTTCAAACCTTCAACAGAGAGGAAGGAGTATATTATAGAAGGCACAGG
>CAYVIZ010000002.1:53511-57700 GCA_964451715.1 uncultured Desulfurococcales archaeon | reverse complement strand
GAACGTATAACTGTAGCCTTGAATGAGGGGAACATCACGGCATGGAGAAGGCCCTGGAAGAGGAGTAGGGAGAGTATTATAAAACGTTACCTAAGGCTCAAACATCCCTATCACATAGAAGAAGGCGGGGAGGAGGATTTGGAGGAGAAAGGCTTCTATCTGGGCGGCTAGTCCCAGTACTTCCTAGTCTCAGCGTACTTCCTCTCCTCCTCGAGCACGGCTTTATAGAACTCTCTCTCACCGTAATCCACCAGTCTCGCCATAACACGGGGAAGGTTTCTGGGGCCTATGCCTCTAGCCATTAACGCTTCCACGGCATACTTGTGCAACCCGTCCATGGAATATGTTAGTAGGAGGCTAGCCTTTCTATTAAGCTCTCTAAGCTTTCTCTCCTCGTCTCTGCTGAGTGTTTCACCTCTTTTGTACTTATGTACAATTCTGGGCGACTCCTCGTCACCCTTCCAAGTAACAGCTACCAGGCTAGCTCCGCATCTAGGACACTTCAAGACTCTAATTTCAGAGGGCTTTATAAGCCATGTATAGCCACAGGACATGCAAACCATTCTTGCCTCCGTGTTTTCCAGCCTCTTTTTAACAGCATCAATCATTATGCTCTTAAGTAGCGCTACTCGGCCTGAAGCGGTTTCGGGTCTCCTCATATAAGGATTATCCAGCACCTGCCTAGTTAGTATTGTAGGGGTCTTCCCTACGCTATCTAATAATGCTATACCGTCTATTCTAAGCCTTTTAAGGAAACCCCGGACACTGCTGAGGTCGTTTGACTCTATGAGCATCTCGTTTATCACTTCTCTTTCAACAGCGCTGTCCTTGTATAGTTGAGCCATACGCCTCAATGACTCTGAGGTAAGCCTTCTATCGGGATCCACTATACCCATCCTCTTAGCTATCCATGACATCCTGACTTTGTAGGCAAACGTGTTTCTCAGGTGGTCTACTAGTAAAGCCGTTATACCCGCGTCATCCATTTCTTGGAGCTGCCTGAGCGCGTCTACTATCATCTTCCCTAGCATTCTTACTGACATTTTTGATGTGAAGAGCACTGCATAAGGTATTCTCGCAAACTCCACGTGCTCTACGCGGGATAGGATGCTTGATACGAGGACGCCGAGCGTATAGTTCCCCTTGCTTCCTAGACATGTGTGTAGTACAACCCCGTCATCTATCAATTCTACTAGAGGAGTGGTGGCAGTTAACGAATACAGCCTGTCAGTATCCTCTGCCAAGAGTCCTGCGAACTCCCTCATCTTACGCCTCGACGATTCCGTCAGAGACCTACCATATCTCTTCTCTAACACCTCCATAGCAGTCTCGGAATCCTCTATGAAGAGCTGTATGATACCGCAAACCTCTCGTGCCACCTTGTAGTCAACGGGTATGAGTTCCCCCTCCCATGAGGGCACGTGTGCATCGGTTTCCCCCTGCAACTGAACCTGTATCCTGCCCTTCTCAGGATCAATATCTACCACCCTCCATATCCTCCCAGCCAAGACGAAGAAAGGAGACTCGGGTGTGATATTAGACGTTATAAATCTCTCTGACAGTTTGCCTATAACCTCCCTAGACGCTAGGTCTACAACCAGGTAATCAGGCTCGTCCGGTATCATAGACACATTGTAAAAGTATGTCCTAGTCCTCCTTGACCAAGTTATTTCTCCTTCCCTCCTCCTCAGTATCCTCACCGAGGATAAGAGGTCTACTACCTCCTCTAACTCGTCGAGTCCCAGCTCCTCATAGGGCTTTAGGGAGGACACATACTCGTATAGCTCTAATAGGCTTACAGGTCGTTTATCCAGCACAAATCCAACTATCTGATGAGCCAGCACATCGAGCGGCTTCCTATAACCCTTGATATCCTCGAGATCAGCATCCATGACCCTTCTAGCTATAACAAGGGATTCCAGGATTTCGTATAGGTTGGGGACAGTCACTATATAGCCACGGCTAGCCTTTCCCAGGAAATGGCCCGATCTCCCTATCCTCTGTGAAAGGTTAGTCACCCTTCTAGGAGACATTATCTGGATCACATGATCTACGAGCCCTATATCAACGCCTAGCTCCATGCTGGAAGTAGCTATCAAAACGTTTGCTCTACCGTTTTTGAAGGATTTTTCAGCCTCTTCCCTCACTTGTCTGTGGAGGCTTCCATGATGAACTCTAATCTTGTCTTTCATACTTGTCTTGGAGAGCTCATAACCTAGTTTCTCCGCCACCTGACGCGTGTTAACGAATACAAGGGAGTTACCGCCCTCTCTCCCCTGTAAATCGAGGACGAGGCGTGGCACCGTCTTCCAGAACTCGTCACTGGAACCTATAACCTCCACCTTTACATCGTAATCCTTCCTGCTATCGTGTTGTACTATGGAAGGATAGCCTCCCAAGTAGCTGCTCACCAGTCTTATACTGTTCTGAGACAAAGTTGCAGACAAGCCTATGAGCTGGGGCCTCCTACCTGATATTCTTTCAAGCCTCTTCAATGTAACAAGAAGCTCAATACCTCTTTTACTATCCATAAGCTCGTGTATCTCGTCTACAACAATCCACCTAACATTCTTGAGGGCCTTCTGTATCTTCTCTATAGAAATAATAAGGTTAAACGTTTCAGGGGTTGTAACCATGAATGTAGGAGGGTTCTCGATAAACCTTCTTCTATCCCTTTGACCGGAATCCCCATGCCTTACAGCTATAGTATAACCGGCTTCCTCAACTAGTTTCTTCATTCTATATGTTATATCTCGGTTCAACGCCCGTAGAGGAGTAATGTACGCTACTTTAACACCTGAAGTCCCCATCTTTCTCTTCATTATTGTATAAAGCACTGGGACCAACGCTGCCTCCGTTTTACCTGTACCAGTGGGTGATACTATGAGGGTGTTCCTGCCCGCTACCACATACCGGAATGCCTTCTCTTGAATGGGGGTAGGCAATCTATATCCCAGTTTACAGAGTATCTTATCCAGCTTTTCCAGTCCTGTTTTCCAACTACATTCAACACCGAGGCCACGCATAGCTCTATATCCCAGCCGTCTGCTCCCCTCTAATTTGAAGCCTAAAGCCTATATCCTTTAACCTTACTGGGTATTATACTCGGAGGTAAAAACGGGTCTATGATCCGTGGCCGAAAAGACTCAGGTATCCGGTTCTCGGCTGTGTCCATAGCCTACTATGCGCTAATTATATTATACTATATTCTAGCTCATTATATGGACCACGTAGGATACACGTCTTGGGGAATAACGGGTTATAATAGCCTGGCCCTGATTTTAGCGTTTGAAGCGGTATCAGCGCTTCTCCTAATAGGACTGTTCCTGTATACGGGAAGTTTCATAGTCTACTTTTCTACATTAATAGCCTTGACTTATGTGGCCCTAATTTCCTGGAAGAGTATTCCCTACTATTTTATATTCGCACTGTATGCTCCGTTAATACTAGTCTCTATCCCGTTAATCGTGTTTGTAACTAGAGGTTCCCCAGTGAAGGAGCCTTTAGCCGAAAAGACGGGAATATGCGTAAGGCTCAGAGTTAGGAAGCGCGTGTTACTCGGTTATTTTGGAGGTTTACTCTTAGGCTTTTCCCTTCAAGGCTTAACTGGAGTACAGGATCTACTATACCCGAATATAGCCGTCTGGATTCTAGGTGTAATAACAACTGTTCCCCTATTGTACTGTGGCATAAATGTAAGCCCTGTAGGCTCAGGGATACTCTCCTCGTTATCTATAACCGCTTTACCATTATCATCTCTATTCACAATGATGGCGCCCTTAACCCTAGGAGGACAGGGGTGCGAGGTAGTAGGAGGGCTGCACTACTGGTCTATCCTTGATTCAATACCACTACCGGGGTACAAGTATCCCCGTAGAATTTCATGGCACTGGGCACGCTATGTGGAAAGCTGTATAGACGTGGCACCCCGGCTTGCCGAGGAAGGTCTGGATAATAGGAACGTGGTTATAGTAGGGAAGAGCGGTTCAGGTAAATCCAGTCTTGCCAAGCGTATTGTAGGGAGTCTACTGGGAGACATGGATGTTCTAATACTTGATTACCATGGAGAATACGGGAATGCCTTCACGGGTGCTACAATAGTAGACCCTATTGGAAGTGGATACTATATAGACTTCAACCTAATGGACGGCAAGCCGGAGTACAAGGCTTCTATCATAGCTGACGTTTT
>CAYVIZ010000002.1:5604-53411 GCA_964451715.1 uncultured Desulfurococcales archaeon | reverse complement strand
AACCCCTTTAGGATTAGGCATGCCAAGGTGCTAAACGTTGAGCAGTGAGGAGGATAGGATAGACGAAGAAGAGGTAGAAGCTCCTGCTGTAGAAGAGGAAGAGGAGGATGCAGGGTACATAGTATTAAGCCCGGAGCTGGCGGAGTCCATGCTCCAGTATATAGATATTCTGGAGAAGCTCTCTAGGGGGGAGCTGTCTAAGGAGGAGGCTAAAGGCTTAATGACTCTTATTAAGCCCGCTGAAGTGAAGAGGAAATCAAAGAAGACCAGTAAAAGCTCGAGGTCTAGGAGCAAGACGGGTAAAACCAAGAAGTCAAAATAGTCTTTCCTCTATCTTAACAGTGTAACCTATTCTTCTCAGGGTTTCCTCTATATATTCTATTGGAAGCCTTCTATCGAATACCAGGATTACGCGTTCATCTCCGTTTCTCTTGTATAATTTCACCTTGTCTAGAACAGTGTTTCCCCTCAAGAGGTCGTTATAGCTGTGAGGCAGCGGTAAATAGTCCTTGTTCTTCTTCTGCATGAGATCATAGAAGTCCTTGAAGTTATCTATTATCCTTAGGGCTTCTTGCAGATCCTCGGTCCCCTTATCATCGTACATAGACTGTATGAGCAGGCGTGCGTGTTCCCTGTCTAAATCCACTATCCTATATTTGCCCAGTCCTACTACTATCCTTGCTTCAGGCACAGCTTGTTCACCGATAAGAACCAGCCTTTATCCGGATAATAGTTTTTAGACAGAAGGGGGCTTTATTATATTAATCACATGAACATATACATAGCAGACATAATTGAGGCGTGGGTGTTAAGGCTTGCTAAAAGCATCCTATGCTAACGTTTCAAAGCTTAAATACGTGGCACAGGCGTTGGCCAAGGTTGGAGACGAGGCCCTCGTAAAGGCTGACGCGGACGGTTTAACGTTTAAGGTTCTGAGCCCGGATAAACTTATCCTTGCAGTGTTCAGGATGCCTCTAACCTCCTTTGAGGAATACCACTTGGATGAAGTATATACATTCACGATTAGAACTGATCGCTTCAGCGCTGCTGTAAAGAGGGGTACCCGTAATGATATGCTTGAATTAGAGTATGACCCCGAGAATGACTTGTTACGGGTAGTTTTTAGGGATAAGAAAACGGGGATACCCCGTGTATTCGAGATGCAGACAATGCCGGGGCTCTCTAGCGATATACCCGAGCCGCGTGTAACACTTACAACAAAGGTTTTAATGAGCACAGACGACTTCAAGCATATTCTATCCGATTCCAAGTCGGTTGGTGCAGATAGCCTAGTTTTCCAAGCCAAAGAAGAGGAGCTCATAGTGAGGGCTGAGAGTGAGCCTTATGAATACAGGGCGCTATTCCGTGTGGGAGCCCCACTAATAGACCTTGAAACACCCGGGAACGAGGAGGCATCATACTTACTTGCAGCTCTTCAAGCAGCTGCGAAGCCTGCGAGTGCTGCTGACGAGGTTGTAGTAGAGTTTTCGACCAACATGCCTATGAAGATACATTACAAGCTTGCCGGGGGAGAAGATCTCTATCTATGGGTAGCCCCCGCAGTATAATACATGACTGATCCGGAACACCTTATGCCGGAATTTTTAATCCTCGAGATAGGAGAGTATACTCCTGCTTCTTTTCCCTTGGCTTTGTTTTCTCTCTACTCCTCTGAGACCGGGGAACCATGCAGGTCTATCACACTTGCTCCGCAAGGGACAGGAGAGGCAGCACCAGGGGCATATCATTAATCCGGGTTTAAGCCTACACTCCCTCACAGGACCGTGTCTTCCGCATACATCGCACCTGCTCCATGCTAGTGTCTTTCTATCCATAGCTCTCATGCCTCTCTTAATGGGTTTAAGGCCTCCTAGCAGGGGTCTACCCGGAGGGGTCCTGCATAGTGTACCCCTCCCCGGATCCCCCTGCTCATCGGTAGCCCACGTGTTGTATAATTTTTGCTGTTGGCTATCAATAACTCTTTTCCCGGATTAGAATATTCTTAAACAATAATGCGTCATCATACATGTATATATTGTTGAACAATATATACCCTGTCTCTTTCTTATACTCTGACATATACCAGTTTACCCTATCCTTAAGTAGGATGAGGTCATCCTTAGTATACTTGTACCTGTAGTTGACGGTTCCAGAGCCCAGCCCGTGGAGACGCGTATACAGTATATCGGCAGCATACTCTGGAGGAGGCATTTTTAGTATATCAGTCGCAATGACCAGGCCTTCCGTAGTTTTGGTTATCTCTTTTATCTCCCGTAGATATCTTATCGTCGAGCCCCGTATCTCCCATACCGGTATGTATCCCTCTCTAACCACTGTATTGAAAAACTCGGCTATCTCGAATGGATGGTCCGGTTTGAAAGATGGGGGTGTCTGAAATACTATTATCCTAGCATGTAATGCTTTAGCCGACCTGAATACCTCCTCGAGGGCTTCCATATTGGGTTTTGTAGGCTTCAATCCTCCATAGTCGTCCCCAGAATAACCCGGTTTTCCAACGTCAAGCTTCGACTTTTTCAGCAGCATCTTGTTTAACCCGTGGGTTATGAGGAACCATGCCTTCACGGTGAACTCCAGGTTTCCCGCTTTTAGCCTCCACGCCTTGTATTTATCGGGTCTAGGCCTATAGAACGTCTCCTGAACCTCGACGATGTCGAGTGTAGATGCTAGGAGCTCGAGGCGTCTAGGTATCCCGCACACGCCTACTTTAACCTTTACATCCATATAGGTCCCTCTGACAAGACTCTATCCAAGTAAACCCTGAACTCATTCTTAGTATAACACTTTACACTCGTACAATATATATCGGCCTCCAGTTTACCCACTTTATCCACGCTATCATACCAGTCATCCACACTGGAACCCCACGACTTTTTCAGGCTCCCAAGAGCATCGCCTATAAGTGCTATCGTTCTCAGTTCGTCTTGAACTATGTAACTCACCGATCCCGGTGTGTGGCCTGGGGTGTGAATGAATGATATATCCACAAAGTCTTGCTCTAGCACACCAGAGGAGCCGCGTATCTCCAAGCCCACTGGGGTAGGCTTAAAATTAACGCCTAATTCACGGGCACCTGTCTTATCGGGGTCGCCGTTCCTTACACTTTCGGCGTCGCCTATGTGCACCGCTACAGTTGAACCGTTGTACCTGTGGAAAGCCCAGTCCCCGCCGGCGTTGTTTATATGGCAATGCGTATTATAGACGCGTCTAACCGGTTTCACGTCAAGCCCGAGCACGTGTATGCCCTGTACAATATATGTGTAGACTCCCGGTAATCCTGTACCGGTGTCTATTAATGACAAATGTGTACTCTGCTCTACCAGGAATACTGTTGAATCGTAGGGATAAACTATGCCGGGTTCCAGCATTCTATAAATACGGCGTGACATTCTTATCAAGGCGAAAAAACCTCATTCCTACTATCAACGAAAAATTACATCTTTACGTAACGGGATTTCTATCATCGAATACGTTTTGAAATGTAATAAGAAAACCTGGGGTCTGACGCATTTGAAACACTTGCATTAATAAGTTTTTGAGAGAAGTCACAATACCCTTATAGGTTTCACTGTGACCATTCTTACCTCGGGTAACCCGTTGAGTATTTCTTTTAGTTCCTCAATGCTTATCTTTGCATTAGACATGTCCACAACCATTGTACACTCGGCTATATCGCCTCTTCTTATAGTTGAACACCTCGTAGTTACCTGGTCCGCATTATGCTTTGCCAGCTCCTCGGATATGGCGGCAAAAGCCCCTGGAACATCCTGGAACTCTACGGCTATCTCATATACGTTCTGCCCCGACGACATTATGGGGGTCAGTATTATTTCTTTGTTATCGGAGTCTCCTATTATGACCAGATAGGCTCCCTCGTTTATCCCTAGGGTTTCCCGTATTAGTGCAGGAACAGTTATCCGGCCTTTAGCGTCCATTCTAACTATGTCTGTTATCCTCAAACCGGATCCACCTCCAATCCCACGTTAAATCCAACCATTAATACTAAACATTAAAAGCGGATAATATAGTTTTGGTAAACGCCATACGTAATACACGGCAAAAATATTAAGAAGAGGAGAAGCCACCACCTATATTAACCCAGGGCTAAATCTCAGGGTGGGGTATGATTATTGGCTCGGATAAAAGGAGCGCTGGAAGGCTCTTATAACCCGCATAAGGTTGAAGAAGAAATCCATAGATTCTGGAGGAACAACAAGATATACCTAAAGGTGAAAGAGAAGAGTAGTAAAGCCAGGAGGAAGCTCTACTTCCTAGACGGGCCACCGTATACTTCTTCGACGAACTTCCACATAGGGACCGCGTGGAATAAGACCATAAAAGACTCGTTCATAAGATTCTACCGCATGCTAGGCTATAACGTATGGGATCAGCCGGGATATGATACTCATGGTCTACCCATAGAAGTCAAGATAGAGAAGGAGCTCGGCATAGGTACCAAGAAGGAAATAGTGGAGCTCGGCATAGACAGGTTCGTCTTAAAGTGCATGGAGTTTGCCCGTAAAAACCTGGAAGCGTTGAGTAGAGGTTTCTCGGATCTGGGAGTATTTATGGATTGGGATCATCCATACATTACTTTTAGGGACTCCTACATAGAGTCAGGATGGTGGATGATAAAGAAGGCGCACGAGCAGGGTCTTCTAAAGCGTGATCTACGGGTACACCACTGGTGTCCTCGTTGTGAGACTACCCTGGCAGACTATGAGGTCTCCGAATACAGAGAGCTGGAGGATCCCTCTATATATGTTAAATTCAGAGTTAAAGGACAAGACAAGCTCTACTTGGTTATATGGACCACTACCCCTTGGACTCTTCCTGCAAACGCGTTTGTCATGGCTCACCCGGACATAGTGTACGCGAAGGTCAGAGTAGGGGATGAAGTATTAGTAATGGCTAAATCACGTGTCCCCACGGTTATGGAGGAGGCCGGTATAAAGGACTATGAAATACTAGAAGAGCTTCCCGGGACTAAACTCGAGGGAATAGAGTATCAGCATCCACTGGAGGAATACGTGGATGCTCAATCAACGCTTAGACGGTACCATAAAGTAGTTCTGGCATCTGAGGCTGTAACAGAGTACGAGGGAACAGGGCTCGTCCACTCAGCTCCCGGCCATGGAGACGTTGACTATGAAGTCGCCAAGCGCATAGGCGTACCAGTAGTCTCGCTGGTAGACGATCAAGGCCGGCTTACAAGCGGGGCCGGAAAATACAAGGGGTTATACTTTAGGGAGTCGAATGATGTAATAATAAAGGATTTAGAGAGCAGGGGGGCATTACTCTATAAAGGCTCTATAAGGCATAAATATCCTGTATGCTGGAGATGTAAGACACCTCTAGTACTGAGGGCCACCGAGCAGTGGGTAATAAAGGTTACAGAGCTTAAGGACAAGCTCATCAGTGAAGCGGAATCCATAGAGTGGAGGCCGGCGTGGGCGAAGATAAGATTCCTCAACCTGCTTAAGAATGTCAGGGACTGGGTTATAAGCAGGCAGAGATTCTGGGGTATCCCACTTCCTATATGGGTGTGCAGTAAATGTGGTCATATAGAAGTCGTCGGGGGTAGGGATGACATTTCAAGGCTTGGAGGAAAAGCCCCAGAAAACCTTCACAGGCCCTGGATAGACAAAGTTACGCTCAAGTGTCCCGTGTGTGGGGGGGAGATGAAGCGTGTACCCGATGTTGCGGACGTGTGGTTCGATAGTGGTATAGCGTTCTATGCAAGCCTAGGTTACCCCCACAGGAAAGAATTATGGAGTAGGCTTAAACCCGTAGACTTTATAACAGAGGGGCATGACCAGATACGGGGCTGGTTCTTCAGCCTCCTCCGAAGCGGAGTAATAACATTCGGCGAGAAACCATATTTGAGAGTACTAGTTCACGGCTTCGCACTAGACGAGCATGGGAGGGAGATGCATAAGTCCCTTGGCAACTATGTTGAATTCAACGAGGTGATAAAGCGTGTTGGGAGAGACGTGTTCAGATGGTGGGCAATGCAGACAACTACCTGGGAGGACTTAAGGTTTTCTTGGAGCGGTATGGAGAAAGTTAAGAGAGATCTATCCATAGTTTGGAACGTTTACAACTTCGCTCTTACATACATGGGCCTAGACGGCTTCGATCCTCTGGAGAACCCCCTGGATAGATATATAGGCTCGTTGAAGACTGAGGACAGATGGATACTTTCAAGGCTGAACAATGTCGTAAAAGAGTATCTCAGCTCTATGCATGATCTAAAGCCATTTATAGCCGCTAGACTGCTGAGGGAGTTCATTGTTGAAGACGTGAGCAGGTGGTACATAAGGCTTATACGGAGACGTGTGTGGGTAGAAGAGGATACTGAGGATAAGAGGACGGCTTACGCTGTATTGTATGCTGTTCTTAAATCATGGCTTATACTGGCCGCACCGTTTATGCCGTTTGTAACAGAGAAGCTGTATAGGGAGCTGGTGTATAACGCGGGAGACGGGTTTGAGTCTGTTCACCTGGAAAGCATGCCGGTGCCACGTGAAGAGTTTATAAACGCTGATATAGAGGAGTCTATGAGTCTCGCCAAGAAAATAATAGAAGCGGCGCTCGCTGCCAGGATGAAGGTAGGTATAAACGTGAGAAGGCCTGTGAAGCGGGTTATTGTTGCACTGGCTGACAATAAGGCAGCCAATATGTTGCGGCTTGTCGAAAACGTTGTCCTCGAGATGGTTAATGCGAAACACCTGGAGATTGTAGGGGAAAACGTCATAGAATCTTATAGGATAGCCCGTGTAGAGCCGAACTATAGCACTATCGGGCCCGAGTTTAAGAAGAAGACAAAGCAGATAGTGAGCTTGATTGAAGAGAAGAACATCGACATAGCTTCCTCGATTATAGACAAGGGCTTCTACGAGGATGAGATCGAGGGAGAGAAAGTGGTTATAGAGAGGAGGCATGTAAAGGTGAAGGCCGACTATCCGGAATGGCTCAGTGTTACTCCGATAGATCAGGGTATGGTGGCTATTGACACACGTATAGATGAAGACGAGTATCTGGAGGGTCTAGCTAGAGAGTTGATTAGAAGGATACAATTCATGCGTAAAGAGCTGGGGCTAGGTATAGAGGATAATATAAGGGTCGGCATAGAAAGCGGTGATAATGCATTGCTAAAGGCTGCCGCCCGGTTCAGGGATTATATAGCGGGAGAGGTGAGGGCAGCGGAGCTTGTATTGGGTGAAGGCACCGTAGAGGGTTATGTTAGGGAATGGGACATAGATGGTGCCCGTGTAAGGATAACTGTTGCAAAGGCTTAGGTATCCCCGCAATGGGCGAGAAGGATAAAAAGTTGAAGTTTACGGCCACTGATATAAGGACTTTCTTCTACTGTCCTAGACTTTACTTCTTCCAAGAACACCTTAAAGAGAAGCCTGTATCGCCCAGGCAGCGAGTAAGGCTTCTGCTAGGTAGGCTATACCATGTGTACAAGCGTTTAAAGGGGAGGCTAAAGGGGTGGAAAACAGAGGAGCAAGGCTATATTGAGCTGGGTTCGATCAGTATACATGGACGGGCTGATGCGGTTGAACGCGGCGGGGAAACCCTGCTTGTTCACGAGTATAAAAGCGGTAAAGCGCCCAGAAGAGGTGTTTGGCTGTCGGATCTAATGCAGGCTGTAGCTTACGCGTTTATATTCTCCAGGAAAACTGCTACAAGGGAATTACTAGTTCAGATACACTACCGGGATAAGTCGGTCAGGTCTAGGGTTGACTCGGATACAATAGCAATATTCGTGAGGGCATTAGAGGATATGTATATAATTAAGAAGCATGGAGTACTGCCTGACCCCAACCCTAGTCCGGGTAAGTGCAGCAGATGCCCTTTCTCAGGTATATGCAAGATGATGGAGGTTGACGGAGCGCTTTCTGGGTGGGTTAGAGAAATGGGGCCTATATACCCTGTTGGTAGTCAACGTAATTAACTCTACTCGTAAACCCACTAAGAATGTGGAATTAAGCGTGGAGTGTTAAGGCAATGGAGGAAAGAGACCCTCTCCTAGTAAAGGTCAAGGAAATTTACGGGGACACTATTAAGACGTCTAAGCCTATAAGGAATCCTTCCTTGGCTGTTAGAATTCTCAGGGAAAAATACAAGCTTATAGTAGACGAGAGAACTGTTGCTCTGGTTTTTGCTTCCTTCTACAATGGGAGACCAGTACTCTTAGAAGGACCCCCGGGGACGGGGAAGACGGAAATAGGCCAGGCACTGCTGGAGCTGTGGTCAGGTAAGACTCCTTTCATACTGCCTTGCAGCGAGAACTATGACGAATACCGTGTTATAGGAGACTTCCACCCGCTCATGGCGATGAAGCTGGGGTTTAACGAGGAATCATTTATACCTAGGCCCCTCCTAGCAGCGCTTCTACTGGATGCCGGTGTATTGATCGACGAGATACGACGGAGTAGTGAGGAATTCCAGAATATGGTTCTCGATATAATAGACAAGAGGAGAATAATAATACCCGAGCTGAAGAAAGCCTATAAGGCTAAAGGACTGGGCTTCCAAGTGGTGTTTACCAGCAACCCGGAGGATATAGGCCAGAGCGAGCTCAGCGATGCCTTTCTAAGAAGGGTTATTAGAATAGAGTTCACCTATCCTGATTATGATATGGAAAAGAAAATACTGGAGCTAAGAGTATTAAACGAGCCCATACTGGGAGATGACGTTAGGAACTATATGATGAGAGTTGCAAGGTCTCTCCGAGACATGCCTGTATCTTATAAGCCGGGCTCCTCCGATCTAGTAGAATGGGGTAGACTTGCCCAGAGAATAGCCATGCTCTGGGGTAGAGGCAGGGTTTCTATCGAAGACGCGAGGGAGGCGGCTCTATCTGTGCTCCTCAAAAGACTGGAGGACTACGATGTTGTGGTGAAGGCGTTGGAAGGGGGCAGTGAATGAGTAACCTGTATATAAGGGAAGTATGCGAGAAGATCTTAAATACAGGGAGGGATATAGGCTCAGTTATTGTTTTCTGTAATATACTTAGTGTTTACCGTATTCTTAGAGGAGAACTATCCCGTGCCGATGTAGAGATGTTGTCGAAGGCTGTACTTGGAAGAGAGTTAGTTATCCCTGAACATAGACAGTTATCCTCTAGTGGCGACGTGAGAAGCTTGATAGAGCGGGATTTAAAACAGTTGAACCTCGGGTATGGAGATCGTTTCACACGCAGAATCGTCTACGAGTCGCCTGATAGGGAGGCTGCTATAAAATCGTTTCTTAGGCTGAAACGACTGGGTTTCATAGTTGAGTCTAAATCCGGCATGCATAGGGTTGTAGGCAGAAATGAAGCCTCCCGTATAATACGTGAGATAGAAGAGGGTGGAGAGAGTTTAGATAATATCATGGTTAACTCGAGTGTAGGATGGAGTGAAGACGATCTACTTATGGAAGCAGAGACTAGAATGCAACAAGATCTCTCAAGTATAGATAACAAAAAACTGCTCAAAATGCTTCATGCACGAATTAGAAAAGGTGACATAGAAACCTCACGTGCCATACTGAGGGAGATAATGGGTAGGATGAACCGCCTGAGTTCGCGTGAGGTTTCCCAGCTTGCCAGGGAAGTAATGCGGAACCCTTCTATAGTATCGGAAGACGAGGTTCGGGCTCTAGTAGAGAGGAAGCCTTCTCTTTTATCGAAGCTTAGCAAACACGGTTTCAAAACCCGCTTAAACCCTAGGCAACCGCCAGGATATTATAGGAGCGGCTATTCTAGGCAGCTGGGAGGGGCGGATGCGTCTTCCATTTACCTGAGAAGGTATGCTGAAACAGGGAACCCGGGCTATCTAGATATGTGGCTGTCAAGCCTCGCAGTTGAGGGGGACGATTACAGTCTGGCTAGACGGGTTGCAGAGAGTCTGGAGAGCCGTGACTATAAGGGGCTGGATACAAGGGTTATATCTAGATTGTACAGAATAGCGCGTGAAGACGCAGTTATAATTATGTCGCTTCTTTTAAAAGACTCCTCCTCGAACAGGCTGAAGAGAAGCTTGGCTAGGATGGTTTTTAATAAGGCAAAATATGGGAGACGCGAATATCCCAGCAGGAGTGTCACCACGGTTAAGAGCGGGGGAAGGATAGATAAGCGGCTTTCCATTTATAGGATGACCCGTCTCTCACTGCCTCTACTGGCTTATAGGGTTAAATCGCGGAAACCGAGTGTGGCGTTACTAGTGGATACGAGTGGAAGCCTTAGAAATTATTCAAGCGAAGTGGTGCTATATTCTTCAGTACTAAAGAACCTGTTAGAGGTTATGATAGTTTTCTCGGATAGAGCAAAGGTGTTCAGATGCTCCGGTAGGACCTGTGATCCCTCCATCATACTGGGGAAGATTGATTTCTCCGGTAATACTAATATAGTAAACGCCTTAGAGAGGGCTTCAGCCTTCCGGGCTAGGAAGATTATAGTAATAACCGACTTAAAGCATAATATGGGGAGCATCGACGACCTTGTTCGGGAGACTCGTAAACTCCTAGTTAAGAGGAGGCGTGTTGTATACCTGGTTGTAGGCGAGTATGATAGGAGGGTTCTTTCCTCGCTAGCCGACGTGGAGGCGAAGGTGGTTGTGGCGGATAGCTATAGGAGTGTTATAAGGGCTCTCTATAGAGAGATGGTTTCAAGTTAGTGTTCCCGGCTAATAATTTTAAAAAGGGTGTTGTTTATATTGGTGTAGAGCAGTGGTTGGATGATAGGGTGGAGTAGTTGAGCACGCAGGAAATACCTATGGAATGGAAGAAATTTAGGTATAGGGGTAAATCGCTTGAAGAGCTTGTGAATATGAGCATGGATGAGTTCATAAAGCTGCTGCCCGCCCGTCAGAGGCGGAGCTTGAAGAGGGGGTTCACGCAGGCCCAGATAAAACTGCTCCTCAAGATAAGGAAAGCAAAACAGGAGGCGGCTAAGGGTAAAAAAGTTGTAGTAAAGACTCATGTAAGGGATATGGTTATACTGCCTGAAATGGTGGGTGTTACAGTAGCGGTTTATAATGGGAAAGAATTCGTTCCAGTCCGCATAGTGCCCGAGATGATAGGGCATTATCTAGGAGAATTCAGTCCATCTACCAGGATAGTACAGCACGGTGAGCCTGGGTTGAAGGCTACAAGGTCGAGTCTCCACATAGGACAGAAGTAGGGGTGATCTATGGATGGCTGTATGGAAGTACTCTTTTAAAACTAGGGATGAGACTAGGATCGCGAAGGCTGTTTTAAAGGATGTCCCAGTGCATCCCAAGGTTATGTATGAGGTTATGAATGCTATCAGAGGGAAAAAGCTGGATGACGCTATTAACTTACTCGAAAGGGTAATCGAGAAAAAAGAGGCGGTGCCTTTCAGGAGGTATAGCGGAAAACAAGCACACCGAAGAGGGCTTGGAGCCAAGTGGGGCTGGCCTGCCGGTAGGTATCCTGTAAAAGCTGCAAGCTACGTGTTGAAGCTTCTCCGCAATGCTGAAAACAATGCAGACGTTAAGGGACTTGACATAGAGAGGCTTAAGATTATACATGCAGCCGCTCATAAGGGTATGGTTGTAAAGCGCTGGATGCCCCGCGCCTATGGGAGATCGAGTCCCAAGTACAAGGTCAGCAGTCACATAGAGGTAGTTGTGCAGGAGGTGTAACGGCTTGGTTCTCATCAAGAGGTATTTCATAAAACAGGCAATGCAAAAGGCTATGATAGACGAGTATCTAGCGAAGCAGTTCGCGCGAGCTAGATATAGTGGAGTTGACATAGTGCAGACTCCTATAGGTACGCGTGTCACAATATTTGCTGAAAGACCTGCCTTGATAATAGGGGCTAGAGGGGCTACGGTCAGGAAGATAACGCAGGTCCTCGAGAACATATTTAAACTGCCTAACCCGCAGGTATCCGTTATGAATGTAGAGAACCCCGATCTTGATGCTAGGGTTAATGCTTTCAGAATTGCAAGCAATATAGAGAAGGGGTACCACTTCCGTAGAGTGGCGTTCATATCGCTTAGGAGGATAATGCAGGCAGGGGCTGTTGGTGTGGAGATAGTTATAAGTGGTAAATTGACTAGTGAACGGGCAAGATTTGAGAAGTATAAAGCTGGAAAGATATACAAGACAGGGGATCATACTGATTATGTCGTGGATAAGGCTATCGCCCACGCTCTCCTGAAGAAGGGGATTATAGGGGTCCAGGTAACTATAGTAAAGCCTGGCAAGCTCGGCGATTATGTGAGAATCAAGGGGGAGGACGAGGTTAGTGATTTCGTGAGTACACTTAGAGAGCAGAGGGAAGCGGAGAGAGAGCTTGAGGAAATAGTTGAGGCCGAGGGGGTTGAGGGAAATGAAGCCCAGTGAAATCAGGGAGATGAGCCGCGAGGAGAGAATGAAGAAGCTTGAAGAGCTTAAAAATGAGCTGATAAACATTAGGGGGAAGATAAGGGGAGGAGTCGTCGAGAATCCTGGTAAGATAAAGGCGTTGAAAAGGGATATTGCTAGGATTCTCACAATAAATAGAGAAGAAGAGCTGGGGAAAAACAAGTAGTTTAATTGATATCTACTCTGATCCAAATTCCAGCCGGTCCTTTATCATTATATTGTGACTGGGGTTTATTTCCCACGGAATTCACAGGGGATAGCCGCTCCTTGAGAATAACTGGTAGAAACATAGCTAGGCATGAGTTAATAGGGCTAGAAGTGAAAGTAGCTTCTCACACGAATAAGTATTTGGAAGGGATAGAAGGGATAGTTGTATGGGAGACCAAGAACATGCTATGGATAAAAACGAGGGATATGAGAGTTGTGAAAGTATTTAAAGCCGGGGGAGTATTCATGTTTAGACTGCCAGGTAATGACTGGGTTAAGGTGACCGGAGAACTAATAAACTACAGACCAGAAGATAGGGTGAAAGAGGCGGTTAGGCGCGGTTAGGAGGTGTATGTGTTGCCTGTGAAAAAACTGGTTAAGAGTGTTGGAATACCGGGTGTTGAACCCCCTAAACGGACGTGTGATGATCCAAATTGTCCATGGCATGGGAACATAAAGGTTAGGGGTGTGGTACTCACTGGAGAGGTTGTAAAAGCGAAAACTCCTAGGATGGTTGTGGTTTCACATAGTTATCTCTACTATTCCAAGAAGTATAAGAGATACGAGAAAAGGAGCAAGAAAATACACGCTTATCTTCCCCCCTGTACAGATGTTGGGGAAGGAGATATTGTGGTAATAGGGGAGACGCGTCCTATATCTAAGACCGTTAAGTTTGTAGTACTAGGCCTCAAGAAGGTGAGCCAGTAATGCCTTCCAAGGTTAAAATCAGTATACCCACATCGAGGAGGAAGATAAACGCGGGTCTACAGGTAGGCAGCTACGTAGCTACTGCGGATAATAGCGGTGCAAAAGAGGTAATGATCATCGGTGTGCCTGGATACAAGGGTAGGCTGAGGAGGCTTCCGTTCGCTGGTGTAGGAGACATAGTGGTGGTATCCGTAAAGAAGGGAACCCCCAATATGAGGAGGCAAATTGTTCACGCTGTCATAGTAAGGCAGAAAAGGCCGTTCAGAAGGCCTGACGGTACCTGGATAGCGTTTGAGGATAACGCCGTTGTGATAGTCAATCCTGACGGTACACCTAGAGGATCAGAGATCAGGGGGCCGATAGCAAAAGAAGCCGCAGAGAGATTTCCTAGAATAGCCAATCTAGCTACTTTAATCATCTGAGGTGAAACGCGTATGGCTAGACTTACAGTTAGCAGGCAACCCAGGAAACAGAGGAGAGCTTTGTTCAAGGCTCCCCTCCATCTTAGGCAGAAACAGGTGACCGCAATCTTGTCTCACGAGCTTAGAGAGAAGTATGGTGTAAGGAATCTCCCTGTAAGGAAGGGAGATACCGTAAGGATAATGAGGGGAGACTATAGGGGAATGGAGGGCAATGTGGTTAGAGTCGACTTATCCAAGTATCGTATATTCGTAGATGGAGTGACCAGGAAAAAAGCAAATGGCGACCAGGTATTCGCGCCTATTCATCCATCAAATGTCATGATAATCAAGCTGAACCTAGATGACGATTACAGGAAGAAAATAATAGAAAGAAGAGGCAAGAAGGAGGAGTAAGTATATATTACCATGTAAAATTAGCTTGTATGGAGAGGTGTCTGGATAATGGCTAGAATGGGGGGACAACGTAGGCTAAAAGCGTTAAACACACCGGCGTTCTGGCCTATACTTAGAAAGAAATACAAATGGACTGTGAAACCGAGGGCAGGGCCTCACCCGTCTAGTATGAGTCTACCCCTGCTTATAATAGTGAGGAATGTTTTGGGTCTAGCGGATACTGCTCGCGAGGCCAGGAAGATAATAGCAGAGGGTCACATCGAGGTTGATGGCCGTATAAGGAAGGATTACAAGTATCCCGTGGGTATTATGGATGTAGTTAGAATAAGAGATACAGGCGAGGCGTATAGGCTTATCCCCTATCCTGTGAAGTTCTTTGCTCTCCATCCTATAGACGGGGAGGAGGCAAAGTATAAACTGTCTCTCATAAAAGACAAGACTACCGTGAAGAGGGGAGACGTACAGCTTAACCTGCATGATGGAAGGAATGTTCTTATCCGAGTTCAGGATCCACGGAACCCGGTTGAGGATAAATACAAGACTCTCGGCTCTCTAAAGATAACCATCCCAGAACAAGAGGTAGTAGAGTATTATCCCTTCGAGGAGGGGGCTATAGCCATTATTACGGGAGGACGAAACGTTGGACGTGTAGGTAGGATAGTGGAATACAAGAAAGGTATACGGCTACACCGTAGTGTTGTAACTATAGAAGATGTTAGAGGGTCAAAGTTTCAGACCAGTATGGACTACATATTCGTCATAGGGAGAGATAAGCCGGAAATAAGCCTGCCTGAGGGTGCATGGAAATGAGTGGAGTACTGTCTTCTGAACGTTTTAGCGAGATACTTGAGGAATGGCGGAGGAGTCCTATGAAGCGGCCGTTTATTGCAAAAGTTACAGTCAATGTCAGCCTAGGATACGGGGGAGAGAGGCTGCAGAAAGTCGCCGAGTTCCTCGAGAGTTATACTGGTCAGAAACCCGTATACCGTAAGGCTAAGAGGACTATAAGAGCCTTCGGTGTTAGGAAGGGGGAGAATATAGCTGTTATGGTTACTCTTAGAAAAGAGAAGGCTCGTGAGTTCCTTGAAAAGGCCTTGGAAGCCGTGGGACATAAGCTTAAGGCTTCTAGTATAGACGAGTTCGGCAACATTGCTTTTGGTATAGAGGAGCATATCTCTCTTCCCGGAGTAAAGTATGACCCGGAACTGGGCATTATAGGGATGGACGTCATACTTACTATCGAGAGACCGGGCTTCCGTATAGTTAGGAGAAAACGTAATCGCAGGGTGCATATACCTAGGAGGCACCGTGTGACTCCTGAGGAGACCATGGCTTTGCTTACAGAGTTGTTTAATGTCCAGTGGGTGTGAGGTGAGTGTGATGGGGAAGTACAGGCCTCCTAAGCCGAAGGTTATGGGCCGCGGTGCTCAGAAGTGCATGCGTTGCGGTACACGTGATGCTGTGATCCAGAAGTACGGTATATACCTATGCAGGCAATGTTTTAGAGAGCTTGCTCCTTCTCTGGGCTTCAAGAAATACAGTTGAGGTGATGACGGATGGTTATGTTGGATACTCTCGCTAACGCTCTGGTCTCAATATATAATGCGTCTATACGTAATAAGAAGGAAGTAGTAATAATGCCTTCCTCAAAGCTTATAGCAGCGGTTTTGAAGGTGATGCAGAAAGAAGGCTACATAGGAGAATTTGAATACATAGACGATGGGCGATGGGGCAAGTTTAAGGTTCAGCTACTAGGACGTATAAACAAAACCGGTGTTATAAAGCCTAGGATCTCGGTGAGTTATAGGGATTTACAGAAGATGCCTATAGATCTCCAAAAATACCTGCCTAGTAAAGACATAGGCATACTGATTCTATCGACTCCTCAAGGAGTCATGAGCCATAAAGAGGCCATCGGCAAGAAGACGGGCGGTGTACTACTGGCTTATGTTTACTAATACTCGGATGAGGTGAGGCTGGCTATGGTTAAAGATGTTCATGTCAGGAAGGAGATAGAGATACCGGAAGACGTCAATGTAGAGATAGATGGGCTGAAAGTGAGGGTAGAGGGGCCTAAGGGGGTTTTAGAGAGGGATTTCTCCCATATGAGGCCTATTCTACTCAGAAAAGAGGGTAGTAAGGTTGTAGCTGAGGCTTATTTTGCTAGGGCTAAAGATAGGGCCAAGATAGGTACTATAATAGCACACATAAGGAACATGATAATAGGTGTAACCAAAGGCTACAAGTATTACTTGAAGATAATATTCTCACACTTCCCGATAACCGTTAAGGTAGAAGGAGACAAGGTTCTGATAAATAACTTCCTAGGAGAACGCGCGCCTAGGGTAGCACGTATAATGCCAGGCGTAAAGGTTAGTGTGAAAGGTGAGGATGTAGTTGTAGAGGGGATAGACGTTGAAGCTGTAGGGCAAACAGCTGCCAATATAGAGCTCGCAACTAAAGTAAAAGGCTTTGACAGAAGGAAATTCATGGATGGAATCTACATATATAGGAAGAAGGTGATTGAAGAATGAGCAGAGAATATTCTAGACTAAGGAACAGGATACACAGGATACGGAGAAGGAAGGTAAAGTTTGTAAGATACCTGTCTTGGAGGTTCTGGAAGCTAGGCAGGAAGGAGTCATGGAGGAAGCCAAAGGGAATAGACAACAAAATGAGGCTGCAGCTTAAAGGATATCCTCCCATAGTAAAGGTGGGGTATAGGAGTCCAAAGGAGATAAGGGGTTTACATCCTTCTGGTAGAGAGGTTATAGTTGTGAACAATCTGGCGGATCTCAAGAGCGTGGATCCCGGAAGGCATATAGTATACATAGGATCCGGTGTGGGGTTAAAGTTAAAGATGAAAATAGTTGAAGAAGCGAGGAAGAGGGGTATAAGGATAGCTAATGGGGGGATGATACAGTGAGGTATAAGCTGCAGAGAAGGCTTGCAGCCGAAATTCTGGGAGTAGGAGAGTCGCGGGTTTGGATAAACCCTGATCCCGAAGTCTCTGACGACATAGCAGACGCTATAACAAAAGACGATGTAAGGGCCCTTATAAGGCAAGGGCATATAAGGGTGAAGCCCGTTAAGGGGAACAGCCATAGTGGCTGGCTCGAGAGAAAGTTGAAGAGGAGGAAAGGACATAGAAGAGGATACGGTAAAAGGAAAGGAGCTAAAACTGCAAGGAAGGATCCAAAAGAAGACTGGATAAACAGGATAAGGAAGATGAGAAAATACTTGAAGTATCTTAGGGATAAAGAGATAATCGATAGGAAAACGTATAGAAGGCTCTACAGATTATCAAAGGGTGGCATGTTCGCTAATCTAAGCGCGATGAGGAGATACATGCGTGAGCATGGCATCATACAGGAGTGATCCTGAGAGGTGAGGTGAACATGGGTAGAGGACCAAGATACAAGGTGCCTAGAAGGAGGAGGAGAGAAGGTAAAACGAACTATAGGAAAAGGTATATTGTGATATTATCGAGAAAGACCCGCCTTGTAGTCAGGCCGTCGCTTAAGTATGTGTGGGTGCAGGTTATTACTGCTAAGCCTGAAGGAGACGTTACGATAGCTGCTGCTCATAGTAGGGAGCTATACAAGCTTTACGGCTGGAAAGGCGGGGGCTCTAGTACGAGTGCAGCCTATCTAACTGGTTTACTTGCAGGGTATAGAGCCATAAAAGCGGGCGTCGAAGAGGCTGTACTGGATATAGGTTTCACGACTCCCGTGCCGGGAGGAAAGGTTTTCGCTGCGTTGAAAGGGGCGCTTGATGCAGGAGTCTCTATACCTCACAGTGAGGAGATGATACCTGGGGAGGACAGGATAAAGGGAGAGCACGTAGCGAGCTATGCGCTTAAACTCAAGGAAGAGAATCCCCAGAAGTATGAAACCCTGTTCTCCGGTTATCTTAGTAGAGGACTGCCTCCAGAGAACCTCCCATCACACTTTGAGGAGGTTCTTGCTAAGATAAAAGAGGATTACAGGGAAATAGCCCGGCATAAGGAGGTGGTTAACACGTGAGCTTGCAGGTTGAAAGTGGCTGGGAGCCTAGAACGCGTGTTGGTAGAATGGTAAAAGATGGTATGATAACCAGTATAGAGGAGATCTTCGCTAGGAACCTTCCTATACTAGAACCTGAAATAGTGGATGTTCTACTACCAGGCCTTAAACATGAGGTTCTCGATGTTAGAATAGTCCAGAAAATGACGGATGCGGGGAGAGTCACCAAGTTTAGGGCGACCGTAGTTGTAGGTAACGAGAATGGGTTTGTTGGAATAGGCAAGGGCAAAGCTAGACAGTTGAGGCAGGCTATAGAGAAGGCTATAGTCAACGCTAAGCTGAACATCACGCCAGTAAGGAGAGGCTGTGGTAGCTGGGAGTGTACCTGCGGCGAGGCACACTCTGTACCCTATACCGTTAGGGGTAAGAGTGGTAGTGTAGAGGTAGTATTAAAGCCCGCACCTAAGGGGACAGGGCTGGTTATAGGTGATGCTGCCAAGGTTGTTCTACAGCTTGCCGGCATACGGGATGTTTGGAGCTCAACTAAGGGAGAGACAAGGACTACCTATAACTTTGCTAGAGCCACGTATAACGCGCTCAGGAATACGTACTACTTCGTGACACCGGTTGACTGGCTTAAAGCAACCAAGATGTAAGAGGGGTCGCTTATGAGTGGAGGTGTTCTTTACCTAGTAATCCGGATTAGGGGGACTGCGGATATTCACCCTGACGTGGAAAAGACTCTTGACCTGCTTAGGCTAAGGAGGAGATATGCTGCAGCACTCTACCATTCCTCGCTGCCGGGTATAAGGGACATGCTACGGAAAGCCGAGTACTGGGTTACATACGGTGAAATAGATAAGGATCACCTGGTGAGTCTCATAAAAAGCAGGGGCAGGTTGTTAGGAGATAAGCCTATCACAGATGAATGGATCCATGAGAACCTGGGATTGAAGAGGGGAATAGAGGAGCTGGCGGAGATGCTTTTAGAGGGGACACTACATTACCATCGTCTTGAAGATAAAGGAGTAAAACCCTTCTTCAGACTGCATCCACCTAGGAAAGGTTTTAAGAAGTCGATAAAGCGCCACTTCAATGATAATGGAGAACTCGGCTATAGGGGAGCGCATATAAATGAACTCGTGGCTCGGATGATATGAGTTTAACAGGAGGTGCATAGAGAGATGGTTGTCAGGAGAAGAAGGAAAGTAAGGAAGCTTCGTGGAAGGACAAGGTCTATGGGATGGGGTAGAGTCGGGCAGCACAGAGGTCCAGGTGCTCATGGAGGCCATGGAGCAGCGGGGATGCATAAACATAGATGGTCATGGGTAATAAAGTATGCACCTACATGGTTCGGGAAACACGGGTTTAACAAGCCCCGAATAAGGGATTTCGAGGTAAAAATAGTAAATGTTGGGGAGCTAGATGAGAACATAGAACTGCTTGCAGAGAAGGGGATAGCGGAGAAGAAGGAGGGTGAATACATAGTAAACCTTTCAAGGCTCGGGATTCATAAACTCGGAGGCTACGGGAAAGTCAAGAACAAGATAACAGTAATAGTAAACGAGGCAACCGAAAAAGCCAAAGAGAAAATAGAGGCGGCCGGAGGCAGGATAGTATTAGCTGAGGCCGCTGAATCTCAGGCCTGACCTCTATCCAGTTTTCCGGCTTCGTTCCATCTTTTCACCACGTCTTATCCTCCTAGAAACTCCATTCTCCTCATGCAAACCTTAAAGCGGAAAACTGATTAGGAGGGTTGCTTGGCTCCGGAGTAAAAGGGTTTTCCGTTAGAGTATAAGAGCAGTTTTGGTGCGGCGGCCGGGATTTGAACCCGGGACCCCCGGCGTGGCAGGCCGGTGTCCTAGTCCAGGCTAGACGACCGCCGCTCCCATGGATTTGGTATGGTTCATATGCAGGGTTTAAAGAATTTATCCTAGTTTATACCAGCTAAGCGTTTTACGAGGGATGAAATATGGGAACATTGAAGCTGGAGTATTCCGTCTTGGGGGGATTCCCGAGAAACAGAAGAGTAAGGCATCTGGTTAGAGACCATGAAAACGGATTAATCGATGATTTGACTTATCATAGGGTGCTCAGAGAGGAGACTATGGCTGTTCTAAGCGCCCAAGAAGCATTGGGTTACAAGGTTCTCGTCGACGGGATGCTTGACTGGCATGATATTTTTAGACCTTTTGTAAACTCGTGGAGAGGTGTCTACCCCTCAGGTCTTCTAAGGTATTTCGACAACAATTTCTTCTACAGGATACCGGTATTCCATGAAGCCCCGGAACCCATGAACTACGTGTGGTCTAACAGGATCGTATGGCTTGATGAGAGGTTTCCGGGTAAGACCATAAAAATAGTGGTTCCCGGACCCGTCACTTTTACTGCATTATCCCATAATAGGACGGGTAAACCGGATAAATGGCTTCTAGAGAAGATATCATACGCTCTAAACAAGGAGTTAAAACAATTGAACAAGGGTGAGATTCTTGTCCAAGTAGATGAGCCCGCTTTAATCGATATAGATTTCTATTCAGCGTTTAAGGGTCTTATAGGAGAGGCTTATGACGTGCTCTTCGAGGGAGTAAGTGCGAGGAAATCTGTAGCCATATACTTTGGATGCCCTGTTGAAGAAGCGTATAGGGAGCTGGTTGATTATGGTGAATTAGACTTCATAGTTCTAGACATGGTGAACTGCAGCAAGGATAGACTCTTCCACCTCGTCTCAGAGCAGGGTGTTACAAGTTCAACTATAGGGTTAGGGGTCATCGAGTCTCGTGACTTGTTCACAGACAGTTATGAGAGTATACGCGATACAGTTTGGAAACTGGCGGAGGCCACTAATATAGACGCCTTTCATTTAACCACTAGCACCTGGCTTGATCTTATCCCCTACGAGTATGCTTTGCTGAAAACGCGTCTCCTCTCAGATTATGTAACCCGCCTAGAGAGGGAGGTGGTCACATCATGAGTAGCGTCCCGAAATATTTCCCCACAACCATAGTTGGAAGCTACCCTAAGATACCCCCTGCCGAAGACCTGATACGCAAGAGGAAACGCGGGCTTATAAGCGAGGAAGAGTTCCACGAGCTGGTAAAGCCTTCGATAAAGGCTGTAATAGAGGACTACGTGTCTGCAGGTATAGACATACTCAGCGACGGCGAGCAGTCGAGAGAGGATATGGTAGCTTACTTTGCTGAGAGGCTGGAAGGCTACAAGGGAGGAGAATGGGTCAGGATATTCGACAATGTATACTTCAGGAAGCCCGTTGTGGTTAGCGAAATCAAATACGTTGCACCCATGGCTGTTATGGACTGGAGATACGCGCAGTCAGTTGCAGGAGATAAACCCGTAAAAGCTATACTGACAGGCCCTTACACTATGGCTGACTGGAGCTTCGATCTCTACTACGGTGATAGGAGGGAGCTCGTGATCGCTCTTGCAAAGGTCATCAGAAGGGAGGTAGAAGAATTCGTAAAAGCCGGAGCCAGCTTCGTCCAGATAGATGAACCGGCGTTGTCGACTAGGCCTCTTAAAGAGGATACTGACATAGTGAAGGAGGCTCTGGAGATAATATTCGGTGGAATTAGCGCTAAGAAGATAGTACATATATGCTTCGGCAAGATAGAGCGTATACTCGAATACCTGCTAGAATACCCGGTAGACCAGTTCGACTTCGAATTCAAGAACAGCTCGTTCAGGCTTCTCCCCTATCTTTACGAGTACGGGTATGACAAAGAGCTGGGTTATGGTGTGATAGATGTCCACTCAACCCGAATAGAAGAGGTGGATGAAATCTATGCCGATATAAAGAGAATAATGGACCTAGGATTCCTAGGGCCGGAAAAAATCTACGTGGATCCTGACTGCGGCTTAAAACGGCTTCCTAGAGAAATAGCTGTAGCTAAGCTTAGGAACATGGTTAAGGCGGTTAAGAAGGCTAGAACCGAGCTGGTCTGAATTTAGAACAAAGCACGGGCAATCAGTACTATTAACGTAAATCCTATGGAAAGCAGTACAAGGGCTGTAGGGCTCATTTTTATTTGTCCCTCGTACTCCTCGTAGAAAGATATCAGCCCTGCACCGGTCATGGGACCGGACATTTTCTTGGATTTAGACTTTGACTTACGGCGGGACGACACTGTCTATTACACCTCTCAACAAGTAGAAATATTACATAATAAGGGTTTTTAGATGTATTCTCTGGAACACCGAGTTATGGGTGACGTGTTTTTGAATATACGGGAAGCCCAGATGGTTTTCAGGGATATGTTCTACGAGAAAGACTCTCGTAGAGGTTTATTCAAAACCTTTGCATGGCTAGTCGAGGAAATAGGCGAACTCGGTGAAGCATTATTGAAGGGTTCAAAGAAGGATATCGAGGAGGAGATAGCAGATGTGATAGCATGGACTATATCTATAGCAAACCTCGTTAATGTAGACGTAGAGGATGCTTTAATTGAAAAATACTTGAAGTATAGAGTAGACTCATGACTAGAGTGTGACACGCTTATTTGATATATCGTATACTGTTTTCAACCCTGCTAACCGTGATTCTTTTATTTCACTAATCAACTTCCCATTAATCCTCCTCAGAACCACCCTGCTGTCTATTATTTTGTACCTGCACACAGGGCATCTATAGTACCTGTTAACTATTCTTGTCCCATCCTGCTGGAGCTCTAGTTCTATGTGATAAACCATAACCGAGCCGCATCTCGGGCATAGTATTCCTACCGGCCTTCTCCTCGCCAACCCGCTGGACACCCCCTAACAGTTAACCGAGACTCACCGTACTGGCCTAACGCGTTGTGTAGTGACTCTCTTGTACAATATGATATTCGGGGAACGAGGTCTATATTTTTAATTTAGCTTTTATATCTACTAGAAGACATTCTTATTACAAGTGGGAATCCATGCAAGATCCCCAAAGAAATATATGGGGTGAGAAGCAGTGTTAGCAGACTATACTAGGGAGCCTTTAATCGTTATTAAAGAAGATGAACCTATAACAAGGGTTAGAGCGTTAATGAGAAAACTAGATGAGAGCATCGCCGTAATAGCAGACGAGAACAAGAAGTTCAAGGGATATCTAACTAGGCGGGATGTATCAGTAGTTACTAGCGCGAAAACCAGTTTAAGGGCAAAGGATCTCTCTCGCGATTTTCCTATAGCAACCATAGACATGCCTCTTGAAAAACTACTTGACGAGATGTCCAAGCATCGGGTATGGGAGGTAGTTGTAGTAGATAACTACGAGGATATGAGGGTCCAGGGAGTAGTGACTCTACGAGATATAATAGGGAAATTCATAGATAAGGGGTACAAGCCGAAAGCTTCAACTGTATCAGAGATTATGAGTACAAGGGATTTATCTCTACTGATAGTTGACCCTGAAACTAGAATAACGAAGATATGGAGTAGACTTGTTCTCAAGAGTCTTCCCGCAGTAATAGTAGTGAAATCGTTGGATGAACCCGTTCCCGTGGGTATAATCACTACAGCCGACCTAGTCAGGAAAGGGAGATGGAGATTCCATAGGGAGTCAGAATCCAAGGTGGTTTCACCGGCTAAAGCGAAGAGAATAATGACGAGAGGAGTAGTTGTAGCTACACCTGATACTCCGATCGAGTATGTTGCCCGGTTCATGGCGGAGAACGATGCTCCCCTGCTCCCCGTTATAAATGATGAAGGAAAAGTTGTAGGTGTTGTAACCCAGGAAGACGTGGTGAGAGCATACATAGAAGGAGCCAAGCCTGGAGCTGTTGTTGTAAAGCCTAAGATTACAGTGAAACCTGTTCCAGAGGCAGAGCGTATAACTTTTATGAAGGCAGAGTCTATGCTGTCGCAGGTGCTGGTAGAGAGGAAGGTAGGGAGAGAGGAACGCCCGCCTTCTATAACGGCTGAAGACATAATGATAAAGGAATTACCCGCTATAACCGTCAACGACAGCGTCGAACACGCGCGTAATGTGATGCTTAGAACAAAGTCTAACTATATAGTGGTTACCGACGAGAAGGGGAGCATAGTAGGCGTGGTGTCAAAGTGGAACATGATAAAAGCCATATCGGCGAAAGGCCCACTGTGGAAGAGGAAGATCCATGACAGGTTCTTCATAGATTATGTCATGAACAAGAACCCGCCCCGTGTAAAGCGGGAGGAAACCATTGAATCTATTGCACTTAAAATGATTTCCAGCGATTCAGAAGTTGCAATAATAGAGGACGACAAGGGAAACACGGTAGGCTTCGTCACAAAGGACGCTGTAGTAGAGGCTTTCGTCAAGAACAGGGGACACGCTATATTAGTAGAACATATAATGACCCCTGCAAGGATAGGAGTTGTGCATCCCCATCACTCTCTAGCACACGTGGTAAACAAGATGAAAACATTCCGATTAGACGCGATAACTGTGGCTGAGGGCGACAGGATACACGGCATAGTTAGCGCCAACAGACTACCCTTCGTAGCATATGAAGACAGGGAAAACGGGGGTAGCAGGAGACTTATATGGGTTAGAAAACTAGTAAAAGGAGCCGCCAGGAAAGGGCGCTATGTGAAAGTTACTCCCTTGGTTGCGATTGATCTAGCCGCTAAAGTAGAAGACTACGTATATCCTGACCAGACTCTGACAACAGCATTCGAGAAGATGAGAGGAAACAATGTAGACGGTATCCCCGTCAGAGACAAGGATGGAAGGGTTATAGGAACGGTATGCAAATATGACATTCTTAGAGAGATAATAAGGGAGGCAAGTATATCGCTCAAGGAGGAAAAGAAGGAGACTATAGTCAAACAAAAATGAAACCAATTCCATTCAAATTATTTTATATTTTGTATAAACATACATTGCTTAAACCCGGTTAATATTTTATCTAAAAGACTTAACCGCTTCAATTATACTGAGAAGAGCTTCCGGATCCTCTTCTGCTATGTTACCTGTCACTATAGCGTCTGCACCTGCTGACACCAACTCCTCCGCGTCACGGGGGTTCCTCACTCCTCCACCAACGATTAGCAATGTATCTGCTCCCGCTTCGTCTATAAGCCTCCTAGCCATACGTACACCATCCGGATTAACTATAAACGGGGAACCAGAGCCTGCCTCTAGATAAACAGCTTTTGCCCCCATATATGACCCCGCCAGAGCATAGCTTGCTATAAGCTCCGGCTTCTCGTTTGGAACCGGTAAAGCGCGTCCTATATGGCCTACGGTGCCCCCGTATCCTACAATGACGTATGAAGTAGGAATAACTTCCAGCCCCGTCTTCAAGATCAGTGGAGCCGCTTGTACTTGTACGCCCGTAATATAGTATGGATCAAGAGAGTTCATCAGTACAAGGTAAAGTATAGCGTCTGCCTCTCTAGTTATACCGTTTATATTTCCCGGGAAAAGCACTACCGGCCTACGTAATGTCCTCAGCTGGCGAGCTATGGTATCCAACTTTATAGGATCTATGTTAGTCGAACCTCCCAGGAGGAAAATATCTGTACCTGCAGCTGCGGCTTTCTCTCCTATAATAGATCCCTTATCTGGTGTAACGCTCCCCGGGTCTATTAGAGTCATATGAAGAGGCTTACTCCTCTTCATCGAGTCCAGTAGGCTCACTAATCATCTCCTCTAGCCTTCCTTCGTTAGCAAGGTCTACTATTTTCCCGTACACATCTATTTCCGTGAAAACTTCAGGTACTTTCATCTCGAGATATAGTTTACATGTCCCGCATTTAATAATGGCAAGCTTTGTGAAGGGCTCCCCTTTCAGTTTCTTAAAGCTTATAGACAAAGTCTCGGCGCCGCATCTAGGGCACTGGTATACTTTTGGCATGCTCAACGGTTTGGGTTTGATTACCTTTCTTCTTTTCCTTCTTCCCAATTCGCTTCACCCTTAAGCTGGTACTTAATTTAGTGTTGATCCTGTCTTGTGATATTAACGTTTTAGCCGCATAGAATAAAATACCTTAGCAATGCCCCAATATACTGTAAGATGGTAGTGTATATGTGAGTAGGGTGGTGTAGGGTTTTGGAGACTAGAATAAAAGACCCAAGCCTCGCCGGTGAGGGGCGACTGAAGCTTGAGTGGGCAGAGAAGTTTATGCCGGTAACAGTCCAGCTCCGCAGGGAATATAGTGGAGGAAAACCTCTAAGCGGAGTAAAGATTGGCGCCGTCCTTCATGTGACAAAGGAGACGGGTGTTCTCGTGAGGACACTTAAGGCTATGGGGGCGGAGGTATATCTAGCCGGTAGTAATCCTTTATCCACTCAAGACGATATAGCGGCGGCGCTTGCATCTGAGGGAATCAGCGTATGTGCGTGGCGTGGCCAATCCAGTGATGAATACTTCGGCTGTATTGAAAGCATTGTATTGGAACGGCCTGATATAGTTATAGACGATGGAGCCGATCTGCATGCAATGCTGCATGACAGGCATCCTAGTATAGCGTCCAGTGTCATCGGGGGAACTGAGGAGACTACAACAGGGGTCATACGGTTGCAGGCCTTGGAAAGGGATGATAAACTCCTGTATCCGGTTATAGCGGTTAACAATGCCTACACCAAGCACCTCTTTGACAACAGGTACGGGACAGGGCAAAGCACGCTTGATGGAATAATGAGGGCGACAAACATACTCTTCGCAGGTAAAAATGTTGTGGTATCAGGTTACGGCTGGGTTGGTAGAGGTATAGCGTGGAGAGCACGTGGACTGGGTGGACATGTAATAGTAACAGAGGTAGACCCCATAAGGGCGTTGGAAGCCGTTATGGACGGCTTCAAAGTTATGCGTATAGGAGAAGCTGCCAGAATAGGGGATGTATTCATAACGGCTACTGGAAACAAGAACGTGATAAGTGTAGAGAATATACTCAAGATGAAAGACGGTGCTATACTGGCCAATGCAGGACACTTCAACGTTGAAATAGACGTGGCCGGCCTAGATAAGGTTGCCCTGAGTAAGAGGGTTATCAGGGAGAACGTTGAAGAATATACTCTGCCAAACGGGCGTAGGGTTTATCTGCTTGCTGAAGGCCGGTTGGTGAACTTGGTTGCGGCGGAGGGTCATCCAAGCGAGGTAATGGATATGAGCTTCGCGAACCAAGCCCTTGCCGTCAAGTATATACTAGATAATAAGGAGCGGCTTGAGAATAGGGTTTACCAGCCGCCTATAGAGATAGATAGAAGCATAGCCCGGAGGAAGTTGGAGAGCATGGGTATAAAGATAGATGAACTTTCAGAGGAGCAGGTGAAATACCTGTCCTCCTGGAAGTAATTCTTAAAAACTTCCCAGCCTCATTAAATGAGAAGACGGTCAAGGGCCCGTAGCTCAGCTAGGTAGAGCGCCCGGCAGAAGAGGCGTGGAAGCCCTCTTCCGGGAATCATAACCGGGTGGTCCGGGGTTCGAATCCCCGCGGGCCCACCACGGTATTTTAACAGTTGATTAGGTTTTTTACTAAGCTGAACAATCTATTAAACGGGATACCCGGCTGGGATGGGGGCATTATTTATGAAGGAAGCCGTATACACTGAGAAGGCGCCCAGACCAGTAGGCCCTTACAGTCAAGGAGTCATCTTCGATAAACTAATTTTTGTTTCAGGCCAGATACCCATTAACCCCGAAACCGGTGAGCTGGTAAAGGGGGATTTCAAGGAGAAGGCTAGACAGGCAATTCATAATATGCTAGCAGTTATCAGGGCTGCCGGAGGCGATATTGATACACTGCTTAAGGTGAACGTATATCTACGAGATATATCTAAGTTCAAGGAGTTCAACGAGGTCTACTCTGAAATAATAGGGAAAACCCTTCCACCCGCTAGGGCTGTAGTGGAAGTATCCAACTTACCACTGGGAGTAGACGTAGAAATAGAAGCCATAGGCTACAGGCCTTGATAATCAGTTCTGGTAACTAGGAGGAAAACCTTTAACAAAGGAAGAGGCGAAGCCCGCATCTAGGAGGTGTGCTCCTAGGAATGGAGTTCCTTGAAATAATAAAGATCTTAGACAAGAATGGAGAAGTATCTTCAATAGCTAGGAGAATGTTTGTTACAAACGCCTTCGACTCCCTCCTAACCTCTCTAGGAGTAGCGGCTGGTGGATACTCTTCGAACACTGAGCCCATGGTTTTAGCCCTTGGAATAATAGGAGCTGCCATAGCTATGGGTTTCTTCAGCGCCACAATCGGTGTCTATCTCTCGGAGAGAGCTGAACGCAGACGTGAGCTTCTACGTATACAGGCACATATGGCGGGAAAACTTGAAGAGGATAGTATTTACTATAAAGCAGCAACATATATACCTATATATGTCTCGCTATGGAGCGGTTTTGGGGCGACACTGTTTCCTATACTAGTCTCAATACCTTTCCTTACAGCCGGTATGGCCGGCTTATCAGTGAGAGCTGCTTTTATAGTATCAGTAATAATAGGCCTCAGCATTGTAGGTATTCTAGGAGTATACCTTAGCAGGATAAGCGGGGAAAAGCTATTGGTAGGCTTCATCCGTTTTACTGGTATAGGAGGAACTGCTGTTATGGTTATTTTACTTCTAAAAATGTTCTTCGGCCTTATATGAAAACCTTTCAGTATTATCAATACATTCACAATAGAATTGAGAGTATAGAGGAAAAGATATATCTAGTTAAGCGGGGGTGGTAACCCCCGGAAATCTATTCCAACGACCTAGAAGCCTTCCCTATTTCAACACGCTTAGGCCTCAATGAAGCTACTATATAGTCGAAAGCCTTCTGCGGGTCCGTATGGGCACCACAGGAATAAACGTCCACTGTAGCATACCTGTACTCGGGCCAAGTGTGTATTGTAATATGGCTTTCAAGTATGACTGCCACCACAGAAACTCCCTGCCCTATTTTCCATGCCTTCAAATCCAGTAAAGTCATGTTACCGAGTTTAGCCGCATTCCTCACAATATTCTTTAACCCATTAGGATTCCGTAGGAGGTCTTCATTAGCGCACTCCACCAAGTTGCCATATACGTGTTTCCCTACTACCCGGTAATCCCCCATCTCCTCCCTTAGTATTTCTCGGCTTCTCATAGCCGACCCCCCTATAAAAAGGGGGTCAATATCGGAATATAAGATTTGACCCCCCGAGATATTCCTAAGGATAATAAACGGAAACACCGAAATATAAAGGCAGTTATACAAGAGAACTCTTTAGGGATGAGAAACCTCTTAACGGAGGGACCATGACGTTGAGCAGGTTCCATGCGGCATTCAAGGGAACAGGCATACCGAGAAGCTTGCCCAGTGTGGCTATACTAACAGATCTAAGAGAAGCCTACGAAAAAATTGTAACACTAGAGGAATCCAATATTATTGATTCCTTTACAGGAGAATACGGTATCTCAGGTTCTATAATTAAAGGCGAACCCCAAGAATACGCGGTTATCTTCTATCCCTCAATACCAAGCCTAACACTGAACCTGATGAGCGACGCTACTACAGCAGGCGTGAAGGTGTTAATAAAACTTGGTATAGGATTAAGTGTCACAAGCAACTTAAACACAGGCTCAGTGGTTATAGTACGATCCGCGGTTAGAAACGATTTCATAACAAACTATATTATAGACCCTAAACTACCAGCCATACCGGATTTTGATCTTTACTTTAAAGTAAAGCGGAGCATGGTGGGGAGACTCCTGCAAACGCCTGATGACGAAAAGAAAAACAAGCTAACAGGATGCATCGTCCTATCACTCGGCTATATAGGAAAACATATCAATATCAAAGAGGGAGAACTTTCAAGTCTGATAAAGAACCCTAGAATATGCGCAGTAGACATGGATTCATCGGTAATCTACTCGTACTCCTACATCAGGAACATTAAACCTGTTTCAATACTAGTTATCAAGGAAAGCCTCTCAGCCTTTAGCACATTCGACCTGGCTGACACAGAAGAAGAGGAGGAGACAAAGAAAAACGTCTCAGAGATAATCCTAAACATCTATAGGACACTAAAAGAATCACTCGACTATGTGTTGGGGTCTGGTATAAATGAGTAACGACCCATATGTACAGATAGACGTTATCTACAGTAAGCTAGAAGCGCTTGAAGACTACATAGCCTATATATTCAAAGACGATGCCAAGCATAGAGGCATACACCTAAGAGTCCAGGAAACCCTTGAAGACCTTTATGAAGCATTAAGGACTCTTAGGCTGACTCTTTATGAGAAGAAATGCTAGTTGAACCCGCTTTTTTCACCTTCAATCTAAGCCCGAACTGGTCGATAACCACTATCGTGTCTCCCTTCCTGATACTTTCATCGCTATAGGCCTTCCAGTATTCTCCGTCCACTAGGACAATCCCTTCAGAACCGGGGTCTATATCAGATAAAGCCTTTCCTGTACGGCCCTTTACACTCCAATTGAACGAGGGCATCGAGCGGGCTTTGACTATCTTATATATTACAAAAGCGAAGAAGGCGCCTATTGATATTCCCACAGCGTATATAATATGTAATAATTCGTCGGCGTATGCCTTTGTAAGGCTTATACCGCCTGAGACAGGGATTAATATTAGACCCAGCGTTAGCATCACTATTCCAGTCCCTCCTATAATACCGAATCCCGGGGTATACAGTTCTATAACCAGTAATATAGCTCCTATAACGAGCAGCAAGGTAACCGTGAGATTCACGTTATACCCCGATCCCATTAATCCCAGTAGTAGCAAGAAAGCACCCACTCCGAGGAACGCGGCATGGCCTGATAATACTGAAAACACTATTATCATAACGCCAAGCGATAACAGCAGCCCGGAGAGCAGCGGGTCTGAAAGTGCATGGACTATCACCTGTCTGGGAGATGGATTATACTCTATCGGAGTCAGATCTCTCAACCTTATATCCACCGTGTACCCGCTGGGAAGCGTCAACTCTGACCCATTGATATAGGACAGTAACTCCTCATCATTCCTTGCAACATAGTCGATTACACCATATTCCAGGGCCTCACTGGCTCCTAGGTTAAGGTTTTCCGTCACAAACTTGTGGAGTATGGTTTTATTTCTTCCCTTGGATGCCGCATGCTCGTCAAGGAATTTGAGGATCGGATTAATTATCTTCGACTCGTTTACCGGGCGATAGGAACCAGTAGTCGGATCATATTCAATCGGCTGCATAGAGCCTATTTGAGTTGAGGGCTGCATAGCGGCCACGTGGCATGAAACCAGTATAAGTGTACCAGCACTTTCCGCCCATTTGTCAACTACGAATCCTACAACAGGTATTCTAGCCTTATCTATCTGAACAACAATATCCATCGCGGGATCGAGGAAGCCGCCGGGGGTGTTAAGCTCTATTATAAGTAACGCGTTGTCATCCTCTGCACGGCTTATGGCGTTTTTCACATACTCCTCTGTAGACGAGTCTATAACTCCTGTAATTCTTATCACATACGCCTTGTCAACTACTTCGTGACCCGTCTGAGAGTATGCTTTCTGCAGGGATTCTACTACCAGGCCCAGTGAGAATACTATAAAAAATAATGCAAATAGCCTTAGTAGATAATGCCTAATCTCTGCCAACTTACTGCTCTCCTCTATACCCTTCCATCGCTTTATTAGCCGAGGAGATAGCTGTGGCAAGCTCCAATGCTCCTAGATGCTGGGGCGCTATTATAATCATGTTCTTCTCTTTAGCTACTTCTATAAGGGTCTGCAGTTCTCTGAGCCTCAGGGCTACAGGGTGTTTCTCATAAAAGCTCGCCGCCTCAGCCATGACTTTAGCAGCCTGTCTCTCTCCCTCCGCTTCTATAACCTTGGCGCGCCTCCACCTCTCTGCCTCGGCCTGCTTAGCCATAGCCCTGAGCATAGAGTCCGGTAGTTTAACCTCTTTTATAGTGACTTGTGTGACCTTTATACCCCACGGATCAGTGAGTTCATCCAGTATTTTCTGCAGCTCTACGTTGAGTTTCTCTCTATTAGTAAGCAACTCGTCAAGCTCCACCTGTCCTATGACGTCTCTCAGAGTCGTTTGGGCGAGCATCATAACGGCATAATGATAGTTTTCAATCTTCATAACAGCCATAACCGGGTCCATAACCTTATAATAAACTACAGCGTCCACGCCGACCGTCACGTTATCCTTGGTTATGATCTTCTGCTCTGGAACATCTACAACGGTTATACGTAGATCTACTTTAATCAGTTTATCGACTCCCGGTATTACGAGGAAGAGTCCGGGGCCTTTTGCTCCTATAATCCTGCCTAACCTGAAGATAACCGCTCTCTCATACTCCTTGACTATTCTGATCGAGTAGGCAAGTATTATCAGTATTATAAGCGCCAAGAAGAATCCATATTCGGGTATAGCACCATCGCTCATTATAATACACCCCGTTTACGGGTATGGTAATACTTGTCTTCCTACTGAATAAGTTTTAATCCAAGACTCTATATATATTCCGTCTTCTATCATTTATTCAACCTAGAAACGTGGTAGAAGCGTGTTGAAAGGTAAGAGAAGACGTACCAGTAGACAGAAGGGCTTCCATTACGAACGACAGCTGGCGAGAAAACTCTGGTCCCTAGGCTTCGCAGTTGTAAGGGGGCCTGGAAGCGGAGGCGGCTCCAAGGAGATAGTCCAGCCGGATTTAGTGGCTATAAAGAACAACTTCATAGCAGCAATAGAAATAAAGGTACGCTGGAGTCTTGGAACAATATACGTGCCTAAGGATAAGGTCTCAAGATTGTCCGAGTTCGCCCGAAGAGCCTCTGGCAGAGCCTTTATAGCGATCAAAATAATAGATCATATAGACTGGAAGTTCATACCAGTAGAGAAGCTGGAGACAACGGCGAATGGCAACTATAAAATCAAGATGGAATCCCTGAGAGAGGCTCTTACATTAAATGGATTATTAAGCCTAGCTGATGGAGCAACAACCCTTGAAGAATATGTCTAGTATATGGCAACGTTAACATCGTACCCGTGCTTCTCAGCTATCCGTTTAACTCTCTTTATACGTTTAGCCAGCGCTCTAGTACTACTACGCGGTATCTTGAGGAGTATCCTGTTCCCTCTAACTTCTATATCAGCATCAGGTATTATATTAGAGATGCGCTGTAAAACCTTTCTATCCACACCCTCGGCTTTACCCTTCTGCCTCACAGGTACAACCATTGTCTGCTCTCCAAATGTATATATCTCGTACTCTAGTTCTCCTGTTATGAAATCCCTAACCTCTACAACGGGCCTGGACAACTCTGCTTCCTTTAGCCCTGTAGGAAGCTTTACCGTCATCTTCAGCTCGTAGACCTTTTCTATTCTCCCGTTATTAACATAGATCACGGTATCTATAATGCTGGGTATCATGCCTAGTTCTACCCTCTTCATAAACCTCTGAACAGCATCTATAGGAGTCGTTGCATGCGTTACACCTATCATCCCTATGCCTGCCAGTCTCAAGTCGATGTACAACTGGAAATCCTCTGTATTCCTGAGCTCGTCAAAGACTGTGTAATCGGGTCTTGAAAGAAGCAGTATATCGTGCAGCTCGCCTAGACTGGCGTAGTTCTTAGAATACTGGGTTATCTCCGGGGGCAGACGCATGTCTCTAGGCGATTCTATGGTTTTAACGATCTTACCCATCCTCACATAGAACTCCGCCAGTGCTTGGGCGAAGGTTGTCTTACCCATGCCCGGCGCGCCGGCTATTAGTATACCCTCAGCTCTCTCGGTAAGCCTAGACATTAGTTTTTCAGGTAAATCATAGTCTTCCAAGCTGAGTTTAACTAGTGGCTTCACAGCAGTTATTTCCCATCCCTCGCTGAGTGGGGGTCTCGTTATAACTATCCTATAATCGCCAAGCTGTATGATGGAGGAGCCTTCTCTGTCTATTTCTATGAAGCCTTTAGGAGAGGCTGCAGCCGCTTCTATTATCTCCCGTGACAGGTCTTCTAGTTCATCTCTACTCAGCTTCTTTTTTTCGAGCACTACAAATATCCAGTTACCCGGTTTGCCTTTTTTTGCTATAGGATAAGCGTCTTCCTTTAGGTGTACACTCATAGTTTTATCGTCGAAGTAATGTGCTATCCTAGGCTCGACGCCCTCTGAGGCCCCCAGGTAGAGAACACGTACCCCTAAGGCTCTCGAAGTGGATGCCTCCAGCATGTCTGAAGTGACCAGTAGGGAATCGGTGCTCCGGGCCAGTTGCCTGGTATAGCTCCTGACCAGTTCTTCGCTTATGTTCGGGGTTGCACGGTATCCATCGCTATAATAGACAAGCTCGCCGCGGCCCGTCCCTGTCATGTACTCATGTATCTTCTCTAGTTCTCCTATACCAGTTATAGCACGTGTTACTCCCTTCCTAGCCTCTCTATATAGGTAGTCAAGTACTGATGTATGAACATAAACCCTAAGGTTCCCCGGCTTATGCCTCTCGAGGAATCTTCTCGCTGACCCATCTATTATACTGTCAATGCTTAGCACTACATCGTCTGTTTCCCTGCTGACCAATGCCACTCTACTCTCCCTCTAACCATGTATATGCTATCAAGTGAGAAGTAAGGGGTTTAAAGTTTAGGTTTGAGGCTTTATATAATCCAGGTGGATGACTATGTACGATATACTCGTAAAGGCTGATATAGTGTTTCTTGACGAGTACAGGGTTATTAGAAACGGTTACGTGTACCTTAGGAATGGATTAACAGAGTCGATAGGCTCTCAGCCTGTTCCCGAAGAATATGAGTACGCGTCCCTCATAATTGGGGGAAGGAATAGAGTTATCGCTCCGAGTTTAGGTATAGCGTATACCGACATAGGATTACTGGATGTCCATCCTTCTCGGAGAGGATTTATGGAGAAACGCTTCGAACTGCTGGAAAAGATAGACTCTAGTAGGCTCAGGATGAACATGAGTAAAGCCTTGTTTGACCTAAGCATAAAGGGGGTAGGGGTAGTAGGCGTGGAGCTTCCCTCGTATTCACCTAAGCTTGAGCTAGAGAAGTCGACTGGAATAAAAATAGTGCCCATAACGGGAAAATGCGGGGGTAGAAGCGAGTGTGTAAGACCGTCATACTTGGAGTCGTATCCTGAGGGTGACGTATATCTTGATTCTATGGAGAGCTATGTTTTCAAACAGGATTTAATGGCGGCCACATTCCTGGGTCGAATGAACTACAATATATGCTCTATGAGCCCTTCTGAGCTATTATCCAGCTCGAGAATCGCGTATAGCTATCTTGGCCGTAGATGGGGTTTAAAGGAGGGGGAACCAGCATTACTGGCCGTGTATAACTTCGACGAGCCTCCTTACTACCTCGCCAATAAGAGTATAAGGGATATAGCCGATCTCCTGCGTGCATGCAAACCTGTGGAGACACTGGTAATCGGTGAGAACATAGTGGTTGACGGAGGCGAACACCTAACCCTGGGGAAAAATAGCATGAGTCAGTGATCGAGGGCATCTACATTACGCCGGTTTCAGGCCCTCCACGTCATCATCCTCTCTTAAATAATGGAAACCTAGAGGCGTATTAAGTCGATTCTAGGAGGCCAGATGTCCTCTATTGCCATGAGAGCCTTTATGTACTCCTCATTAAAGATCTGGGGATTCGGTCTAGGAGTAGGTCTAGATCCCTCAACTGCACAGAATTCACGCTGCCTAGAGCATGCCTCGAAAAGGGAGATTCTCCTGGAAAGCTCTATGATCTCATCCTTGTCTAGTGCAATTAAAGGCCGGAGAACCGGTATCTGGAGATGAGACGAGATTACGTGAAGGCTTTCAACAGTCTGGCTTGAAACCTGCCCTAATGATTCACCTGTTGACAATGCTAGGTAACCCTTTGATAAAGCAAGCTTAGCTGAATGTGTAAGCATTAGTCTTCTAATAACAAGGACCCTGTAGTTCCTTCTAACTAATCCAACAATGGTTTTTACTGTATCATGGAAGTCTACCCTGTACAGTAGAGGTTTATACTGGCCCATAACATGCTCGTTTACAAGTTTCCTCGCGACTTCCAGGGCGGTGTTCCAGTTCTCGATGTTCCCGAAATCATAGTATACCAGGTCTACTGGGGACCCGCGCTTCATCATCATCCACGAAGCTACAGTAGAGTCGAACCCTCCGCTGAACATCATTAAAACCTTTGATTCACTGCCCAGCGGCAAGCCACCGGGGCCAGGGTATATTTCATCGTACATGAACGTCTTATCTCCCCTTATTTCAACATAGAGGGTGTAGTCCGGTCTTTCTAAGTCTACACCTAAAGCTCTGCCAGTGTTTAGTAGAGCGCCTCCTATAACTCGCTCTGCATCTTTACTCGTGTAATTATGGTCTCCGACTCTTCTAACCCTCACCATGAACTTTCTATCCTCAATTTTACTCCCGTATAGGGCCACTGCTTTCTCCGCTATTTCATCTAGAGAAGACGTGTCAAGCAGTACTGCCGGGGAATAACTCTTCACGCCGAATACCCTTCCTATGAACGGCATTGACTCTTTTATAGAAGAGGGAGGAGCCCACATGACTATTCTTGAATCAACCTGGGTTATATCATCATATTTTATTCCCTTATAATCAAGCACCCTGCTTATATTATTAATTAACCGTGAAACCATGCGTGAACGCGTGTATTTGCCTTTGACCGCTATTTCCGAATAACGAATAAGCACAACCTCCCTCATACCCGTGCATCCCTTCCAAACTTGATTATATATTGGGTGTTCTATAGCCTTTTAATATCAATGGTGGAACCCGCTGGCAGGAACCTGTTTTAGGTGGAGAAAGGGGTTTGTCGAAGTAAAGGGGGTCACTGATCTCGAGGTATCCGGTCTTGAATGGAGTATTATTCTTTCCCCCAGGGAGATAACTGTTATTGGGGCAAAAGTTGTTCTCCAGGAATACGCGAGGCCGAAAACAAAGAATGTATACATGCTTTTTGACCCCTCTTTAGAGGGAAAGCCAGGAAATGACGGTTGTATAACGATTATTGCAAGGAAAGATGTAGGATTATATAATGTCAGATACACTGAAATAGAGGATTTTTCTCATTATCTAACTATAATACCCCTCCACGGTGCATTATATGAGTACGCTATACTGACTCCCGAGGAGTTGTACTTGTCAACTATACCGCGGAGGAAAACATTTCTTCAAAGCCAGAACCATGAAAACGTTTTATACCTAGTATAATATTATGAGGTGCAATGTTAATGATAGGAGTATACATTAACCTAAGTCAAATAGAAAAAATGGCCTCCTGTATAACGAGTCTATTAAAGGACTTTGAACCAGACTCCTTTACAAATACAAACTATTATCCGGCTCCGGGAACAGATAAGGAAACTCTTACCCGTTACTTCCTTGTCATGGTGGCAATGGATCATAGGCTAAGCAGGCCTGGACGACCATATGAGGGATATATAGATGGTGTAAAATACCATGGAGCAGATCTCCTATATAAGCTGGGCATGATGAAGCTTAGTACAGATCCGGATTTCTTTTCCCCAGAAAGACTCGCTATTATATCAAAAGAAGACGTAAAGAAATGGCTTTCCCCCAAGGGAGTACCAACCCCTCTAGACCTCGATGTTCGAACCAAGCTTCTAAGAGATATCGGGGTAAAGCTTAACGCGTTATACGGGGGAAGCGCCTTCAGGCTTGTAGAGAATAGCAAGGGATACCTAAGACGGGGCGGAGACGGTCTTGTAGAGAGGCTTAAAATATTCCTGGCATACAGCGATCCCGTCGAAAAGAAGCCTTTCCTACTAGCCAAATTCCTCGAGAGAAGACGGGTCATAGAGATCTTAGACCATTGGAATAAAGAAGTACCTGTAGACAATCACGTTTCTAGACTAGCTATAAGATGGGGGCTTGTGGACATCGACTCCAACACCCTTGAAAGAATTGCTGGTAACACGTCATTCACTATGGATGAAGACGTGCTTCTAAGGTATTCCATAAGAATAGCTTTCAAGCTTCTTTCACAAAGGTCAGGCATCGATCCCTTTATACTAGACGATTTCCTGTGGAGCTTCGGGAGAAGCCTTTGTAGAAGAGATAACCCTCTCTGCATAGAGGATAGATGCCCGCTGTCACCTTGCTGTAGAGCATTCAGGGATAGACTGTATATGGTTGGTGAGCATAAATATTATGAGACTTGGTACTACTAGTCTTCTAGAGATTAGAGTAAGGTATGCGCTAATAATAGATTGAAAGGGTGGTTTATGTGCTTGCAAGCTACGGTAAGGCCTACAACTCTCCATTCGACATACAGTTTGAGAACATAATAATAGACACCACACCTAGTAAGGTGGGCTCGTTCAAGATTTCCCTTCCTGCTAGTATAAGAGGAATAGGGAAACCTGTAGAGAAAATATTGTTAGAAGCCACACTGGCCCATAGGGAGCCACGGGAAAAGCTTCGCTTGGCTTTATCTGTTAATGGGGTAGTTGTTACACGCGAGATAAGGCCTGCGAGAAGCGTGGAAGTGGATGGTATGCACTGGTCTACACAGGTGTTCGACATTACCGAGCTTCTAAGGAACAAGCTCAGGCGGTTGTTCCAGGTGATTAAAGTATACGTCAACGGTTCAGAAGTGGAAAAAATAGGCCATCTGGCCCTCATGGTTTCACATGAGGTAAGCGATGCACTATCCTCCTTCGAGTATCTAGTAGGGCCTCATTTGATGAGAGAAAACAATGTCATGCGTCTCAATATCCCTTACGCTCATAATAATAGAGGATTCAACAAGACCTACTTTCTACACAAGACCCTCCTCTATTCTCCTATACCAAGAGGCGATGTACAGGTTAGAATAGGAGGCCATGAATTCAGTCTACCCAAAAAAGCGGGTTACACTGAGATATCGTATGAGAAGCCAGTAGAGTCTTTATCCCTAGAGATAGGTAACAAAGAAGGAGGATCAATATTATTCAATTCAATCTCACTGCACGCCTTATACAGAATTCCACATGTAAGCATATCGGATTATAATATAATGAATAGGGCATCAAAGGATAGGGTGGATATAAGGTTTAGTGTTACACTTTCAAATCATTCTTCAAGCGAAGAGGTTCAAGCGCAGTTCATCATTATTGGCGAGGGCACTCCTTTAGGTAGGATTGTAAGGAGGATAAACCCCGAGAATGAGGGATCATTCAATCTGTATTTCAAGGACTTACCACGGATAAACGAGTATGTTCTACGTGTAATTCTAACCAAGTACTCTAGAACATGGATACGAGATTACCCTATTAAAGTCCCCTAGAAATCCTATATATCAATTCTTCCATGCCTACGTCCTAGAAATCTCCTTAAGGGAGATGGAAGGTTTATACATCCTTCACCCCTCTCTAAGAGTCCTCTATCGATGAGGTCCATAACCACTCGTTCGGGATCACTGATACCATACTTCTCTTTCAGTTCTCTGAGAGCGATTATATCGCCTACACTTCTAAACGTCAGGAAATACTTCATCGCCTTCCTGTGATCTCCCTCCAATCTCGATATCGTATCAACTAGTTTATGTGCCTCTATCTCCCAATCTTCAACCAAACCATCTCCCTCCACGTTAAACCCGAGCGTCTGGAAACCTTTTTGGAAACAGTGAATTTTATACGTTAAAACTGTCCAACCCGTATATGGGTTCCGCTATGAAGAAATCAAGGAAAAAGCTAATAAAGGAACTGGCAAACGCGTTGGGTTTGCCGGCAGATATTGTATGGCCTAGACTAGAAATAATAGGAGACATAGCTCTGATACGTAAACCCGTGAACCTTAGCCTGGATGATGAGAAGCTCGGCCTCTACGTTAAACTGGGAGAGCGATTACTGGAAGAGATAGACAGTGTGAAGAGCGTGTGGTTAGCTGCCTCGCCTGTATCAATACTTACAAAAACCAGGGATTACGTGTTTCTCGCAGGTGAAAATAGATCAGAAACCGTGTATAGAGAGCATGGATGCAGGTTTAAACTCGATATAAGGAAAGTATATGTTTCGCCTCGACTCAGCCACGAACACGGGTGGTTCGCTGGATTCGTGGAGGACGGCGATCGCATATTGAATATGTTTGCCGGTGCGGGTTTCTTTTCTATAATACCTGCGTGCAAAAAAAGAGTCAGCAGCTACGCTATAGACATTAATCCCCACGCATACCAATACATGGTTGAGAACATAAGTATCAACAAAGTAGACGACAGGGTTTTCCCACTTAACGGTGATTCCTGTATAATAGCAGAGCTTCTACGCGAGGATTCCTTTGACCATGTAATAATGCCCTATCCGGAGAAGGCTATTTACTATATACCACCAGCCATGAGAAAAGTTAAGCCTGGAGGCTATATACACCTCTATGTCCACACTGAGATACCGCGGAAAGGAGTCTCAGAAAAAATAGTGTCTATTGTCTCAAAAGCTTTAAGGAGGAGTGGAGCTATAAGCTTTGAGTTAACCAGGATTAGAGAGGTTAGAACCGTGGGGCCGAGATACGGCCAGTACACTGTGACGGTGAAAGTATGGAGGAAAAAACCTGGCTGGAAAGAAAGAAACAATTCTATAAGAGAATGCTAGAGGACCGGGAAATCGGTTACTTGGATCCAGGTATTGAGACTCTCCTAGAGAGGTTTTTCGAGAAAGAAGGATTGTATACTACTAGCAGCTGCATAGGTAGAATAACAATAGTCGAAGGAATATACCCCTGGGATAGAGAGGAAGCACGCGTAGTGTTTAAAAAACATGGTGAAATAAAGGGGGACATAATCCTCAAACAGGTAGAGATTCCCGGCTATGAGAATCTCTGGCTTAGAGTAACCGGGCCCATACTACATGTGGTAGCTAAAGACAGGGCTTGGGCAAACTGGATAATTGATCTAGCACGTAAGGCGGGCTTCAAGCATAGCTGCATATTCAGCCTGGGGAGGGATATAGTTGTCGAGATCATGAGCTCCATACAAATAAGCATACCCTTGAAAATAGGAGGTGTACTGCTTATTCCTTATTCCCACTATGACAGCCTAGCAGATCTCGCCAACAAACTCTGGAGGAAAGGAGTTGAGAGCGCTAGGATTCTCGAGAAGCTCCTCGAGGAGACGCCTGATCCTTAAAGAGTTTTTTCAGGTTAGAATAATAGTAGCTTAAGGGATGCCTTACATTGCATTCACTGACACACAAACCCCTGCTTCTCATGTTATCACAGTTATAGGGAGCATACCTCCTTCCTCCCCCTCTTTTACCTGCAAGATGCTCTAACTGGTAACGCGTTATACGTTCATTGAAATCTGGTACTCTTCTAAACAAGTTTATTATATCTTCTAAATCCATGCCAAGCGAAATCAGGAAAGTGGCTATGGCGAATCTCTCATGGTGACTTAAATTATCTCCTCTAACAAGTGCGGTGTATATTCTCTTCATACAGGGAGGAAAAGCCTCTACTACCACTCTTTTTCCGGGTGAACCTTCAAAACCGTCTAGCCTGCCTTCCCCTGCATACCTAGTAGGGATAATTCTCCTCACTTTTTCCGCCAACTCCTCTAGTTTTGTTGCGGGCATGAATTCTGCCTTATCCAGTAACTCCTGGATTAACGCGTAGAATACTTCCTTACCTATCCTGGCAAGCTCTTCTCTCTTGACGTAGACACGGCCCTTCCATAGAAGCCTGTTTACAAGCTTCCATTTAGACTCTCCCCAGAACCTTTTCGTGTATTTTAAGTAATCAACGAAGAACATTGTATAATCATATAACTCATAGATCTCCCTCATACTTCTAGTAAAACCTATTACGAGCTTGTAAGGATCAGCTAGTTTTCCTGCATTCAAACCAGATGCACGTAGAACCTCAACCATAGTATTACCATCCTCAGACTTTAGAAACTCGTATGCCCGCTCGGACTCATACATAGCGAATCTATTGCGCAGCCATCTCGACTCCGTGGTTTTCACTATGAATAGAGCTACATGAAAAGACAATACTTGCATTTCACTAGTAGTAGAGGCACCCGCGTAGACACGGCCCTCTACCGCGTTTTTTATCCTCTCAAACGAAGCATCAGTCAGCTCCTGGTTATCTAATAATTCATCCAAAGGAATAGAATAGCCTAGTCTACGTATCATATAGTCCTGAAGAGTAGTTAGAAACGGGTATCTAGAATAGTCTACCCCCATTATTCCTATATTACCTCCAGCTGAAATCGCCGGCACTATGCTATTTACTTAGTATTAAAAACCGGGAGCCCAATAAATAATTCGGTGAAGTATACTCTATGAGGGGTGCAGAGAGTCTTGAGTAAGATGAGAGTAGCCGTTATAGGCGGAGGAGCCGCCGGGATGGCGGCTGCGTCTAGAGCGAAGAGATTACTTAAAAACGCTGTTGTAACGGTTTTCGAGAAAACAGAGTGGGTAAGCTTTGCATTATGTGGTATCCCATACTACATAGGATGCATAACCCATAGACTTAATGATCTCGTATATTACCCGCTTGAGGAATTCATCGAGAAACGCGGGATAGATGTCCGGGTCAAACACGAGGTTACAGACATAGATGTTAACAGTAAGACACTAACCTTTAAGACACCCGGTGGAAGCGAGGAAAGCTATGAGTGGGACTATCTCGTAGTAGCTCCCGGCGCTAAGTCGTTGGCCCCCACGATATTCCCTGAAATTAAGGAGTTGAATCACGTGAGATATATAGCCCATTTAAACGATGCTCACCGCATACGTAATGAGATTCTATCTCTTAGGGAGAATGAGACTATAAACATCGTAGGAAGCGGGTATGTCGGCTTAGAGTTAGCACATGTATTGAGAGAAAGCGGGTACAAAGTTAGAATAATTGAGATGACGCAGCAAGTGCTGCCGAAGAGCCTAGATCCCGACATGGCTGAAATCGTGAGTAGTGTTCTGAAAGCAAATAACGTAGAAGTTATCCTCGGAGAGAAGACCGTGGGCTTCGAGGAGAAGAATTCACGTGTGAAAACCATAACAGAGAAGGGCGAATACGATGCTGCATATACCATAGTAGGAGTTGGAATAAAGCCCAACACCCAGATAGCAGAGAAGATAGGCGCCAAGCTGGGGGAAACAGGTGCTATATGGGTTGATGACCACATGAAAACGAGCGTGGAAGACGTATATGCCGTGGGAGATGCAGTAGAGACCGTTAACCTAGTTACCGGGAGAAGAGGATGGTTCCCCTTCGCACAGGTAGCGAATAAAATGGGTTACGTTGCAGGCTCAAATATAGGTGGTCGTGAAGCCGTATTTCCCGGAGCTACCGGGACAAGCACGTTGAAAGTGTTCGACACTACAGTTGCTAGAACAGGTTTAACCGAGGACGAAGCCGTAAGGCTGGGCTACAACGTTGTAACAGCCAAGCTGGACGCTAGAACAAAAGCCCACTACATACCAGGAGGTAAGAAGTTTACCCTTAAAGTCATCGCAGACGCGGATACTGGAAGACTATTGGGAGCACAGGGTGTAGGCCCGGACGAATCTGTCTTCTGGAGGATAAACATAGTAGCAGCCCTGCTAGAGAGGCAAGGCACGGTATGGGATCTCTTCTATACAGACATAGGATACGCGCCGGTTCTCAATCCGACGTGGGATGCGTTAGTGGTTGCGGCACGCCTACTTATGAGGAAGCTGGGGGAGGTCCCTAGGAAAGCTTAAACCGTTATCTCAACCGTCTTCCCGTCTTCAAGTTTATACTTCTTTCTAAGGTAGCTCTTAGATATGATTTCTACGACATCTCCTTTATAAACCGTTATTTCGGGTCTGACAATGTAAACAGTTTCATCATATAATACTGCATTGAAAATATAAACCCGGCCCAGCCTTATACCCTCCATTCTAGGGGGTTCCACAATAACGGGCTCCAATTCTCTGAGCCTCTCATTGAGAAGGTCAACATAGCTAGGCATTATGCGGATGTTTAGTGTTCCCGGAAACGGCGTGAACCCTAAGGCCCGCCTTATATTGCGTGCATATAAATTTACGTAGAACTCGCCTTCTCCTAGGCCGCTGAATACTGTTCCCCTTACTGTTACACTGGTTCCCCGATTCATTAGCGTGCACCGCATGAATCCGCTGAAAGCGTCCTGTATTGGATTTTCTAGGGTAGAAGATTTAAACCAATACTGGTGATACAATCCCCTCAGGCATTGAGAGTGTGTAATGGTGAAGAAAAATGGATAAAACAATCAAGCTTACGGCTATCCTAACGGTTATGACTCTCATGCTTACAAGCTTCCCTCTACTAGTCCATGCCTCCCAAGAATATGCAAGTAGTAAGAATGGCTTTTCCATCAACATGAGCGACACTAATGTTACTGTGGAAAACAACTACTACAGGATTACTATAGACCTGATAAAGGGAGCACGTATAACTGAGTGGACTGTGAAAAGCGGTAACAACGCCTTAGACCTCGTGGAAAGCGAGTCGTTCATGCCTTCCCTTAGCATAGTAGCCTATACACGTAATGAAACAAGGAACTACACCATAGAATACGGAAACGAAACGGTTACCATAAGCTCGTATCCATTGTTATTCGAGAAGTGGAGTGCCAGCATATTAAAGGAGGAAAACGCTTATACAGCTATAGAGTTTACGCCCTCCAGCAGAGCCAGGGAACAGATAGAACCACTCAACCTATCCGTTATAGCCTACTTCTACAAAAACGAGCCCTATGTAGACTTCTATTACGTGTTTAAAAACGATGCCGGTTCTCCTGTAACTCTTAAAACCATAAAAGGAGACGCCGATCTTTTCATTGACCTCGTTGTGTATAGGAAGGACATGAATATCGATCAATGGCTCGGATCAGTGTCATATAATGATCCAAGTAAAGGATCAGCCGGCATAGAGATCGGCATTAGAGGCATGTATCAAAACACGTTCAAGGGCAAACAGCTCTCATTCGTAGGGGTCTACAATAATAATTCAAAACTAGTTAGCATAGCGTCTCCATTATCGGGAAGCCCCATATACGCCGAGGTGTATCACAAGATATCCCTAGGCTCGAAAACCATAGACGGAATAGTATACAGTGTTGCATACAGCATAGGAACACTGAAACCGTTCTCCGAAAGGATTATAGGGTTAAGGATCATGTATGGAACACCCTCTCCATGCAGCATGAACTCTATGAATGCGCTTTTACTTTATAAAGAGTTGGAGCCTCAGGAATACAGTTTATACGTAGAATACAAGGACGGGTTCCCTCAAACTATAAGGAAGCTGAACAATACTGTTAGCGGGCTGAGAGAGGCTAGGGATAATCTCGCGAAACGCATCGATGAACTGAACTACCAGGTAGAATACTGGAAGGGGAATGCAACATACTGGAAAACAGAGTGGAAAGTTCTAAAAGAACAACTCGCCAATCAGGCGGCCACCGTTAAGCGTGCCTCTACTGTGAGTGTGGGTGCAGCTATACTAGGAGTTGTAATAGGATTCATAGGAGGATATCTATTCTACAGGAAAAGATAAAATGGAAAAGAGAATAAAAATTATTTCTTAACCTCCATGAGGCGGAGCATTCTCCCTATATCACCAATGTTCTCCAGGTTCCACACCATTTCAATTAATTTCTCAGCGTTATTCTCTTCTATCTTGTCTCTCACGAGCTTCCAGAACTTTTCTTCAACACCCTTCCTGTCAAGCTTGTTCATGAAGTGTCCCGGGGGATAAGTACTGGATTCCTCATAGACTCTCCCGTCATCCATTTCCACTATTATCGTGTTCTTTATTCCTTTAGGATAAAGCTTATCGTGTTCAGGATCCACCTCTACTTTCATACGGGCTAGTAGATCCCTGACATCCTGAGCCAGTATCCTGTCCTTTCTAAAGGTATCCAGCCAAACGTGGCCGTCTAGTAGTGCAGCTGCTACTATATAAGGTAGGCTGTGATCAGCCGTTTCCCTAGTTTTTGGATCCCACTTCTCTGGGTCTTTTACTATTATCTTGTAGGCCACATCAAACGTTTTGACATGTATTCTCTTAATCTTACGAGGATCAAAATCTGGTATTCTTTCCCTTAGCTTGAGAGCAGCCTCTACAGCACTCATCGCGTGGTATTCTACAGGCCAGTATTTTATACTGGTTTCGAGCATCTTGAAGGGAGCACCATTCTCTCCTCCCATTACAGGAAGATCAAATTTATCCCCGCCTATTGCGACGTTAAAGAATCCCAGCTCACCCTCGAAGACAGGGCTTGGACCCGTCATACCTTTCCAAGCCAGTATGGCGGCGAAGAGTCCGTTGCGGGCAGAGTTAGCTGCTGCACAGCCTTTCCACATACTAAGCTCTCCCGCCCTGGTTTGCCTCAGGGCATTATTAGTGGTTAACGCTATGTTTATCGCATGTGTGAGTTTCTCCGCATTGAGTCCTAACACCTTTCCTGCGCCTACAGCACTGCTAACTGCTATATAGGTTACATGGTCCCAGCCTTTCGCACGTATACTGTACGCGTCTGCCAGTCTTCCGGCAACCTCGTAGGCTGCAACTATCCCCTCTATGACACTACGCCCATCAGCGTCAATCATCTCTGCGGCAGCCAGTATAGCCGGTATATTATCGCTCGGGTGAAGAGCCTCCTTGCCTAAATAGGTGTCGTTGAAATCAAAGTACCTAACAGCGCATCCATTAGCAAACACAGCGTGATCCGGGGCAGATCTAAGCGTTGTACCCCATAACGTTGCAGGGTACTTGCTACTCGTAGTATAAGCTGCGTACTTCCTCGCAATACTAGGCGGTTCCTCGTAGAATGCGCCTATGGCTACACCGAAGCTGTCTAGAACCCTCTTCTTAGCCTCCTCGATGACATCAACGGGTATATTATCGAATGATAGCTTTGCAGCCCATCCAGCTATTCTCTCAGCTAAATACATGGCCTGACACCTTTAGGCTATAAAAGCCTCATAATAATAAGTACATAAGAGTGGAATAATAACTATCCGCTCTTCTTTTACCAGTATATACGGGCTGCAATTAACCTCTGGCATTACACTAGGCTAATAGGTGTAATGTCGTGGGAGACAGGTTAAGAATGGGGATTATAGGGACAGTATCAAGTATAATTGCGTCTATAATCATATTTATCGTGTTAGTAGAAGTTTACCTCAAAGGACCCTCCACTATATTTATAGAACCATACATATACCTGCTTGCCATGCTAATCATGGTTGGATTGACCGCCTACTATGGATACCTAGGCTATGCTCGAAAGGCTTATTGGAGAATGAAGTACATAAGTCCTATAGCACTAGCACTGGGTTCCACAGCAATTTTGGCAGGATATAAATACGGGGCTGAGTTAGGTGGGGCCATAGTGTTTGCTTCATATATCGTTGAGACCAGCGTAGGAATAAAACTCTACCAAGACTATGCGGAAGAGGATAAAAACGGGGCAATACTATTTATAAGCGGTGTTTTAGTATTCATAGTGTCACTACCTGTGATACTTGTAGATAAAAGAGCCGCTCTCATGGGAATGATAGGGGATCTGGTTAAACTTGCCGGCCTAGTAATAGTGTTCATCCGTTTGACCCTTAGGAGCCTCAGAGGTTCTCCTCAGCCTTCTCAATTAGCTTCCTAGCCATATGCTGTTTCACCATTCTCCTGTGATCCAGATCTCCGCTCCTTCCCTTAAGCCGTGTGGATAGATTTTCTATGACTTTTTCGTGGCCGTAAACTATTAACTCGTCTCCCGGTTTTATAAC
>CAYVIZ010000002.1:0-5504 GCA_964451715.1 uncultured Desulfurococcales archaeon | reverse complement strand
CATGATCCTGTCTATTTTCTCGCTGGAAGCAATGATGTACAGCAGAGCCAGGCCTGCGAGGAGGACTATTAATCTGTACATGGCTTCTTCCCTTGATCTACCTATGAATGTGAGAATAAGGGTTGCAAGGACGCCTGTAAAGCCGGCGCTTCCGAGTAGTATTAGTATTCTGATGATTCTTCTCCTAACAGGATGGTTTACAACGTATTCGGATTCACTGGTAGTGAACCCTGCTCCCGAGAAAGCTGACTGCGCCTGGAAGCTGGCTACGTCTTTCGGAAGCCCTGTTCTGCGGAGGGCGGCTGTGGCAACCTTGTTTATAATTATACTCACCAGGATTATGACTAGAAGAGTTATAAGAGCCTCCAAGCATTTGCCACCATCTGAACAAATTGTTTCCTGCTCCACACCTAATAACGTCTTCTTTACCCCAGGCAAGTATTAACACATTTTAAAACCACTCTGCAATTACAAATGAACCAATAAAGCAGACTGTAGTCACGGGGAAATGATGGTAGAATGATTGAAGCTGATACACTGGTGGTTCACGGCAAGGTATACTACGATAAGAGGCTCCCCGTCGAATGGGAGGACGCATACTATAAAACAGTCATTACACCAGGCGTCAGCGACGGCCATATGCATCCACAGGTTATTGACCCCGGTACAGATAATGGCCTGTATAGAGACTCCTACGACTGGATAGAAAAACGGGAACTAGGCATCGATGAAGCAGGGATAAGGAGAGATCCCCGTATAGCAGGTAAACTGGCAAGGCTTACTTATTTGAGGAGCCTATTGGAGGGAACTACACTAATAGCTGTTACAGGCTCCTTGCTGCCCAATGTTGTAGCCTGGTCTGCCTTAGAGGAGAAGCCTAGAACCGTGTTCTTGCCTACCACCATGAGAAGGAAAGGATGGATGAGGCCGTGGGAGATATATGACGCGGAAAAGAAGCTGGAGAAGAGTATAAACGACTCTGTTGCACGGCTAGGCATATTCGTTCACAGCCTTAGGTATACAGCACCCGAGGACTTCATATATTCTTACAACAAGGTTGAGAAAGAGCGTTGGATCCTAGGCATCCATCTCAGTGAAGGAGTTAAAGAGGTGGAGTTGCTCGCGAGAACCATGAAGCGGGAGTTCTTTAACAGGATAGCTGGAGTGCATTGCCTAGTAGAGGATGTAAAGCATTTTGGGATAAACTGCGTATCATGCCCCGCCACCAATACGCTGTTATATAATAAGCTAAAAGAGAACTTCCTCGACATAGACTCGTTCGGCTCTGATTGGCCTCATTTAATAGGTAGTGTGGCTAGACACATAGGGTTAATCAGGAACTCTTACAGGATACCGCTTGAAATCCTCCTCTTCAAACTAACCACCGGGGGATACCTAGTATACGGCATGCCTTCACACGGAGACCTGGTGGCTTATGATGAACCCCTAGAGGAAGTGCTAACAGGAAAACCGGATCCTGTAGCAGTATACGTTGCAGGTAGAAAGGTGGTTGAGGAGAAGCGGTTGACAGGCTTAGGCTATAATATTAGTGACCTTGAAGACGAGACTATTGAGGCTATAAGTGAAGCCTATGACTTATACGCGTCGGGAAATATTACCAAGAACAGGTTAATGTCTAGAATAAAGAATGCCCGACGCGTGATCCAAGGGATTTTTTAAAGGTATGATGACGCGGCATAGGCGAACCAGAGCCTATACCGCTCCAGTTTGTTCTTATCAACGAATAACGGGAACACCGCTATACCCGTTACAAATCCTCCTATATGAGCCCAGAATGCGACACCGTACATTGTGGCAGTCATCAAAGACGAAATACCGAGTGCCAACTGGTATAGGAACCATATACCTATATAGACTGCGGCTGGGAAGTTGAGGAGTAATGGTATGAAACCTATGAAGGTCACTGTTCTTATCCTAGCCATAGGCATGGTTAAAGCGTATACCCCGAGAACCCCTGAAATAGCCCCCGAGGCCCCTATCGCGGGTATCATCCACGGGTTCACACCTGATGAGAGCTGCGTGTTGAGCAAGGCGTTTGAAGGCATGAAAACCAGGCTAAACAGGTGAAACAGTATAGCTCCTAGGCCTGAGACTATGTAGAAAACGAGATACCTAGCTGGGCCCATTAATCCTTCTACGTTATCCCCGAAAATATAGAGGTATAGCATGTTCCCTATCAGGTGCATCCATCCGGCATGTAGGAACATGGATGTAAGTATGGTCCATAAGGCTATTCCCGCTATTATGTTGGCTGGCTTGAGACCAAGAGTTTCTATAACATCATTGTATGTTAACGCGTCCCTTACTAGTAGGGAGGGAAAAGTGATCCCTATTATGAAAACTACTATATTAACCAGGATTATGATGTTGTTAACTATGATCCTCCTCTCGTATGGGGGGTTCTCGTCTGATACAGGTATACCCATATATCCCACACCAGCCCCTTGCCTATGACTTGTTCTATTGGCTTGTCAAACCATTTAGAGTGCTCCCGGCTATATATGATACAAATAATAAATTCGTTACTGAACCGGCTTATAAATATGGAGAGAACGCTGGGCGTGGAAGAGATGAATACAGGTTCCATAGCTGCTAGAGTGAAAGCAATCATTGACATGACAAAGCCCCTACAGACTTTCCTATTAATGGTTACCATGATAGGGGGTTATCTAGCAGCTGGTGCTAGTAATTTAAGAGTTCTCTCCCTACTCCTCCTCGTAGGTTATTCTAGTATAGGCGGGACAACAGTCCTCAACATGTACCTGGAAAGAGATATAGATGCCGTGATGGAGAGGACGCGGGGACGCCCTCTCCCCTCCAACAAGGTTTCAGAATGGGAAACAATATTCAGTGCCGCCGCATTACTTGTTATAGGAGTCTACTCCGCTAGCCTGATTAACGAATACGTCGTGTTCACGGTGCTAGCAGGACTTTACTTCGATATAATCATTTACACAAACCTAGTAAAGAGGAGAACACCGTTCAACATCATTCTAGGGGGAATAGCTGGTTCAATGCCTGCTTTAGGCGGATGGGCTGCAGCTAGAGGCTCAATAGAACTCGGGGGAATCATATTGTCGGCATCAGTCATGCTGTGGATACCCCTGCATATATGGATCCTAGCCTACTACTTGAAGGACGATTACTTGAGAGCCTCTATACCCATGTTCCCCGTACTGGCTTCCCCGGTAAAAACCGCCACATACATAAAGGCATCACTTTACATGCTAATGCTGAGTGTAGCCAGCTTCATGTTTACACAAGGATACGGTGTAATAGCCTTTATTGTCACGTCTACACTCATACTGAGAGCCCTAAGCATACTTAACAAGTTCGCCTCAAACCCTGACAAAAATATGGCTTTCAAACTCTATAAGTTTGCAAGCCCTATAATAGGGGTATTATTCATACTGCTTCCACTAGACCACGTTTTCAAGGGATATGAGTGCATAATACTGAAGATCCTTGTAGGTGGGTGAAAATGGACGTCAGTAAAACTAGCTATGAACTCCCATATGGGCTCTACATCTTCAATACTCTAGCATTGCTCGTAAGCGCGGCTCTATTCATGGTAGCAACAATTTCGCGTGTTGTTTTAGGTTCAGCTGTAGAGTGGAGTGTATTGGCACTGATGCTTAGCCTCTCCAATCTACTTGTAACTCGTAAAGGGTCAATCCAAGTAATTATAACAGGCATAGCTCTAATCTCCTCATATACTCTGCATCTATACTTCAACTCGGTTCTTACAATGTATCTGACGCTCCTAGTGGCCATGGCCATTGCAATAGAGTATACCGTGTTTGTAGGATGGAGAGTTAGGAGGCTAGCTTTACCTGTAGCTATAATACTCTATACATACATATCAGTTACCTATAAAACAGGGATGACGTCCTTCAACATTGCTTACATTATACTGGCAATACTGGTTTCTATTCCCTCTATAGAGGTCACGGGGAGATTCCATTCAATCGCGTCCGGTATAGTTGCTACTCTCATACTACTTGTATCTCCCTCTAGCCATGTATCAGGACTGGTTCTCATAGGCCTGCTGTTGTTTCTATTACATACAACACGCTTGGGATCCTCGTGCCCTTTTAGAAGAGAGCCGTTCCTATTTATTTCGGGGCTCGTACTCCAAGCAATTACCATTCTAGTATTATTGATAGAGCATCAGCCAATCTATACTAGTATACTCTACTGGATCTTAGGATACTTGCTCTCGATATCAGGTTTAACCTCCCCACCATTTTATTCTATGCAACATCATGAGAGGAAGGAGGCTTATAGAACGGCCTTCTAAGCTTATTCACGTCTTTTATAGCTCTAACCACAGCATCTACCTTTTCCTCCATACTCCTAGCTCCATTCATGTAACGGTGTATGCTCGGACGCTCTCCGAACCAGTTCAAACAAGGAAACAACTCGCCCCGAGGAGAAATCCTTATACGCGTACAGCCGAGGCAGAAGCGCCAGTTATTGTAAGGCCTGACCACCTCTACACGTACGCCGTTATCCATAACGTATATAGGCCTGTTATGTAAATCCCTGCGCACCTCAACCCTAGAAGCCCTAGACTCTAAATACTTCTCTATCTCTTCTAAGGGCAGATAGTATTTTTCAAATATATCACGCGCCATACCTACCGGGTGAAGCTCTATAAGCTGCAGAACCGCCCCCTTCTTGGAAGCAAACTCTATAAGCTCGGGAACCTCGCCATCATTCAGGCCTTTCATTATAACAGCGTTTATTTTAACCTGTCTAAACCCCTCGTTTAGAGCCGCCTCCAACCCTTTTAGGACTTTTCCAAACGCGTTAACTCCCGTTATTAGCTTATAAACGGTAGGCCGTAACGTGTGGAGACTCACATTCAAACGGTCAAGACCCGACTCCCTTAAAACAAGGCTTTTACGATCTAGGAAGAAGCCATTAGTCGTGAGTGACAAGTCGTCAAACCCACGCTCGTCAAACACGCGTATTATTTCAGGCAACTCTTCCCGGAGAAGAGGCTCTCCTCCTGTGAATTTTATCTTCCTTATACCAACCCTCTTAGAAGCCTCTGCAACTACAGAATAATCCTCGACACTTAGATACCCGTAACTCCTAGCCAAACCCGGAGGTATAGGCGAATTCAGTGGTTCTCCCTCTATATGACAAAATACACACCGGTAATTACACTCATCGGTAACTATAACCCTTAGATTAAGTAGTGGTCGTCCATAGCTGTCGTAGAGAGTCAACGCCTGGAACCCCTTCCGATTAGTGCTCCCATGGTAGGTTATTTAGTCCCCTTCTATTCTGAGACAGTTTAAAGGTTAAATGTAAATTGCACATATATTCATACAATAATATCTCACTCAGATAAGAACACGTCCTGTCGACTAGTAAGACTCAAAGAGATCGGTGCCGGGTTTTTCAATGTCAACGAGACGCCAGGGGTGTGGTGGACCGGCCGGGATTTGAACCCGGGGCCTCTCGGGTGCAAG
>CAYVIZ010000001.1:101245-114429 GCA_964451715.1 uncultured Desulfurococcales archaeon | reverse complement strand
CAGTATTGTGGTGACTAGTCTTTACCCTTCTCTTTTGTATCTTAAGTGTAGAGACGAGTTGAAGAACGCGGCTGGAGTAATAGTATACTTGGAAGACAGAAGGAGAACTCCTACAGGGTTTCCGTATGTAAGAGTAGACTTAGGGTATTGGAGAACAATAGGATTGCCAGTTGTCACAGCGTCACAGGTTATAGCTGACAGGCTTAAAAAGAAAGGTGGGCCTGTCGAGTTATACGTGGAAACGGACTCCCAGTCAAGGGAAACGCCTATAGTAAAATATAGTTTACCCGGTAAGGATGATGAGGAGATCGTTGTAGTTGCTCATATTTGTCATCCCAAGCCTGGTGCGAACGATAATGCCAGTGGTTCTAGTGTGGTTCTACATCTTGCTAAGTACTTCTCAGCAAAAAATAGGGAGGGATGGACTCCCCGGATGGGTTTAACATTTCTATGGGTTCCAGAGTACCTCGGAACCTTCTATTCTCTGGAAACAGGGTTCATCGATCCCAAGAAGACATTATTCGCGATAAACCTTGATATGGTGGGTGGGGATCCAAGGTTTAACGGGGGTACATTGAGCTTTGTAGAATCCAGTCCCTCGTCGCCAGGCATCTATGAGGCTGTAGTCTATAACTTTCTTGAGGAAACTGTTTACAGGAACAAGAGTTTCAGCGGGTTAAACAGGCTTCCCTATATAGCTTTTAATCCTTATTCGAGGTTCGAGATAGGGAGTGATCACGATGTTTTTGCTTCCTATGGCGTTGAGGCGGTCATGGTAAACCAGTGGCCTGATAGATTCTATCACACCCACGAGGATTCTCCTGAAAAACTCTCGCCTGCGATACTGGAATCAGTGGCACTCGCTACTAGGGATTCTATCGAGTTCTTGGCAGGATTAAATGCGGCTAAGGCTGAAGAGCTTAGTAAATTCCTGTGGAAACGCTTCCTCCTCATACTTTCGAGACAGGCGAGTTTACCTAACCCCAGAATGGGGGTTTCTTATCTAAAAGAAAGAATCTCTCTAATTAACGAAAACCTGAAAATAAGTGACAGCAGTCTTCGCCTGTTCGTAGCTGAAAACCTGGAGAGGATGAGGTCCTTTATAGAGTCCCTCGAAAAACTGTATCCCCTCGAAAATTTTGAATGCTGCATAAATATAGAAAGACCGGAAGTAAGGATGCCTCCATACCCATTAGAGAAGAGTATTAGAAGCCTTACCTACCGGGAGATGTCCTTATATATGAATCACTCGACACTTGTAATAGAGTTCTACAGGCTAGTTTCCAGAGGCATGGATCCATGCCAGGCCGAGCTAGTTTTAAGGAGTTATTATGTATTCCGCAGAGATAAGTTGTGCGCTATAAAAGATTTAATTGTGAAACTAGTTAAGATGAATTCCAGGCAACAACGTCTAGTAGAGGATGGTTAGAATGAGCGACGTAATAGAGTACTCTGACTTCGCTAAGGTAAGGCTTAAAGTTGGTAAAGTCCTCGAGGCCGAGCCTGTTCCCAACTCTAGAAAGCTAATCAGGTTAATAGTGGATCTAGGAGATGAGAAGAGGCAAATAATAGCGGGTCTAGCGAAATGGTACAAGCCAGACTACTTCGTAGGGAAGAACGTGGTAGTTGTAGCTAACTTGAAACCTAAGAAAATGGCTGGACTCGTGAGCCAGGGCATGATACTGGCTGCTGGCTGCGGTGAGGATGACACTCCAGTGCTTTTGACCGTCGAGAAGGAAGTAAAGCCTGGTACCGAGATATGTTGATGAGGCTATTGTTTTTATGTGGATAAAACAGTCATTCAGTGAAGGGGCATAATAGGGTAGGGTGCTCGATATGGGTGTGATGACTGCTTTAGCGAAAATGGCGAATTACATTCCTACTATATCAAAACCTGTGCAAAAACCCTCGCTATACAGGAGACTTGCATGGACAGGCATAGTACTAGTGATATATCTAATAATGGCTAACACTCCCCTCTACGGGATACACCAGCAGGGACAAACCCAGATAGAGCTGCAGCGGATTATATTCGCCTCAAAAGCCGGTACACTAATGGAGCTAGGTATAGGACCCATAGTAACGGCAGGCTTAATCCTCCAAGTACTCGTAGGTGCCAAGATAATAGACATGGATCTCACGGATCCCGACGATAAGAGAACCTTTACTGCAGCCCAAAAGACGCTTGCAGTATTATTCGGTTTGTTCGAAGCGTCGATGTACGTCTTAGGCTGCCGCTACTGGACGCTTACACCCGGCGCGTCAAACCCTATTACCGGGTGTACAGCCCCCTGGACGGATAGGGTTCTCGTCATAATACAGCTCTCTCTAGCCACGTTTATCGTGATACTTATGGATGAAATGCTCCAGAAGGGGTGGGGTATAGGCAGCGCTATAAGCCTGTTTATACTTGCGGGAGTAGCAGAGACTATGCTATGGAGCCTCCTGGGCTTCGTGCCGGGCACAAGCAACTATTATGGCTTCATACCAGCTCTCTTTAAGACACCTTTCATGGACCTAATTGTAAGGCCACACGGGTTCCCCGATCTCACGGGGCTGATTTTCACGCTAGGCATAATACTATTGCTGGTATATACACAGTCCACTAGAGTAGAGATACCGATAACCTCTCAGAGGATGAGGGGTATAAGGAGCAAGATACCGCTTCAATTCATGTATGTCACCAACATACCTGTCCTCCTGCTGGGTATAGCTGTCGCCGATTTGCAGCTACTTAGGAACCTCTCGGCAAACGTATTCAGCCCTGATTCAACTGTAAGCCGGGTGCTTCAGGACGTGGTCTACTATCTAAGCCCTCCTAGAGGTGTTCTGATGTCTATACAGGATCCGGTTAAAACCCTAGTATTCGCATTGTCATGGGTTCTAATATCCATACTGTTTGGGTTCATGTGGGTTGAAATAGCAGGGCTTAATCCTTCTAAGCAGGCTGAAAACCTGGTTAAGTCCGGTATGGAAATACCGGGAATGAGAAGGAACCCTAAGATCATAGAGCGCGTGTTGGCCAAATATATTTACCCGTTAACACTGCTCAGCTCCATACTGGTAGGCTTGATCGCAGTTACAGCAGACATATTCGGAGCCTACGGTAGTGGTACAGGTATCCTGCTTGCAGTGGGAATAATATACCAGTATTATACGATGATATCATATGAGAGAGCACTAGAGACCTATCCTCTGCTCAGGAGGCTGTTGGGTGAAGAGTAATGAGGCACAGGTTCAGAGTGGGCATTATAACGGGAATACCTGGAGTAGGTAAAACAACTGTACTGGAGATAGTAAAGAAAAAGGCGGAGGAAAGGGGGCTCAGGCTTCTAGTAGCCAACTACGGGACGTACATGGTGAATACAGCTATAAAAGAAGGTATAGCCAAGGACAGAGACATGCTGAGGCATCTAAAACTGAGGGACCAACTCGAGCTTCAGAGGATGGCCGCGGAGAACATTATCAGAGACGCAGAGGATAAACTGGGTGACAACGGGTTCCTTCTTGTTGACACTCATAGTGTGGTTAAGACTTCTGTAGGATACTGGCCTGGCCTGCCGCGGCATGTGGTCGATGTTTTCAAGCCAGACATTATAATTTTACTAGAGGCGGATCCAGAGCTTATTCATCAAAGACAGGTAAAGGATTCCTCTAGGAAGAGAGGGGACATAGGGGGGCCCGAATCTATAAGGGAGCTTATTTACTTCGCTAGATACGCTGCTATGGCCAGCGCAGTTTTCTATGCATCAGCCGTGGCGCCTGTAGAGAATCCTGAGGGTAATCCTGAAAGTGCTGCCAACCGTATAGTGGAACTTTTAGAGAATATATAAGGTAGAATGACGGGATAAGCTCATGCTCAGCCTCATAGTTTTTATTGCTGCTATAATTTTCTCTTGGATAGCCGTATTGACCTCTAAAGCTTTAGTAAATGAGGAAGCCGTAAGGAGGGCTCTTGAAATAATAGAGGAGTATCGTAGAATGTTGTCTGAGTCGGCTTCGAGGCCTAGGTTGAGAAAGAAGCTTAGGGCAATGGAAGCCCAGTACAAGAAGGCTAGAAAACTGGTTTTATTTAATAGCATGAAAAGAATGGCCGTATTGGTGCTCGCATATTCTGTTTCATCTGTTCTAGTAATGGTGTCTGTCGGGACAAGTATAATTAGCCCTATATATATTCCGGGTATAACATTGAATGTAAACAATGCATACTATGTTCCAACGGTGCTCGTACATTTCCTAGGATATATATACGCTCTACTGTTATTTAGGAGAGAGTTAATCATTTAATAAGCCTTAGTATTATGATATTTGAGCACAGTGGCTCTCATGTCGGGTTAGGCGAGGGTGTATAACCTATGCCTAGACCGGCATATAGATCGGGGAGCCTGAGGAAAATACCTGTCAAAACACCCGGGGGTACCACTGTTACGCACTATGAAAAACGGAAGCCAAGGGTTGCTCGGTGCGCTCTATGCGGCAAGCCCTTGGGAGGTGTTCCAAGGTTAAGGACCCCGAGGCTGAGGAGGCTCTCTAGAACAAAAAAGAGGCCTGAACGTATCTATGGTGGATACCTATGTCCGGAGTGTCTAGCGAATCTACTGAGGAGAAGTATAATAGAACAGGCAGGCCTATAATAGTTATAAGCGGCCCCCCCGGCAGTGGTAAAACAACCTATGCAAAACGCTTAGCTTCCGAGTTCTCTTTACCCTATCACTCTGCAGGACAGATATTCAGGTCTCTAGCTTCTGAAAGAGGATTAAGTCTTATAGAGTTGAGTAGATTGGCGGAGAAGGATCCCTCCATAGACGTTCTAATAGATAGTACAACCATTAGAAAAGCCCTAGAAGAAGGAGGTGTAATAGAGGGGCATCTTACAGCTTTCGTACTGGCCGACGTAGCCGATTTGTCAATATACATAAATGCACCGATTTCGACGAGAATACAACGCATAGCCTCAAGGGAAGCAAGAGAGCTGTATGAAGTGGCGAAGGAAACCGTTTCGAGAGAAGAGAGCCAGTATAAACGCTTTATAGATATTTACGGGGTGGACACCAACATTCTAGAGAAGTTCGACCTAGTTATAAACACGGATAAGATAGGGGTAGACGAGGCCTATGAGATAATAAGAGTAGCTGTACAGCCAGTGATTAGAAAATTTAAATTGGGGATCCCAGAATAACCCATTAACGCGTGTATTGGACAGGGTGAAGAATGGTGCCTGCAATAGAAATCGGGAGAATCTGTGTCAAGACTCGGGGACGTGAAGCTGGTAGAAAATGCGTTATCGTTGACATAATAGACGAGAACTACGTACTGATAACGGGTCCCAAGAATATAACTGGCGTTAGGAGGAGAAAAGCTAACATAGACCATATAGAGCCGACTGACAAGAAAATAGACATAGAAAAAGGAGCAGGCGACGCTAAAGTTGCGGAGGCCATAAATCAGGCAGGACTCACTGACTATATGAGAGAACCGGTTAAAATAACGGTTAAACCAGTCTAAAATATCTTTAACCCCTTTATGGATAACACCCGGGTTTCCAGTTTATTCCTCACTCTGGAAACCTTGCCTATAAAATCATAGCACGGCAAACTATAGCCCGATATTATAGTTTATAACATTACATATAGGCGTGAGCAAGACATGTTCCCGAGAAGGCGGTGTCATAATTAAAAACCTGTACATGAGACAAAAACCTGACTGGTGCAGATGAATGAAGGACAAGGGGTGGGAGTTCCTTAACGAGATAAGAGATTTCTGCGGTGATGCCAGGGAATGGGTATTCCTACGTGAAGAACCTACGGACTATAGTTATGGTAAAATACCAAGCGAGAGGAGCTTGGATGAAGCCATTGAGAATGGTGTCATCAACCTAGACAAGCCTCCTGGACCTACCAGTCATGAAGTGGTTGCGTGGATAAAGAGAATGTTCGGGTTAAAGAAGGCCGGTCACGGGGGTACCCTGGAGGGGTAACCCTGTAGAGGGTTCCCCGGGGAAACCCCAAAGTGACCGGCGTACTACCAGTAGCCCTGGCTGGCGCCACTAAGGTGATAGGAAACATAATACACTCTTCCAAGACATATGTATGTGTAATGCAGCTCCACCACCCTGTAAGGGAAGAAGACCTGCGTCAGGCTTTGAAAATGCTTGAGGGACGTATTTATCAGAGACCTCCTCTGAGAAGCTCTGTAAAGAGAGCTGTTAGAATTAAACGGGTTAACAAAATAGAGCTCCTCGAGTACACAGGCAGGTATGCGTTGCTTGTAATAGACTCTGAGGCAGGGACTTATATGAGGAAAATCTGTCATGATGCAGGGCTTCTTCTAGGTGTAGGAGCCCACATGCGCGAGCTGAGGAGAATACGGACGGGACCCTTCCATGAGGACAAGAAGATGTACAGGCTGCAGGACGTCTCGGAGGCCCTGTATAGATATAGGGTTGAAGGCAAGCCTGACATGATTAGGGAAATAATACTCCCAGTAGAGTTCGCTACCTGTCATATACCTAAAATAGTTATACGGGACTCGGCTGTTGATAGTATAGCTCATGGAGCGGATCTAGCTGTTCCAGGTGTTGTTGCGTATCAACCTTTCAATAAGAATGACACCGTGGCGGTTCTTTCACAGAAAGGAGAACTTGTAAGTCTAGGGACTGCTCTAGTGGATTCAGCCCAGCTCGCTAGTATGGAGAAGGGCCTTGTTGTAAAGACGAGGAGAGTCATAATGAAGCCGGGAGTATATCCTAGTGTGTGGAGGAGAAGCAGAGATCAGAGTGCATGAATCCTTTATAATCCCCGGATGAATATATTCTTAGAAACTGCCGTTGGCTCTGAGTGTAGAGCCGGGGTGCCCGAGCGGCCCAAGGGGCTGGCCTGGAGAGCCAGTGGGCGCACGCCCGCGCGGGTTCAAATCCCGCCCCCGGCGCCATTTACATAGTATTCCTCAATCCATGTTAACAGGTCTGCCTTCCACCTTGTAGCGGAACCATTGTATCGCAAGCCATGAAGATACCAGTATAACTATCAAAACACCGTATACAAGGATTCTCTCAGTATCAGGGTTCCTGATTTCTATCGCTATTATTTCCCTGAGAACAGCTAATATAGAAACCTCTACCACTATGGATATAGGCAACGTCCTCTTTATTATAGCTATAACCAGTGTTCTCATAAGATCAACCGCTAGTACTGAGAGAAGTATGATGTCCAGGATTTCAAGATATAGATGTTTATCAAATCCACTTGAGCGAGTAAACTCATTGATATAGTACAGAGCCTTGTATGCAGCTATAACCAGCGTGATACCTATCATAATAGTAATTATCAATTCTATCAGCATAACAAAATATCTTAAACCCCGTTCCAATAATCTGTTTTTAGTCATGAGTATAAATCACCCTGACTATACCGTTATGAACAGAGTCTATTCTAACGAAGCCGTACCGGATGAATTGCAGTTTATCACCAGCTTTATAGCTGGCTAAAGCGGGTTCCGCATAACCAGTTTTTACATCGAATTCCAATCCCACCGGCCTATATACTTCTGTCTCCACTGCACCGTCACAAGGAACCCACTGAGCTAGAGGCAGGCTCCTCTCCCGTGCATATTTTATATCGTCACCATTATACTCGAGGATGCCGCTAGTTACTCTGAAGTTACCGAGGCCTATAAGCCGTATCTCAGGCTTCTCAGCATCTTTTTTATTGACGCAGATATAGGAGTCCGGGTGTATAACGTATTCCCTATACATGTCTATTGAGGGATGAACGGGTGTTCTAGCCCGGAGAATGACCGTAGTCCTCACTCTCATTTTAGCATAGTCTTCAACATACATTATTCTATGCGCCTTCTCGTCCAGCAGTTTACGGTTTATAGCGGCTAAGTTGGTATAGGTTATACGAGCATCTGTTCCTTTAATTCCGACCTGGAGTATAAGCTCTCTTATAGCTTCAGGAAGTATTCCCCTCCTCCTTAGGCCACGGATAGTGCCGAATCTGGGGTCATCGAACCCCCAGTACTTCTCCGGTTCTCTGCTTATCAGTTCTCGGATCATTGACTTGCTCATTATAAAGCCTTCAAAGTGTACCCTGCCGAAATGAATGGTTACTGGATACTCCCATCCCATGTGGTTGAAGAGGAATCTTTGTTTTAGAGAGTTTTGCATATGCTCTTTGCCTCGGAGTATATGTGTGACACCCATCAAGTGGTCATCGACTGAAACCGCGTAGTTATAAGTAGGCCATGCCACGTACTTGCTACCCACTATAGGGTGGGGATATTTTTCTGTATCTATTATTCTGAAGGCTACCCAATCACGCACACTTCTATCCGGATGACCCAAATCCGTCTTGACGCGTAGGACTGCTTCTCCCTCATCATAGTAGCCCTCTATCATCTTTTCGAAGTTTTCAAGATGCCATTCAACAGGGTTATCCCTAGTTGGGCAACCTCTACCCTCTGATATAAGTTTTCTCGATTCTTCAGCGGGACACGTGTCGACATAGGCGCCTCCCCTGCTAATAAGCTGTCTTGCTATATCGTAGTACGTCTCCATACGAAGCGACTGTATGTATTCTGCATCCCATTTGATCCCCAGCCATGCCAAGTCTTCCTTTATCAGGTCGTAGACCTCCTTTATAGGGGTCTTGGTCCTAGGATCAGTATCCTCAAACCTTAGTATGAATCTGCCCTTGTACTTTCTAGCGTAGTCGTGGCTTAATATGGCAGGACGCGCGTTTCCCAGATGTATAACGAAGTCAGGATTTGGGGCGAACCTTGTTACGACTTTCCCTTCTTCCGCATTAGGCAGAGGGGGTAGAAGCTCCTTCTCCTTCTTAACGGGCTCGGATACCAAGTCCCTATACTTCTCAAATAGTTTTTCCTGCTCCTCAACAGGTAGTTTATTCACCTCTTCGACAACATGGTTGACTATACTGACTATTTGCCTTGCACTCGATCTAAGCTCAGGTTTCTCCTTGAATATCTTGGCTATAACACTTTTCGCCATGGCCTTTCCATTGTAGTCCAACGCGTTTTTCAAAGCGTAAGCCCATACTAGTTTTTCAACATCTCCTAAGTGTGACGACATCTTCTTCACCCGCTAAGACTAGAACGTACGACTCGGGGTTTGAAAAACTTGTGACCCCAACATAAACTAGTATTCCTGGAGAAGGGGCCCGCAGGCTTCTAGATTCCCCTTTACCTGTTACGGTATGAGCAATAATCATCCCCTTCTCCACCGTGTCACCTTCCCTTACTGTTAAGACTACCTGTGAAGCGGTCACCTCTATTAAAACTACATGGGTACCCTGTTTAACCATCAAAGCCTCTCTTCTCCAAGGCACTTCTATGCAATAGGAGCGGGCCACGATGCCTTTAACTGAATCTATAACCTTCTTGAATACTGACTCGTATATGGCTACTCCATAGCACCCGTCTGATCGGGTCTCTGTGATACTATAACATGAACTGCTGACACAGCAAAAAGGGCCTTCATCGTAACCCTCGACGAAGATGCGGGGGAAATCGTAGTCTCCCACCTTACTTTTCCCTCTCAACAATATATCGGGCAAACTCGATTAAGGCTTTCTTGGCATCTTCATCAATGGCAACAGTCTCTTCGACGCTTTTTATAGCCTCATCTACATATTTCCACGCTAAACTAGAGGCATACTCAAGTGCCCCTGAATCCTTTATCAAGCTAGCTGCTTCTTCGAGTAAATCCTTGTCGCTTGGTTTCATATTGAGTATTGATACTAGTTTTTCCGCCTTAGAAGGGGGAAGATTACTTATAGCGTATATTACTAAGACCGTCTTTTTGGCCCGTGCAAGATCGTTATAGACGGGTTTACCCGTTACAGCTGGGTCTCCGAATGTTCCTATTATATCGTCCCTTATCTGGAATGCTATACCTATGTTCCTGCCGTAGATACGGGCTCTAGAGACAATGTCTTCGTTGAGTGTTACAGATAAAGCTCCTATACCTGTAGATGCTTCTATTAAGGCACCAGTCTTCCTATAAACCATCTCTAAATAGTCGTCGAGGGATACATTCCATCTATTCTCGAAGCCTATATCCAGTGCCTGTCCCTCGGCAACTATACGGGTGGCAGAAGCTAACAATTCCAAGGCCTTGGCTTTATTAGCAGCAGCTACATATGTGTTTCTAGCAGCCGCTTCGAAAGCCAGGGCAAACAGTAAGTCGCCTGCCAGTATAGCCATGTTTTCCCCGTATTTCTTGTGGACTGTAGGAACTCCCCGCCTATATTCGTCCTTATCCATTATATCATCATGTATGAGTGTAAAATTATGGATAAGTTCTACAGCTACAGCGAAATCGAGAGCTTTAGCCTCAGCAGGTTCTCCTCCAAGCATTCTGGCATACAGTAACGATAAAGCAGGCCGTACACGTTTTCCTCCAGCTAAAAGTAGATGACGCGCCGCCTCATAGAGGCTTTGAGGCCAGCCCCTAGAAACCTCGTCTAGCCTCTTATTAATCATGGGAACGTATCTTTCAAGATAGCCTCTCAGAGCGTCCAACCTCTAGGCACCCTTAAAACGTTTGTACATTTAACCCTATAATAATCAAATGCAGCGATGTCTCCAGTCAAACTCCTAAGCATTGGTGAAGTTATAGTAAAGCCTTTACACCGCAGAGAGCTGAGGTCACTTGATCCCGTCAAATACATTCCTACACGTATCTGATAAATGATAGAATCTATAAAATGCGACAACCCGTCAACACCTCTTTTCATCAACACCCTTAACGCGGGAAGAGCGAAACCGCCTAAATCCGCTCCAAGCACTATAGACCTGACGATATCTAGCCCCGTCCTAATCCCTCCGCTGGCTATTATGGTTGAGAGCGGGGCGGAGAGCCTAGAAGCTATTACAGAGTATGCAGTTGGATTACCCCACTCGTCCCCATAGCCGTCCAGCTTTTCTCCTAATCCCTTTATCCCTCTGTTAACAGCTCTGAGCGCCTCCACCTTACCCCAGTTGGTTCCCCCCAATCCTGAGACATCAAAATACCTTATACCCAGCCTATAAAGCTGGTACACCACATTGGATGATAGGCCTGTACCCGTCTCCTTCACAATTACGGGGACAGGTGATTGATCATTTATTTCCACTATCTTCTCTATAACCCCCTTATAGTCAGTATCTCCTTCAGGCTGGAATGATTCTTGGAGAGGGTTCAGGTGTATGGCTATTCCATCGGCTTCTATCATTTGCACAGCTTCCAGGACTTCCTTGATCCCGTAGCCTTTAACCAGTTGTGGAGCACCTAGGTTGGCTATTAAGGGTATATCGGGTGCATATTCCCTAGCTACCTTGAATGTGTATGAGAGAGAGGGATCCTCTATGGCTGCTCTCTGACTTCCTACACCCAATGCTATACCATGTTTTGACGCAACTATAGCCAAATCACGATTTATTTCATAAGTGTCCGGATGACCCCCAGTCATTCCCGTTATAATGAGTGGCGCGTTTATTTTCTTGCCAAGGAACACTAAGCTTGTGTCTATATCGCTTAGATCTACCTCTGGAAGCGATATATGTTCTACGAAGACACCGTTCAATAGAGTGTTCTGGGACGATTCAACCATCTGTTCCACAGATATTTTTATGTGATCGAGCTTCCGGTTTTTGGTTATTATACCATTGGTATTTTTCTCCATCCACTCATAACCTCCAAACCGCTTCGTCTAATTATAAACAGAAATCATCTATACAAGTATAAGTGTACCGGGATTCCCATCTTTAAGGAAAGCCTCTTCTAAATGATCTTCTCTTCTGCCATTCAATATATAGACCCTGCTCCCTGGTGCCAGCTTCTTTATGAAATCCAGCTTTGCTCTCATCCCCCCAGTCACATCAATATTCTCTGAACCTTTAATATCTATTACCGATACATCACTTATTGAGATGCGTTTTACTACTCTCTTAGACCTCATGTCCTCATACACGCCATCTACATCCGTCAGAAAATAAAGTAGCGGAATCCTATATTTACGCGATATATAAACCATCAACTCGTCCCCCGAGACTATATATACTCCACTGCTAGACCCGAGTATAGCGTCCCCATATAATATGGGAATCAAGCCCTCGTTCACAGCCTTCCAAACGACCTCCATATTGCAGTAGAGAAGCTCTCCTCTATAATCCCTATTACACAATGCATGTGGAGGAAAACTGACTACCGGGAGCTGGTATTCTAGGAGACACCGTATTACCTCACGGTTTAGTACATCCATTTTATGTGTTATTAGAGGTAGATCCCGAGGTGATAAGGATCCTTTAATCGATACTAGGTGGTGTACTATTGGATGGCCAAAACTTCCTCCGCCATGTATGATAACTGATGGAAGGTATTGTGCTTGGGATAGAATCCTTCCTATTAAACACAGTGACTCCCTATCTACTGTATACTCGAGCTCTTTACGTGTTATAATACTGCCTCCCAGCTTTACTAGGTAGGGCCTACTTGGCAATACATATCTCCTCTACTACCCCGTTTATTGACTGAACATACTTGCATCTACTCATGCGAGGCACTATATTATACAATACATAGTATAATGCATTCTCTATTTTTATATAAGGATAGAGAATAGCAAATACATCAGTCTCGCCATGTTCTGCAAGAGCCATGTTTAGCCTCGTTGCAGCTTCTATTAAAGCTACTCCCTCAAGCTTGGTTAAGGCAGATGCAGTCTCAGGTCCCAGCTTGTCTGATAAATTATCTGGATACAACTCTATAAACGTGCCTTTATCTCCAAGTTTTAAATTAACTTCAGCCAAGTCAAGATACTCCGATGAATCCCTATATAGGATTGCTTTGTTTTTGAATGAAGAAAGTACCAGAGAAGAATAGAGGGATCTAATGTTTTCTGGCACGCCTTCCAGCTTCCATGCAATCTGAAGTATTTCCATCAGCTCGTCGAGGTCTAGCGGGTATCCTGTGCTTTTAAAGATTAGATAAGCCGACAGGGAGGCTATGGATGCGTATAGGGACACTAGAGGCAAATACGAAGTGCTCTCCGTTTTTGCCTCAATAGCGAAACGCGGATGTTCCGCATGCTTATTGGTTATCTCGTAGTAAATCTTAGTAATAGTACGCATGGTTTGAAATAACCTGTTGAGCAGTACCTCACTCGGCTCCTGTAATTGTAGAT
>CAYVIZ010000001.1:95190-101145 GCA_964451715.1 uncultured Desulfurococcales archaeon | reverse complement strand
CTTTTTACTTCCTTATAGGCCTAACCACATAGTCTTCCCATGAAACATCAAGATCTTGGTCAGGTGCTAGGAGCCCCCTGTTTCTCAGTATCTCCCTTGTCAGTATCCAATACAGAAGAGCAAGACTCTTCCGTCCCTTGTTGTTAGCTGGTATAATAAGGTCTATATTATCTACCCTGTTGTCCGTGTCTGTGAGAGCTACAATAGGTAAGCCTACCTTGTAGGCCTCCTTTATCGCCTGAGACTCCGCGCGGGGATCCGTCACGAGCACAACATCCGGTTCCATATACCATTCTAGTTTGGGGTTTGTAAATATGCCAGGAATCACCCTACCTATCACGGGTTTACAGCCTACTCTCTCACACATCATCTTAACAGGCTTCTGGCCATACTGTCTGACAGCAACCACAGCTATTTTCTCTGGATCATAGTTAGACAGAAACTTTGAAGCTATCCTCAAACGCTCGTCTATCTTCCTTATATCGAGTATGTATAACCCATCGGGCCTTATCTTGTACACGAACTGTTCCATGTACTTGGTGCATATATGAGTACCCAGAAACACTCCAGCCTGCCTGTAAACCTCCAGAGGTACAAGGAACTCGTCTCCAGCCTGTTTCTGCTGGCTCTCCTCGCTCATAGTTTAACACCTCTTCTACTCTCCTAGTGTCAAAATGGTTTAACTTTCTTCTTAAAACCTATGTGTGTATATGCTACGAGCTCATCTATATAGGCTACAGTCGATAGGAGCGTCCTGCGGCAGCAGTATCTCCGTACTCCCAGCTCGTCTAGAACCTTGCCCGGATCCTCTCCCGCTTTAACACGCTCTTTGAATACAGGCCAGAGATGGCCTAGGGGTGCGCCGCAAGTGAAGCATCTTACTGGGGCTAGCATGACTTGATCACCTGTAGCTCTTCTGCCATCTCCTCCTAGCACTATACCTCATGGGCTTCTTAGGCTCTGTTCTCCTAGGATCACCAACTATCATGTGTGGGTCGTACTCGTTGAAGAACCTCCTAAGTATTTTTATCTGTTCCTTCATTTTCTCCGCCTCTTCTCCTTCCCCCATCCTGCTCTTGAGATACTCTAAGAGTCCTCTAGTTATAGCCATTCTCACAGCTTCCGCCTGACCCATCACGCCACCGCCACGTACCTTAACATGTATGTCAACCATACTCCTCAGCTGCCTACCAGCAATAAGCAAAGGCTCCATCATTTTGAGCCTAGCCATCTCGACGGGGTAAAACTCTAGCGGGATACCATTAACCCATATCCTTCCCTTGCCCGGCCTAACTATGGCCGTGGCTATAGCTCTCTTCCTCTTACCTGTTACCAGCACATTACTCATGCTTCAACACCCTTCCAACCCATTTCCTTAGCAATAACGGATAACTCTACATACCTATTAGTTTTTAACTTATCCTTATAGGCTTCCTTGAACACTGTGTACTCCGCGTCTTTGAATTCCTCTGGAACTCCTACATAGGCCTTAAGCCTGCTCAACGCCTCTCTACCCTTCTTATTGTTCTTGGGAAGCATGCCCCGTACCGTACGTTTAAACAAACGTATAGGGCTACGCGGTCTCCTAGGCCTCCATTTATGCGATAAGTGAACTTTTACACCCAGCCTCTTCTTATAAGACTCCACAACCATCCTCTTATCGCCGCTGACCACTATTTTCTCCACATTAACCACGATTACTTCATTCCCCTCTATCAGTTTCTTAGCAACAATACTGGCAAGCCTCCCCAGAATATGCCCCTCACCATTAACTATAATTCTAGCCATGCCACACACCTCACACTAAGAGCTTCACATTCCTAGGCTCAACATTGTCTCTTACAAGCTCTGATAGAGTTATAGTTTTACCTCCTGCCCTACGGATCTTTTCGATAGCCTTGTCGGAAAACGCGAATGCGGCTACCGTAACCTTCTTCTCTATGCGCCCGCTACCTAGAACCTTGCCGGGAACAACTATTATGTCGCCCTCATCCGCGTACCTGTTTATCTTAGAAACATTTACAACAACTCTTTTCCTGGTAGGTTTTATAAGATGCTCGGCAACATCCCTCCAGAGGCCGGAGCCGGTGGATTTATAAAGCCTAACGAACTCGTCCGCCGTTTTTCTTAGTACTATGTTCAAGGGTCCAGTCCTCTTAGTCATGAACCACACCTCCCAACTCCTTATACATGTTTTCTACTTTTTTATCCAGCTCCTCCAGAGCTAATTCAACTATCTTCCTGGGATCGAGGGCCCCAGTTGACTCAACCACCAGTATAAGCCTATTCTTGTCATACTCTACTTTTAAACCTGTCCCACAAACCCTCTCAGCGCAATGCTTGAGCAAACTGGTATTGCCGGAATCCTTCCATACAATCTCCCCCCTAGACTTGCCGGAGACTTTCTCCGCTAGAGAGGGATTATAGTTCCTTAGACATTCAATACATTCATCATTTATTCGTCTCGAGTCATACTTTATAACAGGAACATATTTCAAAGTAACCACGGCGGGTATAAACTTGGCGTGCTCCTTACCACGTCCCAGCCGTGCAAACATTTCCACGTCTATGCTTTGACCAGAAGCCAGTATGGTTAACTCCGTGTCGCCATGCACGGGATACACGTCAGGATCCTCGCTCTCAATATCGGATGCCTTTACAGGTAATAATGAAACACCGTCCTCAGGGGGATTCGACTTCTTCAAAACCATGCGTACAAAACACTCAGGCTTCTTTGTTATAAACACGTCAACACACGCAGGATCCTCCCCGCATTCTATATCAGCCCGGCATTCTTCCGGGGGAAGATACTTTTCCACGGCTTTGTTGGACTTGAGAACAAGCAGACCTAGCTTATGTGAAAGCATCTCATTAAACAGTGCCGAGTCGTTCCTTGTAACATAAACCCATTCTATAGCCATCACAGGCACTTCCGCTAATATAGCCCTCCTAACAGCGTTCACCAGTTCCAAGGGATAACCTTCTATTAGGAGGGCTATTCTATTAAAACCCTCCTCTAAAATCTCTATTCTCCGCAAAAAATTCACCTCAAAAATTAGATGAGGAGTTAAACAGGCTCAGACTCTTCTACCCCTCCTTCCACCGGGGCGCCTCGTCGTATCATGTGGTATCGGTGTTACATCCTCTATCCTGCCTATTATAAACCCTGAGCGCGCCAATGCTCTTATGGCAGCATGAGCACCGGGGCCAGGCGTCTTTGGTCCGTGGCCACCGACACCTCTAACTTTAATGTGTATAGCCGTAACACCCTTCTCCATAGCTTGCTGAGCCGCTTTGCTGGCAGCTATCATTGCAGCATAGGGGGAAGGCTTCTCTCTATCAGCCTTGACAACCATACCTCCCGAAACCCTAGAGACCGTCTCGGCTCCCGTTAAATCTGTTATATGGACTATGGTGTTGTTGAAGCTGCTGAATATATGAGCAACCCCCCATTTCAGCTCTCTAGACTGGAACGACATCTTACTCGACACCTCCCTCTGATCCTATTTGTGCAACAACCGAGGCGCCGGGAGCGTAATCTATTAACGCCTCCTCCATGGTATTGACTAGATAGCCGGGGGAAGTGACTCTTCTCCCATTTATCGCTATGTGGCCATGAACAATAAACTGGCGTGCCTGCTGTATGGTTTTAGCCAACCCCTTCTTGTAAACGATTGTCTGAAGCCTTCTCTCTAAAACATGTTCAGCGGTAAGCCCGAGGACTTCATCCAGTTTAGCGCCTTCCCCTATGAGACCCAGGTTCCTAAGCCTGGAAAGGAGTGACCTCTCTTCTTCCTCTCTAACATTGTCGGGAAGAGCTAGAAGACTTCTTGCCTGGTGCCTGAACTTCCTTGCAAGAGTCTGCGCTATCCACAACTCCCTCTTGTTCCTGAGCCCGTATCTACCCATCAGCTCCAGCTCACGGAGAAGCCTTTCCTTAACCCATGGATGCTTGGGTCCTATCCACTTCTTCCTCGGCTTCCTCGGATCACCCATTTACAAATCACCTCCCCTTTCTCCTTGAAACTCCTATGGTGGTGCCCAAGCGGCCTGTTGTATGAGTCCTCTGCCCTCTCACCTTTAACCCAACCGCATGACGCAAGCCCCGCCAGCTCTTTATTTTCTTCTCTCTTTCTATGTCTCTGCGAGCCACCCACAGTAGGTTGGCGCCATAGAGATGCATATCCTCACCTGTCTCATAGTCCTTACGCCTATTATACATCCACGAGGGGAGCCCTAGCTGGCGGAGATCAGTTACTGCTTGCTCTATCTTCTTTAACTCTGCATCGGATAGAAACCCTATCCTCTTGTCCGGGTCTATGCCTAGAACCCTGCATATCGCATTAGCTGTGGCTATACCTATCCCCTTTATCTTGGACAAGCCGTATACTACCTTCCACGTACCCTCTATGTCGGTTCCTGCTATACGTACTATATACCTGAAATTCTCTACCTCACCAGCCAAATCCGGTACACCATCCATATTACCTTACTAAACGCTGATGTAATAGCTGTAAAGAGTTAGGCATTATAAATGCTACTCCCTTGTAGAGCGCCTGTTTATACGAATACTATTTAACACAGGTTGAAAATATAATAGAACGGTGAAGCATCATGGAAGCACTGGGAGACCTTATATACAGGCCGGACAAGGCGGAAGGAGAAGCAGCTACTAAAAAAGAATCCCATGCACCCAAGATAAGCGCGCCTGACAAGGTTAAGGCTGGTGAACCGTTCACAGTGGAAGTAGAAGTAGGGCCTCACCCCAATCAGGTGGCTCATTCCATTAGATATCTACAGGTATTCTTCAAGGAAGATTCAAGGCCCTTCAACCCTATTCATATAGCAACCATAGAACTAGAGCCGGAATACGCTGAACCTAAAGTAAAGCTTACAATAAAGCTGAAGAAAAGCGGTATACTCTACGCGCTAGGATACTGTAACCTCCATGGACTATGGGAATCCAGTAAAAGAATCGAAGTAGAGTAATTAAGAGTATAGAAAGAAATGAACCGGCAGTAGAGCCTTACTTCTTCAACTCCTTAACTTTTTCCGCGATCTCGTTAACTAAAGCACTTGCTTCTCCAGGGTCTATGATCGCAACACTAGCAGCTTGAACCTCTATACCTGCAGCCTCTCCCAGCTTCTTCTTACTGGGAACATATATGTAAGGCGTCTTCTTCTCCTCGGCGAGCAGTGGGAGATGAGCCACTATCTCCGGTGGGTCAACATCCTCCGCTATAACAACGAGCTTTGCAAGACCGCGTTCCAGTGCTTTTGTAGTCTCATTTGTTCCTTTCTTTATCTTACCGGTCTCCCTTGCTTTTCTAACTGCCTCATACGCCTTCTCGGCCAACTCGGAGGGTACTTCGAACCTCACGTAGAATGGTTTAGACATTTCTCATCCTCCTCCCCGTTCGGGTCGTCCTTTGCGAATAACAAGAATGTGTACAGGGTGTATTTTTAAACTTATGGTATCACCCTATTTACTACACGAATTTTCATGAGCTGTCGAGGTGGTAGTTTATGACGTGCATAAAGGTTGGACCCGGCGATAAAGCGCCTGAGCTCGTCAATGCTATTATAGAAATCCCTATGGGTGGAAGTGTTAAATACGAGTTCGACAAGGATAACTGCATCATAAAAGTGGATAGATTCCTATATACCAGTATGGTGTACCCCTTTAACTACGGGTTTGTCCCGGGGACCTTAGAAGAGGATGGAGACCCTGTTGACATAATAGTGTTAAGCAGAGAACCAGTATATCCTGGGAGCCTTATAGAAGTAAAACCCGTCGGAATGCTCGTAATGGAAGACGAGGAAGGAATCGACTCTAAGATAATAGCCGTCCCTAAAGCCAAACTTGACCCCCTGTATAAAAATATTGGAGACATAAGCGATGTTGAAGACGCTGTGAAGGACAAGATAAAACACTTCTTCGAGCACTACAAAGAG
>CAYVIZ010000001.1:0-95090 GCA_964451715.1 uncultured Desulfurococcales archaeon | reverse complement strand
TGTCTTTCCGCTAATAAGATGGAGAGAACATCAAATACTGTGACCTACTATGTTAACTGGAGTGAAAGTTTCCTTATAAAAGCAGAGCGGGAGATGAATACCAGAGAGACAGATGGCAGGTATATAATAGAGCTGAAAAGCAGTTTTCCCCCGAGCTCATGTATACCTCTTGCCGGGAGGTTAAGAGTATATAAAGGTGATACATTCCTTTACGAAGTACGGTATACGCTGCTCGAGTCGACTCATATAGTTCCAGGCAGCATTAAACTACTAGATCCCATGAAAAGAACAGTTATACTGGCATTGGTATCATTAATCACCGTCGGCGCCCTATACGTTATCTCTAAAAGTGGGAAGTATAGGATAGTATGACACCGCTCGTCTCCCCGGAGGGGTTTAACTGATTGAATAACGCGGACTCTCTCAGAGTAAAAATACTGAAAACAGGAGCAATAGTACATGGTGACGTTAGCATAGATGGCTGTGGAAAAAAGGGTTTACGTGTTGTAACACACGCACATGCTGATCACTATAAGGGTATAGGATCCAGTATTAGCTACTCTAGAAGAATAACAGCCACACCAGAAACTTTTGCAATTCTAGAAGGATTAAACATCGAGGTACCCAGCAACAAGAGGACTCCACTGCAAATAGGAGGAAGCCTTAAGTGGGGTTCACTGAGGATAAGTTTCCTAAAAGCTGAACACATACCTGGAACTGCTTCTGTCGTGTTGGAGGATGAGGAGGGTAACAGGATAGGATATACTAGTGATTTCAAACTCGAGGGTACCGATGTGATAGACGAGCCGGATATACTCGTTATAGACGCTACTTATGGCTCGCCAAGCCATGTAAGGACTTGGAGCAATGCCGATGTAATAGACGAGATACTCGCCCTGTATGGCAGGATAAAGGGGAAGCTGTGGATCTACGGCTACTACGGGAAGATCCAAGGTTTCCTGCTCAAGCTTAGAGAAGAGGGTTTAAGGGATCCTGTCATTATGACATCAAAAATGTATAGAATAACGCATAGGCTTTCATCTCTAGACAAGGGATTCGGGGAGTTTTTCCTATATGGAACGAAAGAGGCTAAAGAGATCCTCAAGGGAAAACCGATAATCTTCGATCACGCAACTAATTTCTATAGGTACAGGAGTACTCGTGGAGGCGTACACTTACTTCTCAACGGATGGGAGTTTCGTAAACCTATGGTTGAGATAGACAAGGACACGTATGTAGCATCTTACAGTGATCACTCGGATTATATGGGTACATTGAGGTATGTGGAGGAATCAAGGCCCAAGCTAGTAGTGGTGGATGCTTCTAGATCCGAGTATGCGGCCTTCTTCGCCTTTATGGCGAGGAAGAAGCTTGGCGTGAACGCTATAACCCTGCCGTGAGAGGGATAACTGGTGGAGAAAGAATACATTACCAGTGCAAAATCAGCCTTGAATAGGATACCGGTGATGTGGGTACGAGGGACCTTGATGGTTTTCTCATCAATTCTACTAGAAATAATGCATAAAACCTTGTTACTCAAAGGATACGTTCCAAGCGCCTCGTTTCCAGACAATGCGCTTCTAGGAATAGAGTTGTTTATAGCTATGATAGGGGGTTTAGACTTGTTTAGAACCTATACTATTCTCTCCTGGATTCACAGCATGACAAGCGAGTTATTGCTTTCTCGTGGAGGCGTGTTTCCACATGTCTCTGCAAACGATTATTCCGAAATTGCTAGAGGGGTAGCTCCTAGAGATATTGTAGAGGGAGTATTGCTAACCTCGCTAACATTCTTAGGAGGAGTAGGAGTTGTGCTTGGAGTAGCACTACGCTTAAACAAGCTAGCCCGCATGATCGGTTTAAATGAGGTAAACCCCCTGAAATGCTATTTTACCGTTATGACGTCTTGCAAATCCTATCTAAACCTGCTTTTCCCCGTGCTAATAAACGGGTTTGAAGAGTATTATTCAACCGGAGAAGAAGTCGGGGGGGATAGAGCCTAGTATTTTCATAGCCTTCTCTCTTAGGAGCGGATATAGGCTACGGGGCACGGTTCGTATGTGTCTGTCGTCTAGAACTATCCAGTAGCGTTTACAGTGAGAGCATAACATAACCATTATGTTGGGGTTTTTCTTATCTTTTAGTACCCCTATAGCATTCCCGTCTTGCAGTCCGCAATAAGGACAAACGGGGTTCTTCACGTTTGACTGTATCCAGGTGAAACCGCATACGGGGCATAACAGCCATATATTACCTTCGCCGTCTATGTATCCTATATCTGTCTCATTACCGCATACGGGGCATACGGCATTCCTGTTCTCGTATACTTTCATTGTATCGGCTATAGTAGACACTACTGCCTGTAATACTCCCTGCCATATTACCAGTTCAATATAATTATCATCCTCTATACCCTTCTCTTCTAATACGCGTTTTAATTCTTCTCTTTCACATGTGAAGTCTGTGTTTTCGTAAACGGTTTCTGCTATCTTCAAAGCCTCCTTGATACTGTCAAGTCGGATAGAATCTTCTAACACGTCTTTTATCTTGTCACGGATAGCTTCCTGTACGGCTTCTATCTTAACAGCGTAGTCAACATCTATTCCTATACCGTATCTATTTTTTATGGTGTTAAGGGTTTCACGGTACTTGTTGATTTTTTCCTCGAACGTATTCAACACTAGATGCACCACATTTGTCTTCCTTTATGCCGTATGGAGGTAATAGACCATGTATCAGGCCGGTTTGTTCATGATATAAAAATATGGGGTTAATACCTTCTCTTCCTCTCGTTTCCCTCGGGAAGCCGATTGATGAAAAGGTTTGGGGGTTTGTGTTTTCAAAAGGTTTTTCTTATTGTAGGGCTGTAAATATGTACTGTGCCAGTAAACCTAGGATTACTATTAGTGTTGCAGCTATAACTAGTGAGGCTTTTCTGTACCCGTCGTATGTGACGCCTCCTTCCTCGGTAGATAGCATTTCACGGATTGCTATACCGTAATAGACAGCGCTTATGCCGCTGTTGATCAACGCGATGACGAGCAGGGGTAAGGAGTAGCCGGCGACGGCGGTGAACATGTAAAGCTTACCCCAGAATCCGAGTAGCGGGGGAAGCCCCAGAAGGCTGAGTAGTAGTATGGCTATAGATGTTGCCGAGGCGGGGTCTCTCTTAAACATTCCCTTTAAAATGCCTAGATCTGTTCTGCCTTCACCCATAACTGCGAACAGAGGAGCCTTGCTTATAGAGTATGCTGCTGTATGTATTGCTATCGCGGCAAATGCGTACATAGCTAATGCGGTGTTAGAGGATCCTGCTGCGTAGGCTAAAGCAGTTAGGCCCACGAGTATGTAGCCCACATGGGCTATGCTACTATATGCCAGTATTCTCTGGAGATTCCTTGTGGTGAGGGCTGCTATGTTACCCCAGAACATGGTTGCGACGGCTAACGCTGCAAGTGTGATGGTTGAGACCGTGGAGAACCCGCTTGAAGAGATGTAGTATACTACTCTCGCTGCTATGGCTATAAAGCCTATTTTCACGATTCCAGCCACAATAGAGACCCCGTAGCCATTTGATTTCCCGTAAACGTCGGGGAGCCACCAGTGGAACGGGGCTATACCTAGCTTGAATCCTATGCTTATCACTAATGCGCCGAAGCCTAGGATGGATACTAGGCCTGTTTCATAGGGTGTTATCGCAAACGTGCCGTTGACAACTAGGTTGAACGCGACCCAGACTGCTAGGAAGAGTGTCGCTAGAGAGCCCATGAACGCATATCTAACGGCGCCCTTTACGCTTTCGCTATCCTTGGGAAGCGCTATCACTACATAGCTTGCCACAGAGACTAGAAGCCATATTGCAAGCAGCAGCAAGGCATCATTTACGCCCATAGCGAATATGAGGCCGAAGTGTATCAGTGGAATCAGGCCATATACTGCGGGTGCTGTAGGCCATTCTTCTGCACGGTTCTTTATAGCCATGAGCACCAGCATGGATGCTATTGCGGTTAATAGCAGCATGAATGCTGAAAACGAATTGTAGGTTACTAGACCCTTATAGAGGGTTGTATATCCGCCTGTATATGTGTTGTCTATGAGTAAGTATGCTATTATTGATAGTAGAAGTGTTGAAGCCCAGCTGAACGCGTACGGTAGTCTGGTCTTCTCTATGCCTAAGGGTTTAGATAGCGGTACTGCTACGCCTAGTATTAGAATAATGTATGAGAGGCCTGTTACTGTTTCATTCAAATCCAACACCATCGTGTATCACCCCCATAGGAGATATAGCAGGAGTATCAGTAATCCTGCCCCATAGGCATAGTATGCCAGGTATAGATCAGGTCTGCCCCTATGCAGTGATCTGAAACCTTTGGAGAACAAGATGAACGCTACAGGTATCCCTACATGGTAGAAACCGTCTATTACGCTATCTACGAATCCAAGTGCTTGTACGATTACGATAAAGCCACCTACTATTACTATGTAGATCAGGGCGTTTATGTACCATCTATCATAGAGGAACCCGTGTAACACGCGTGCCGTCTGGCTTTTCTTCAGTATGCCTACGAAGTCTATTTTGAGGGCTAGATACAAGGCTGGTACACTTAGAACCATCACCAGAACCCAGGCTACTATTCCAGCCGTGGTTGCCGTGAACTCGAACGTGTACCTAACATGTTCTTCTATACCGAGAGTATTCGATGCAAGCTCGTAGAAGTCCTTGCCGAATCCTAGAGGCCATACTATACCTATGACTAGAGCTGCCACTGCAAGAATAGTGTATGGCCACAGCATCCTGGGAGGCGCCTCGTGTAGCTCTGCGTGATGATGAGGTTCTTCGTAGGGTGGCATGTGGAATACCCTTATAATAGCTCTGGTGGTGTAGAAGCCTGTCAGGCCTGCAGTAAACACTGCCAGGAACCATAGATTCTCGAGGCCTGCTAGGTGTGTTGCATGGATTATTCCCTCCTTACTCCAAAAGCCTGAGAATGGCGGTAGACCTGATAGACTCAGCCCTGCTAGCCATATGGATATGGCTGTTATCTTCATGTATTTCGCAAAATTACCCATATGATCAATGAACCTGCTGTGGACGGCGTGTATGGCCCATCCCGCTATCAGGAATAGGGCCGCCTTGAACACGGCGTGGCTCATTAAGTGGCTTGCACTGGCTATAACACCCTCGTATGCTAGCTCTTTATGGGCGAGTAAGCCGGCTGCACCTACTCCTAGGAACATGTATCCCAGCTGTGAGGCTGTTGAATACGCGAATATTAGCTTGAGCTCTCTGGAAACCAAGGCCATGGTAGCCATCATGAAAGCAGTTACTCCGCCTAGTATAGCTATTATATTGAAGTAATCATGAGTGGCTTGTAGTGCAGTTCCTCCCAGAGCCATAGCGCCATTGTAGAATATTGGGGCGAAACGCAGCATGAAGTAGACGCCTGCTTTCACCATTGTGGCCGCGTGTATAAGTGCGGATACTGGAGTAGGGCCGGTCATGGCTGTTACAAGCCATTCTTGGAAGGGGAACTGAGCGCTTTTAGCGAGGGCTCCAAGGCTGAACACTAGGAGTGCAGCGGTTAACACGCCTTTGGATGCTAGATAACCCATCCATCCGGACGCTGTATCCGCTATTTCTGGGATACTGAAGGTTCCTGTTATCATGTAGAATAGAGCCATGCCTATGATCATCCCTATGTCTCCTACTCTAGTGAAGAGGATTGCTCTAACACCGCTATGGCTGGGCTCGAAATACATGGGGGTACCGAGTACTGTTCTGCCTGGGTCTCCCACCCATGTCTCTTCTTCATCCGTGTACCAGTGTCCTATGAGAGCATAGCTTGCCAGTCCTGTTCCTTCCCATCCTATAAACATTAGGACAAGGTTATCAGCGAGTACCAATAATAGCATGCTTCCCACGAAGAATGTGAAGAAGAAGAAGTACCTCTGCACTCCCCAGTCTCCTTTCATGTACTCTGTGCTATATACTGCTATCAGGAATGAGAGCCAGGACACTACTAGGGCCATGAAGGCTCCTAAGCCATCCATGTAGGTGCCGAAGTTGATGCCTAGGCTTGGAAGCCACTCGTGTTTCGTGTAAATCAGGCTTCCTCCTAGTACCTTGGGAGTCAACACCGTGGATATTAACGCTGACACCAGTATGCTGAGAACAGACACTGTGCCATAGACTCCCTCTCTCCTGTACCCTGATACCCATAAGAGGGCTAATAGTAGTGCACCCAGATAAGGTGTTAACCAAATCCATATAGGGTCTATCATTTCCATCTCACCCTCCTATTCCAGCAAATAAGAACATCCTCTTAACAACATCTAGCAGCCCGTGATAGTACGGGTTTATCCAGACGAAGAAGACTATTCCCATTATTCCTATGAACAGCATGGAATACTGCAGCACACTGGGCACCTCGCTCTTAGCCTTGGCTTGCTCACTCCTAGGTTTGTTATAGAAGATCCTCCTCATGTTGATGAAGGCGTATGCTGCGGATACCATTAATGCTAGTATCACAAGGCTTGCCATCGCTATGAACTGTGTGGATAAGTTGACGTCTTTGAACAATCCGAAAATGATGAATAACTCGCTCCACATACCTATGGTGGGAGGCATACCTACTAGATGCATGAAACCCAGTAATGCTAGTGCTGCAGTGAAGGGGTATTTCCTAGCCAGTCCTCCCATTAACCGTATATCCCTGAGTCCGTGTAGCTCTGTGATGAATACGCCTGCCGCCATGAAGAGCAGTGCTTTTCCTATTGCATGGGAGAGATAGTGTATCATTGCACCAGTTATCCCTATGGGTGTCAGCGTCGCTATTCCGAGGAGCATGTAACCCATCTGGCTCACACTCGAGTATGCCAGGAATCTCTTGAAGTCCGTCTGCTTGAGCGCTACTAGTCCACCATATATTATGGTTAGAAATGCCAGGTAGATTAGAGGCCATTTATACTCCTGCAGAAAGCCTGGAAACACAGGGACCACTATTCTAGCAAGCGCGTATCCCGCTAGACCTATCAGGTTAGGGGATAAGAGGGCGGATATCGGCGTGGGCGCTTCGGCGTGGGCGTATGGAAGCCACATGTGCACACCGAATACTGCCATTTTGACGAATAGACCGAACATTATGAGCATGGCAACATACTTTGCTGCACCCCCTAATAGGGATGCGCCTCCAGTAACAGGCGTCATAGTCGCCGGGTCTATATAATCGAAGTTACCTACGTGATAGCCGTAGTATAGCATTCCTGAGAGGAACATGACAGCGCCGATATGGGTCCATACAAAGTAGAGTATCGCTATTCGTTTCCTATCCCCGTAGCCATAATATGCTATGAGCAGAAATGAGGGGACCAAGGTCAGCTCCAAGAACACGTAGAAGAGCACCATGTTGGTCGAATATACTAGTCCTAGCATCGCCACCGAGAAGAGCGCGTAAAGGAAGAAGTACACGTTGAGGCTTGGAGGAGTCTCCCCAGCCTCTCTCATTTCCTCGACACGGGTCTTCATGTATGGTATTGAGTAGAAACTGACGAGCGCCGTAACCAAACTTACACCGGCTACCACCAGAGCTGAGAGGCCGTCTAACGCCAATGCAAGAGTGCCTACCCCCGTGAATGATGCCATCCAAGGATCGACTAATCCTTCCCCGAGCATCCCTTTAATGGCGGCTGCGCCAACCAGCAGTAAGGGTAACAGGAGAGAGGCTCCGGTAGCGTATGCAACACTCTCTATGTTGTCCTCCTCTATCTTTAAACCGATTAACGTGATCACTAGGGGGAGAAATATGCTTATCCAGAGTATAGGTATTGACAACTCCATTGCTTAAACACCTCCCTCTACGTTTTCCGATGACTCCGAATCAAGCACGCCGGTCCTCCTATAGTATGCGGCTATAATGGCAACCACGACAGCCACCTCAGCCGAGACCACGCCTATTAAGATAACGCCGAGCAAAGTCGCGTATAGGGGGACAGCTGTTATGAGGGTCATTAAAACGAGGAAAACGCCGTTGAAGGTTATTTCCAAAGAAAGCAACATACGTACTAAATTCCGCGTAGCCGTGAACCCGTATACCCCCATACTTATTAGTATTAAACCGGTCATACCTAACACGAAGCCTATCGCGTCTATCGTAACGGACAACACTTCTCCTCACCTCACTTCTTAGCGAGAGATATGGCTTCAATCACTGTAGCTGCCAAGGCAACGATGAGAAGTATTATTACACCCATATACCTTGAGAGTAGGGTGTCCCCTATTACCTGTACACTAGGTGTCTGGGTGAACGTGAATGCGTGTGTAAACCTGCTTAGGTACAAGTAGAGGACGGCGAATGTGAATATGCCTGCGGTTATGCCTGTGTATTCGTTCCGTACAGTGGTTTCTTTCGCCCCCAGCAAAGAGACGCTTACTATGATGAACATAACAGCAGCTCCCACGTAAACTAGAACCTGCACGGCTGCAACCAGCACATATCCCATGAACGCGACTAGCAGGCTTACAAGTGACGCCGTCAATGCTAGGGAAACACTAGAGTAGACAAGGTCCTTACCTCTCACAGTTAGATAAGCCGTGTAAAGAGTTAAAGCCGACAATATGGTCAAAGCCAGATACTGGTATGACAAATCCATTACTCCTCACCTCCACCCTCCTTTATAGGAACCTTCACAAGCCCCTTATCAGGGTCAAACAAGTATCTTACAGGAACTCCTTCCTTAACACTAGGCGATTCCACCTTCTCTTGGAACTTCTCCAAGTCTAGTACCATATCTTCCATGTTGGTATAAACCACGTCGTGTACAGGTATGTGGTAAAGCGCCTCGGTCGGACACACGTCTACACAGAAACCACAAAATATACACCTGTTATAGTTAATGACTGGGAAGGGCATCTGCTTCTTCTTACCCGCCTTTTCAACCTCTACTTTAACCATCTTCATAGCAGCTGCAGGACATATTCTCGCGCATGACATACATCCTATACATTTTTTCATGTCGAGAACGATGAAGCCTCTATAGTTGCTTCTCAACTGGGGATACTCGTAGGGATACTTCATTGTTAACCTGTTGGGATTGGCGAAGTATTTGAGGCCTATGAGTATAGCGCCCAGGTTGCCTGTTATGGCGTCTAGGAATCTGGGTTTGGGAGTTTTCTTATAAACTACTTTGCCAGGCATTACGCGTACACCCCCAGATAAGCCTCTATTAAAGCAATGCCGAAGCCTATGAGTGCGAGGGGTATGAATATTCTCCAAGCACCATCGAGTGCCTGGTCTATTCTAAACCTTCCATATACCGCTCTAAGGAAGCTCATTATGGCCATCACTATTGTAGACTTGACTAGGACGATGACTAGAGGTATAAGGTAGCCGTGGATAAGCCCGCTTGAAGGCTCGTATGGCAGCCATCCCCCGAGGAATATGAGTGTGAACAGTAGTGAATACGCGAATCTCTTTATATAGGCAGCACCCATGTTTATCCCGTACATCAAGCCCGAATACTCTGTATAAGCTCCTGCCACTATTTCGTTTTCAGCCTCCGGTATCTCGAACGGGAAGCCGGAGGTGGCCATTAGTATTGCGGCGAACATTGTGAGAGCAGCTATGGGGTTCGTGAATAGTATCCACTTATAGAAGGGTTTTTGAGCAACCACTATATCGGTAAGATTGTATGAGAGCACGGCGACACCTCCTGCTAGCGCAGTTATAACTATGAGGAGCTCGTATGCAGTTATTACGAATGCTTCTCTAAGGCCTCCTATTATGGAGAACTTGTTGTTACTAGCCCATCCTGCGGCAATTATGAAGACCGGTGACAACGTTGATAGCGCTACTGCTATGAGCAAGCTATAATCCATGGGTATAGGATAATACTTGGGTACCGTGGTGAATGGCATCGCTACTACAGGTAAGAGTGAAATGACGAGAGCTGCCAAAGGTGCACCTATAAATATTGGTTTGTCAGCGGCCTTCGGGATTATTATTTCTTGGAAGGAGTATCTTACAAGGTCTGCAATGAGCTGCAAGCCTCCCCCTATTCTAGGGCTTACATGGTAGGGTCCTATCCTCATTTGTACTCTTGCCGCGGTCTTCCTCTCGAACCATAGAATGAAAATAACTATAACTAAAGCCGCCACCAATCCCGGCGCTATAACCAGCTGGAACAAGGGGGGCCAGGTTATTATGTCTACCAACAACTTCAACAATCCAGACACGGCTTATCACCTGTCTGCTTCGGGTGGGAAGTAATCTATACTGCCGTATATGGCGGGGAGATCAGCTATACGGTGGCCGGGAACAATGTATCTGAATACTATTGCGTTTCTAAACGAGGGCGATACTACCCTAACCCTATATGGCTTTGTAGAGCCATTACTCTCGACCATGTACACTATTTCTCCACGGCCGGCTTCTCCTCTAGCAAAAGCCCTGCCCTCAGGCACTTTGAGATTCGCGTATAAGGGGATAAGCTTCACTCTCTTAGTTTGCTCAAAGACCTTCTTGTAGAGAGCAGGCGCCTTAGCCCAGAACTTCTCGTGGAGAGGGTCTCCGTCGGGTATCTTCTCCAGCACCTGGCGTATTATGCGGAGACTCTGCTGCATTTCTATTATTCGTATCCATGCACGGGCGAAGGCGTCTCCCTCCTCGAAGACTGGAACCTCGAAGTCGAGCTCGTCGTACACCTCGTATGGCTCGATTATACGTACATCATACTTTATACCCGAAGCACGTAGGTTAGGGCCTACTATGCCAAGCTGGGCCGCGAGATTCTTGCTTATTACACCTACATCAATAAGCCTCTTCTGTATAACAGGGTTATCTAGGAATATCTTCCTGTATTCCTCTAAGCGTTTCTCCATGTATCTTATAGCTTTCTCGGCATCCTCTGCAAAGCCCTGGGGGAGATCCCTCCTGACTCCTCCTGGCACGGGGTATGTATGGGTCAGCCTAGCTCCTGTAAGTTTTTCCGCTAACTCGACGAATACTTCTCTGTCACCGAAGGGCCACATGTACATTGTGGAGTGGCCTAGGAAAACACCGAAAATGCCTAGACCGTAGAGGTGGCTTGCTATTCTGTTTATCTCGCAGAGCAGTACACGGAGATACTTGGCTCTAGGCGGAGGCTCTATATCCAACAGTTTTTCAACGGCCTCCACATATGGTAGAGTTATATTGCAGGCATCAAGTATAGCCATTCTCTCCATGAGGGGTATGACCTTTATGAACTCTCTCCCCTCTGCAAGCTTCTCCATTGTACGATGGACGTAACCTAGATCAGGGTCAGCTTCTACTATAACGTCTCCGTCAACGCGTATGATTATCCTCATGTGACCACTGCCAGGGTGCTGAGGACCAATGAATACCTCGTATAAGTCTTTTCCTAGCTTGTTCACATCCATTCCTGGGAGCTTCTTCGGAATAGATTCAACTGTGCTCATCTGAATATCCCCTCCTCTTTAACGACGAAGTCTTTCCTAAGAGGTTTCTTGTCTACTACCTCGGGAAGCAGGAGTATAGGCCGGAGATCTGGGTGGCCTTTGAAGGTTATTCCGAAGAATTCGAAGGTTTCACGCTCGGGAAACTCTGCGCTTGGCCATATATCTGTCAGCGTCTCTATTTCCGGTTTATCTCTGGGTATCCTTGTTCTGAGCTCGATTATATACTTGGCTAGTTCCTCGTTAAGGAAGCTTGATGCGTGATATATTATCTCGAACTCGTTTTCCTTCGGGTAGTCTATAGCGGTAACCGTCTTGACGTGATCGAAGCCTAATTCTCTAAGTATCCTAGCTGTCTGCTTTAGACCATCTTTTTCCACTTTTACCGATACGAATCCCTTGCCTTCACTAATCTCCGGGTTAAGGCTAGACAGCTTCTCCTTCAATATTTCGACGATACTCATTGGGTCTCAGCCTCCTTAGGAAGTATGTATTTCATGTTTTCCTCTCTTACCCCCTTTACTATCCACTCACTCGCTATTGACTTGCTCCTAACCATCTTCTGCAGCTCTACTATAGCCCTAGCCAGCGCTTCTGGTCTAGGAGGGCATCCCGGTATATAGACGTCTATAGGTATTATCTCCCATGGCCTCACAATGTTATAGCTATTATAGAAAATGCCGCCGTCGAGCGCACATGCGCCCATGGCTATTGCAAACTTGGGGAAGGGCATTTGTTCCCAAGTGATCTTAACTGCCTTAGCCATTTTCCTAGATACCGTTCCTTCAACAATGATGAAATTTGTTTGACGGGATCCAACCCATGTAAGGGCTCCGTATCTCTCCGCGTCGAAGCGGGGTCCCCAGGTAGCAGCTAGCTCGCACCCACAGCAACTCGTGGTCAGGTGGACGGGCCATAGGCTAAATGCGACTCCCCAATCCACGAGTTTACCTAGTTTAACCTTCTTCATGAGTATCTCGTTGGCTTTCCGCGCGCTTATATCCAGGTTACCTACATATGCTTTTCCTTCCTTTCCAGCAGCCAACAATCCTTCACCTCCACATCCATTCCTTAACCTTCCTAGACTCGTGTATAGCGTATGCTAGGAAGGGAACGTAGACTATCAAGAATATAGTGTAAAACTGGAGTGCAAGACCCAACTCCTTCGTATTGAACACTATGAAGGACAAGACAACGATTGGTTCGAGGGCAAGGAAAGCTATCAGGTAGCCGAAATACTGCATGGAAACCCTAGTCTTGGCCTCGCCGGAGGGAGGATTAGATGCTTCAAAGCGCTCATACTTCAAAGGCGAGGCTCTTTCTGCGATAGGGTGCTCCCTTACCAGCCACTTAATCAGCAACACGACGCCCCAGAGTACAAGTATAAGTATAGCAGGCAGTACCACTAGCCCCGTTATAGCCGCTATCATGGGATCCGAGAGCAAGGCCTCTATACTCATAAGCATCCCCCTATAAGCCGTGAAAAACGTCCCGATATTTGTATATATAAACTTTAATCAATCCAATCTTAGTGAATAAAGGGAAAAACACGCGAGGAATAAAAAGAGAAGGCAGAGGGCACTTTAAACGATACCTGGTTCTAGTATCCTATCAAATCGTCGAGCTTCGGTGGATGAGGCGGTAATCCCTTTCTCTCTCTTATCCTCTTTATCAGCTCATCCAACATAGAGTCTGGGACTGGGCTCCATCTACTAAATTCTGTGCCCCAGAAGGCCCTACCCGCTGTAACGCTCCTAAGCTCTGCCGCTAAGTCAAAAGTCTCTGCAACAGGTATCTCGGCTATAATGCGTGCCACGTGTCCCATACTTATTACATCAAGCATCTTGCCCCTCCTCTTGGCTAGAACCGATGCGATAGTGCTAACATAGTCCATGGGTGTCCTAATGTCCAGCTTTTGTATAGGTTCGAGCAGTGTGGGCTTCGCTGTCAGTATACCGGCGTATATAGCGTTGCGTACTGCAGGATATATCTGTGCGGGTCCTCTGTGGGCAGGATCCTCGTGTACCATGGCATCATGTAGAACTACCTTCACTCCTCGTACGGGCTCAGCTGCTAAGGGGCCTTCTTTCATGGCAAGCCTGAATGCCTGTATGATAGTGTCTTGTACTTCTCTTAGATGCTGTATACCTGACGTCTTGTTTATGAACAGGTTCAGGTTCTCATCGAACGCCCATATCCTCCTCGCTTCTTCATAGTCCCATCCTGCTTTATCTCTGAGTATTCTAGCCCTCTCCTTAACGTCTTGGTCCTCGCCTATATCTCCACTCTGCATAAGCTTGATAGTCTCCTCGTTCAAGGGTTCCACTGATATGTAGAACCTGTTATGCTTGTTGGGGCTTTTTCCTTCATATACCTGGCTCGCGGCACGCACACTTTCACGGTATACTACTATGGGGGGACTGGCCTCAACCTCTATTCCATAGTTCTCCTTTAGCAGTTGTAGAGTGACTTCCAAGTGGAGCGGGCCCATGCCCGATAAGAGGTACTCGCCGGTTTCTTCGTTTATTTTCACCAACAGATTAGGGTCTTCTATACTCAGTCTTCTCAATGCTTCAATCATCTTGGATAGCTCCTGGGGCTTCTTCGGCTCTATTGCTATCGTGACTACAGGCTCGCTAACATAGTGCATTCTCTCGAAGGGAGCAGCGTGGTCTTTGGCTTCAGCTTCAACCGCTGTTTCCCCCGCCCTAGCCTTGTCCAGTCCTAGTACAGCCGCTATGTTTCCGGCTGTTACCTCCTTTGTGACCTCTCTGTAGGGACCCATGAAAAGGCTTACCTGTAGTATTTTCTGCTGTATCCTGCTGTTGACGAGCCAAAGTTCCTTACCGGGTTTAAGTGTACCCGAGAACACTCTTCCCGTCGCTACAAGGCCTGCATGGGGATCTATTCTTATATCGTTTATGAAGAAGACCGCGGGGCCCTCTGGATCAGCTTCTATCATGGCTTTTGCTAAGGGGCTGTTGAGATCTCCTTTCCATAGCTTCTCTATTCTATATTTCTGAGCTTCCCTAGGGTTTGGAACAAACCTTACAACCATATCCAGAAGAGTTTCATGAAGAGGGACCTTCTTAGAGAGCTCTGCTACGCCTTCTTTACCCTTGTTGTATGCTTCTATAACATCTGCGAAGGTAATCTTCTTCTCTTGCGCCATGGGTATTGTGAATCCCCACTTATCCCTAGCAGAGCCGAAGGCTACTGTTCCGTCTGCAGGGTTGAGCTTCCATTTGTTTTTGAATTGCGGCTCGGCGTATAGATCTATAAGATTATTGACTTCTCGTATAACCTCAATGAACCTTTGTTGTATCTGTTGTGGAGTGTATCTGAGCTCCTTTATCAATCTGTCAACCTTGTTTACAAAGAGCAGGGGGCGAACCCTCTCCTCCAAGGACTGGCGTATAACGGTTTCTGTCTGGGTCATAACTCCTTCTACAGCATCAACGACGACAATGGCTCCATCCAAGACCCTGAGGCTCCTAGTCACTTTTCCACTAAAGTCAACGTGGCCTGGGGTGTCTATCAGGTTTATAATGTAAGGCTTTCCCTTATACTCGTGGTAAAGGCTAACGTTAGCCGATTTAACCGTTATACCCCTTTGCTTCTCCACACTTAGATAGTCGAGTGCTAACGCTTCCCCAGCTATTCTCTCAGATATCATTCCGGCTGCTGCCAGTAGGGAATCGCTCGTAGTTGTCTTGCCGTGGTCCACGTGTGCTATTATGCCTATATTTCTAACTTGTTCAAGGTTTCTCATTATCTTCTCGATTTCTGACACCATCTTGAAGCGGGCCATTACTCATACACCCTACTACACTTCGTTTAGGGTGGATTCCTCTTTGGGGGTTTTAAATAATGACGTGGTGGAACCGCCTAGAGCCTTATCTAGGGGAAAAACTCGTCTAGATGAGGTCTACGGCCTTTCTCGACTCTATAAGAGGAGTGAAGTAGCCTGTATATTTCCTCAGCTCTTTTCTCTCCTATCCCGGGAACCTTTGATAGCTCGGATACTGGAGCATTAACTATTTTCTCGATACTACCAAAGTACTGGAGCAGCCTCTCCGCCAGTTTGACTCCTATATAAGGCAACGACTGGACTATGTACAACTGCCACTCCCGTGGAGTGGAAAGCTTGGGTTTTTTATGTACAACCATGTACTGCCCCTTCCTGCCAGACGCGAATTTCTTGGCTATGCCGTAGATTATATCTGCAGAATCCTCTGGCCGTAGAGCTATAAAGACTCGGAAACCATAGTCGACGACGAGAGAAGTCATTGACGAATAGAGTTTCAAGCGGTCCATATAGGGTAGTTTCGAACCCTCAATAACCATTATGGGAAACTGGTAGGTCTCTGCTATTCTCCTAGCCTGGTCAAACAAGCGTCCATCATACAGGCTCTTGAGGTAATCACTTATGGTTTTCCTTTCAACAACAGCCTCACTAGAGACTAGGTAGTCTCCAACGTCCAGTCTCCTATATATAACTACGGCTTTCCTCTCGAGTAGTGCAGCGGTCCGTGTGCCCCTCTCTCTTATATCGGCGTAAACGCGTATTTTACCCCGCTCTGTGTTTTCCACGGTGGTACTCCTCTAGCAATCTTATAAGTATCTTAGCAATTTTATCCCTATTACCTCTAAGACCTTCTAGTGGACCTTCGTACAAAGCACTCTCCTTATGTCCCCCACCGCTCCCCCCGTATTTTCGTGCAAGCCAGTAGGCGAACCTTGATACATCTACTGTATTAGGACGCGCTCGGAGCGATATCCTATAGTGACCCTTCTTCTCTGAAAGCACAATAGCGACATCTGCCCCGTTATTCACTAGTGAACGGGCCACCTGGGATTCAAAGGAACCTATATGAGTTGATGCCACTATAAACCCATGTATCTCTTCTAGAATAAGCCTTTGAAACGCTTTAAGCATGGCTATCCTCTGGCTTCTATCGGGCTCGTTTTCTATGAGAGACAATGCTTTAACGTAGGATCCACTATAATGTGATACCAGTTTATGAACCACTCCACACGTCTTTTCTTTTATTATTTGAAGCCTTCTTGTGTCGTAGGCTATTCCTGCAAGTAGTGTTGTTGCCACACACTTACTTATCAATTCTCCATTTAAAGCGTCCAATAACAGGAAAACTATCTCTGAAGTAGAGGAGTACTCGGCTCCTCCTATAAACAGCGTCGCCAGGCTTCTAAGGGATCCTTGCTCGTGGTGATCTATTACGACTAGTAGATTGTTTTCTGCAGCTTTTAGAATAACCTGTTCACAGCATCCTCCCTGTTCGATGCTTCCCATATCGAGTGTTATTACACTATATGAAGGTGGAGGCATACCTGCGAGTGTATCGCCTGACCCGCATTCCACTATAACGGTTTCCTCAAAATGAGTACAGTCTCTTATGAAATCGACTAGTCTCGAAGATAACGAGGACGCTCCTTCGGGAAGGCATAAAGTTATGCGGCACCTATTGCAAAGTTCTCTAACCGCATAGAATAACGAGTATGCAGAGGCTATAGCGTCTGGATCAGCGTTTTTATGAGTTATTATAATGATATCTCTTGTTTCACCTAATATATCAGTTAGACGCCTTGCATACTCCTTCACTGACTATCGCCTCGAAGTAGCGTCTAACGTCATCTATAAGCTTGGCGAGAACCTCGTCATAACTCGGGACTAGTGGTCTATTACCACTCACCGAGACATCTATCTCTAGAGTCAGCTCTCCAGCAGCCTTCCGAGTTACTCTAAGAGATGCATCTACTATGTCTACTAATCTCCAGGGATACCTCCTTAAGGCGTTATGCAACATATCCTGAACGTGTTGGAGTATACAAAATATCTCCTCGTCACTGATACTTGTTGTATCCAAAACACATCACTTAACATGTCAACTCTAGCATAGAACAGGATCTCAGATCGAGGGCAAACATTTCCTTACCATCATGGTAAGGAGGAGATGCTGTGTTACTGTTTAGCCAAGCCTTGGTAGTTCTTTGCCAGCATAGCCTTAAGCTTGGCCTCGGTTTCCTTCAGCTCTTCATTAACCTTTTCTTCCTGCTTCTTGAGCTTTTCAAGTCTAGCCTGTAGTATTTCTATCTTCTCTTTGGACTCGCTCAACACTTCCTCTTTCTTGCGTCTAGCCAAAACACCGCCTATGGCCTCATAAACGTATTCATCAGTTGTCTTGTTCTCTAGGACGTCTACAAGACGGTTTAACTCCTCCATTTCCGCTTCAACAGCCATTTTCTGCTGGAGCAGGCTGGTTAGAAGCTCCCTTAACTGGTTATACCTCACAGCCAAAGACTGAACCTCGGGCGGAACCTGTTCTGCCATCGCGTTTACACCCACAGGAAAACTGGGGGATCAGGTAATTAAAGATTAACTTCAAGCGTGTCCAGAGACACTTTCAAGAGACCTATATAAGAATTGGTCATGGCATGTAAATCACTAAGCTTTCCCGCCTCAATTATTATTCTCAAACCGTTCTCCAGGCATTCGAGCTCAACTAATCCTCTGCCTAGGTGTTTCTCGGAGTGGACTTCTGGTTTAAGCGACCCGCAAACCACTCTGAGGTAATGGGGGTTGAGTCCTCTTATCTCGACTTCACTCTTGAACCTCATATCTCCTAACCCTTAATATGGGGCCTACTAGCCTATTCATTTCTATGAATTTAATAGTAAAAACATTGCCATGTAGATCGACTATGATTCTGCGGGGAGCATCAACTATAGGATTAAGGCATGAGGGATAGTTTAAGACTACTGATAAAACGCCAGCTAACTTTGCAGCATCGTCTCCTCTTCCCTCTACACAGTATGATCCCTTATAAGGGGTGGGCTTTACCTTGAACTTATCACGGTAGAGTGTTAAACCCTTAAAGAATATATTGTAACGGGGAACAAGATCCCCCGATATAGTGTCGACACTGTATATTCGTAGCATACTGGGATTCCCCTTCTTTTCATAAACCATCACCAAGAACCGCGCCCTTCGGCTTAATGCTATATCGTATAGTTCTTTTAACGTAGACTTCCCCCTGTTGAACTTGGATAGAACAGGGATAATGGCTACAAGCTCGTTTACCAGGCTACGGGTTCTCTGGCTCGGTTCTCGTGAGGTTGTTATTAATACTGTAACCATTACCACCCGAGGTAGAGCAATATAGTACAAAAACCATATAGTGTAACCTAGGCTATGTGGAAGGTTCTGGTGCCCGTTACTTTGACAGGTATTCTTCGTTATCTATTATCATGACCTGTGGATACGTTGTACTTAGACCGGTGTTGGGAACGTATGCTCCTCCAGCCCATGTTGCACCGCATTTACGGCATTTCCAAATACCTGTTGATACACGGTAGACCGTTCCTACAGAACCGCATACAGGACATTTATGAGGCGCGTATCTACGTTCAAGTATTTTCTTAACACGCTTCCTTAGGGTAGAACCATACCTTGGACCGTACCGTCCCACTATGCCTACTATTTTTGTTCTCCTAGCCATTCATCATCATCTCCGCCGCATTATTTCTTAAGGGCTGAGTCTATTGCATTAAAATATTTTGGAGCCGTTCTTAAGGCCAGCTCAAATGCCTTCTCTGTCTCCTCTAAGGTTAGGCCTCCATGCCCCATTTTCTGTATACCGGCCACTTTCCCGTTTCTACTTACAGAAAAGGCTATCCTCGTATCGGCTACTACTTCTTCTTCTAAGCTGGGATCCACTATAAAATAATCACCTATTTTAGCTATATGGACATATACTGCTTCTTCATTTATAGGTAAGGGGCTGCCAGGTTTAGACTTGTCAATTACAACATCGTCCCCGTCAACCTCATAGCTTGGTATGGAAGCGGTTTTTAAAGCTGCCAAAGAAGCCAGCATTGATGCATCGAGAAGGTTTCCATCATGGTCAATAATATATATGTCAACCCATACGATCCACACTTTTCTACCAGGTATTATGGCCAGCTTCTCTAGGTCAACTGCCCCCAGTTCTCTGTAGCTCCTATCTATAACCCTTGAAAGTTCTATGGCATTCTCATCGGGGGGTCCAGGCTCGAATGAAGGAGAAGCCAACGGCACAAATTCAGCGTGAACAGTAAGCACACCCATGCCGGGTAGATCCCTGAAGGGCTCGCCTACCTCTATCTTAACACCAGCTATAACCTTGGTTTTACCCAGCTCTACATAGGCAGAACCTTCAGCTTTTTCTAGATAACCTGTTTCTATCTTGATAGGCCTCAACTCGTCAGTCTTCCTTCCATCTATACGTAAACCCTTCTCGACCAGGGATAAAATCATGTTCTTCTTCAACTGCGGCACTATAGGTATCCTGAACGGTGTGAAAGACACGGTAACCACCTCATGACTGCAGAACCTGGGAATACTTCTCAAGCAAGACTTTCCTCTGCATCTCACTTATCATCTCCAACGACTCTCTCGCCATTTGAAGAGCTGTTCTAAACTCTTCTGGCGAAAGAACCCCATTCAATTGTAGGAGAACAATCTTACCAAGCCGGGTAGCCATAGCGACAGGCATGTCTGCCTCCCCATACATGTCTTCAGCCTCATCTATATCGACAACGAGTTTACCTTCAATCTTACCTATTGCAACACCCGAAACAAGATCTTTCATAGCTATACCTGCATCGGCTAAGGCCAGCGAGGCGGCTGTAACACCCGTTGTTCTCGTCCCACCATCGGCCTGTAGAACCTCGATGAAGAGATCTATCATGGTTCTAGGATAAAGCTCTGTCATAACCACGGGTTCCAGTGCTTCCCTTATGACCTTTGATAACTCTATCTCCCTCCTAGAGGGGGCAGGGCTCTTCCTCTCACCCGTGGAGAAGGGTGCCATGTGATACCTTACCCTAAGCACAGCCCTGTCGGGTAGAACCATGTATTTTTGTATGGGCTCCTTGGGCCCGTAAACTGCAGCGAGAACCCTGGTTTTACCGAACTCAACCAAGGCCGACCCATCGGCGTTCTCCAGTACACCTACCTCCATCCTGATAGGACGTGTTTCATCCGGTTTCCTCCCATCCAGCCTGGTTCCGTCTTCCCGTAGAAGAACGGGTTTATTAGAATACTTCATACTCTAGGACACCTCCTTTCCCTGTAACTCTGAGAGTTTTTCCCGCAAAAACGATTTTATCCGGTCGGTTAAGCCTGACGTGTGAGCTTCGATTTCTATCTTCTTAATTGCCAGAGCCACCAAGTCCTCGACTACAGGCTCTTTACACTTTACATGGATGACGCCGTTGACGCCCACGGTTATGTCACATCCCGTTTCCTCCATCATCATGTTCAACATACTCTTCTTCCTTCCTATAACTCGGGGAACCCTACTGGGCTTTATCTCTACTACCTTGCCTGAAACTATCTTGCCAAATTTATCGCTCCCCTTCAATGTTATGAAGGGGCTCTTAAACCGGTCAAATGAGCTTATTTTCCCTATTATATAGTCGCCTTCAGCAAGATAAGTGGACAGAGTCTCCGTAGCGGCGTTGAAGGGTCTGTTGAGAAACTCTTGGGCAGTTAAAACCGCAGTATAGGGAGACCTTATATCCACGCTCCAGTAGGATAGGCTCACATTAACTATGATCCCTATTACAATGTCGCCAGGCTTCGGTATGTAGACATTCTCCAACGGCGTAAAAACCTTTTTATCATCCGAGACCTCCAGGACTCCGGGTACAGCAGCGTATACCTTCTCTCCTATAGTGTATACCGCATAGCTGCGTCCTAGGCCTCTAACCTCTATATTGCCACCGTCGAGGAGATCCCCGGGTAGCACAATGCTTTTTCCGCTATTCATTTATTACTCCACCACTTTTATCTGAACTTGAGCTCTGCCCTTTGTAAGTTTATTAATTGTATTAATAACCTCGTTCTGAGCCCCAGCAGGTATCTCTATCTCAGCCACCAGGCTGCCGTCATTCCTCCAATCTGTTTTCTTGAGCTCACCTATCCTTGACAACTCCGAGTAAAGCCTACCGGAAAACTCTGGAGGAACGACAACATACACTAGCGCCCGTGCAAGTTTTATTGGTATAACCCTAGCAATCCTCCTCACGGCTTCTACTGCTTGGGCTTCTGCAGACTTGTTAAGATCTACATGTATCCTAAGCTCGTCAAAGAGGTTCTCTATCCTCTTCACAGGTATAGGTAACTTGGTCTTTGGATCCACAGCGTTTCTTGCTATGTAGTTTATTATCTGGCGTTTCTTGGCTTCTATTAGCTGTCTTCTCTGTGCAGCCGTTAGCTGGAGCTCTCCTTCCTTAATTATCTTCTCGGCTATCCTTCTAACATCGTCAGTACCGAATACCTTCTTAAGTGTTTCAGGACTAGCCTTGAGCCCCTTCTTAGAATCCTTGTATACTATATCACTTACAATCATGTCATCCAGATTAACCTTTTCACCTGTCTTATACTTGAAGGCTAGGTCAGGGTTGACTAACACTTCAAACCTGTTACCCCCAATCTCGATTTTAGCTATCACATAATCATGTCCAGTCAAACAGGATCACCCTAAAACCACATGTACCTCGAGTATTAATGTTATTATTATTTTACATCAATTATAACACTGTATATTTTAGATGTTACAATGATTATAATTACACCGGGCTATGCTTTCTGTTTGAAGTAATGGCCATCAGTCTTTCTGAAACTTCTGCACCACCTTACCCACTATCTCTTCTATCTCGTCCTTAGCAAGTTTTCTCATCTTACCTGTATCGCGTAAAGCGACGCCGGCATCGAAGTTTTCTGCAGTTAGCTCTGCTATGTTCTCATTTCTTTGTTTTATAGAATAAACCATAGCCTCGAACGCAAGCATTATAGTGCTCTCAGGATCCAGCTTTGCATTATAATGCTGCTCCAGATACTCGTTAGCCGCTTGACCACCCATACCAATGGCTATAGCGTGGTATCCTATATACTGGCCTCCTGGCTCGGTTCTTAGAAGCCTAGTTGCACCGTCTGGATCTACTCCCCCGAATATCATTGAAACCCCGAAAGGCCGTACGCCACCGTATTGGGTGTACTGATGTTTCACGTCAGCCACCTGCTTTGTCAGGTACTCTATCGTTATAGGGTCGCCGTAGAGGAGTTTGTGTCTAATACTCACCAGCCGGGCGTAGTCTATCAGGATCCTACCATCGGATCCGAACCCTGCAAACGTGACTCCTATATGGTCATCTACGATGAATACCTTCTCTATTGTATCTAGATCCATGAGTTTCATAACATGCTTCTTCTCAGACAGCAACACTACGCTAGAGTCTGACCTGACTCCAAGGCTTGTCCATCCCTTTCTAACTGCCTCGAAAGCATATTCTACTTGGTATAGTTTGCCTTCCGGCGAGAATATTGTGATGGCTCTATCGTATCCCATTGCTTGACCTGGAAGACCCGCCATTATGCATCGCCTCTCCTCGCTTCAAAATAGGACTTACATATGGGTTCTATTAAACGTATTGTCAATGCCGATGAATCCTAGTTAGGGGTTATAATCTTAAAACCATCTAACTAAATATACCTAGGAGGCCGATGAGGTCTAGTCCGACGGATGAGGAATGAATGATCTTCTCTCTGCTGAGGCCGAAGAGGGGATGAGGATGTCGCTCCAGATAGAGCGGTGCGATGAATGGCTCACGACGAGCTGACCCGTCATGATAACATATGTGCTGGCTACAGTATGCTGTATGTTGACGATTATTATGCTATGGCTCTACTTCCGTCTTAATCGTAGGGTAGAGATATGTATTAGCGGGAGGAAAACACTGGAAGGCTACAAGGCTTTGGTTTCGCTTAAACGAAAGCCTAGAAGGCGTTATATAGTATTGCAGGCTGTTTCATTACAGGAGCAAAGCAAAATAGGTTCCTCTCATGATGCTGTGAAACTGCTTGGGAAAGCATTCAAGGAGATAGTTGGAGAGCTTGGAATGGCTTCTATGGGTTTTACTATAATAGACTATAACCCGCTGACTCATAGGTATATAGTGAGAGCATATCATCACAGGCTTAGAGAAGTCCTAGGTGTTATAGGAATTATAAACACTAGAGGGATGAAGGTGAGCGTGATAACCATAACTGGCAGTATAAGAAAGGCTAGGCATTACTTGGGTAAGAAGTCATAGCTAGATTGATGACACTATTTTTATGACATCACCGTCTTTCAACGTGTAATTTTCACCTATACGCTGCTTGGTCTTAGCGTTGACGGCGTACAGAAATCCTTTTCCGAGATCTGTGTGTATCATGTATGCAAGTTCGCGTGCTGTAGTCCCTTTAGGCACTAGGAACGCGTCCGGCAGTATCCGCCCCTGCTTGTCCGTGAAATGGGTTGCATCCTCTACAGGGTAAACAACGATCATATTTAGAACCTCTAAGACTATCTTGTTTAACGCTTCTTGAACTCCTGTGGAACCCCACTTCTTAAGGACCTCGCCTCTTATTCTCTCTAAGGCATCTGCCTGTCTTTGTTCTAGACTTACTTTCACAGTGAAATCGGGGTCTCCAGGCACGTATTCTATGAGTCCCTTGCGGGCAGCCCTTTTTAAAGCGAGCTCTGAAATACTGCTTACGGGGACTACAGGAATACCTGGGAATGCCTGCTTAAGCCTTTCGATGTTCTCCGCGGCAAAAGGGTGATCTGCTTTGTTGGCAACTATTAGTATGGGTTTCGAGATGCTGCGTAGAACACGAACGAACTCAAGTATGTCATTGTCGCTCCACGTGGATAGCTTCTCGGGTCTCTTACCCATAGACTCGAAGGCCTTTACTATATGGTTTTTATTTATACTGAACCCTGAGAACCTCTGCGCTATAGCAGAATACTTATCGGTGAACGATCCTGTATCTAGTGTCCGCGAAAACTTTCCCCAGTCCCGTTTAACGTTTTGAAATATCCACATGTCAATCTCATTTATTACGAATTCAACCTCCTTAACAGGATCAAACGATCCGGGTTTCACCGAGACACCGTCCTCGGATGTAGCCCCGCTTGCATCTACCACAAGTAATATAGCATCGGTTTGACGTATGTCATCCAAGAATTTATTGCCCAGTCCTCTACCCATATGAGCGCCGGGTACAAGTCCCGCTATATCCATCAGCTTGACGGGTATAAACCTGTTACCCTTTATACATATGGAGTTACGGGGATCGCAGCGGGGCAAGCCCAGTTCTACGTGGACACACTTCTTTCTTACATAACCTATTCCTATATTAGGTTCTATAGTAGTGAAGGGCCTGTTCTCTATTTCCACGCTGGTTTCAGTAGCCGCTGCGAAGAATGTTGATTTTCCAACGTTTGTTTTCCCTACTACGCCTATGACTATCTCTCGCGGCGGCAAAACCTATCACCTGACCATGCGGACCTCTAATGAGGGGATAAGAGGCCAGGATTTATATTAAATAAGGTATGGGTTGCAAGATGATGTTTAAATGTGGAAAAGTATTATATCCCTTAAGAGGTACAAACATCCAATCCAGCGTTGAAAGGGTGGTAGAAGAGTAATGGCGAAATCAATGTATCACTATATAGCAAAGGCCTGGAAGAAACCCTATGATGGCATACATGGAGAATATCTGAGGCAGCTTATAATAAGATGGAGGAGGCAGCCGTCCATAGTAAGAGTAGAGAAGCCTTTAAGAGTAGACCGGGCCAGACAACTAGGGTATAAGGCTAAACAGGGAGTCATCGTCGTACGTGTCCGGGTTAGGAAGGGTGGTCTCAGAAAGCAGAGGCCTAATAAAGGTAGGCGGCCGAAGAGGATGGGAGTCTACGGTTTTGCCCCGGCTAAGAGTATTAGGTTAATAGCAGAGGAGCGGGCGCAACGCAAGTATCCTAACCTTGTAGTTCTTAACAGTTACTACGTAGGCGAAGACGGGCTTCACAAATGGTATGAGGTAATTCTAGTAGATCCTAATCATCCTGCTATAAAGAGTGATAAAGAGCTTTCATGGGTTTCTACAGGGAAGCATAAGGGTAGACCTTTCAGGGGGCTAACTAGTGCTGGTAAGAAGATGAGGGGGCTAAGAAAGAGTAGGGGGCTAAAGAATACGACCAAGCAGAAGTGGAAGAAGAAGGCGAAAGAACGTAAGCTAAAGAAAAGACATGAGGCAAGCAGAGGAGCTAGATTGATTGTACCTGACGAAATAAGATACAAGTATCATAAAGGAGACCTTCAATAAGTTTCGACGCAGGAGTTTCTCTCTATTTAATAATGTCTATACGTATCCTCCCAGCCTTTTGCTTTAAACTGACACGACACCTATATGTCTAACAGTGACGTTTGTTCGAGTAGTTAAAAGGCCGTTGCAAACTATACCCGCTAAACGAGCCGAGAGGTGCAAGTAAGCCTTGAACGAAGCCCGGAAGAGTAAAACCGTGTTTCTCAAGGAGGCAGAGATTTCAGTTATAATTCACGCCACCGAAGATCCCTCTAAAGTAAAAAAGGCCATAACAAACTTGTTCCCCGAGGAAATAGCAGGGTTATACATGGAGAATATAGAGGAATCCACATACAAGGGGCATTATGGCAATGTTATAACTTTTTATCGTATAAGAGTAAAGGGGCGTGATGCGGTTAAGCTGCTTAAACACTTGTTGTCACATATGGATACGGCTAGCAATGCATTACTCAAGGCTACACTTGATGAGCGTGTCGACGATGCAGGGAACCTGTATATACGGGTGTCAAAACAGGATGCTTACAGTGGAAAAGTAGCTTTATACGATGGTGACGATGTTATAAGGTTGGTGTTCCGGCCTAGATACGGTAAGAACATGGATTGGGTTGTCTTCTTTGAGGAACAATAGCGGTGTATTCAACGGAAAAGGGTTTGTGGACATATCCATACAGCCTAGGAATTGTGACTCCCTAGCGAAGATTGTTTCTATGCTATGGAAATACGGTTATATGGCCGTGGGTGTTTCTGAAGGGATTCTTAAAGAATGCGGGTCAGAAGGAAGCAGTGATGTACTCCTGTTTCCCAGACACGACATAATTACTGATTCGCTAAATGAAGTAAAGAAAACAGGGAAGAGGAAGAAGGGTTTGTTGAAGGTGCTTCATACAGAGAACCTATCTCTTTTCCGTCAAGCAGCTACTCTGAGAGGAATAGATGTAATACGAGTTAAACCATCTATGGCTAGGTATTTAGATAAGTCTCAGGCGAACCTACTTAAGAAGCGTGACAAGATAGTCGAGCTCTCATTGCCAGAATACTTGTCAAGCCGCAACGGCTTCTATAGGTTCTCTATAGCCATAAAGAGAATATATGCGTACGACATACCTTTCGCGCTAGCCTCGGACTCTTCTGAGCCGGTGGATGTATGGATGCCTGACATGATCCAAGGATTACTTATGCTCATAGGTATACCTGAACCATATACAGTGTTGCCCATAACAGTATATCCTCTAACCGTGATTAGAGAGCTGGTTCTGGGTGGAAAGGAATAATTCATACATAAACCTGAGCTGCCCAGGTTTGTTATAGTCGTCTAAAACGTATTCATGCCATAGAGGAGTGTAATCCGGGTTCCAGAATGACGTGTAGTCCTCCTCCCTGAGCCCAGTTTCCCTCGCAACGGTTCTCCAAGAGGATAGAAACCCGTTCATCGGACCCCATAAGGCTATAGTTTTAGCTAACTCGGGGCCTCCTCTCGAGAGTATAGTCTGTAGCCTGGCGTGGCGTGGGTCGAGGGATGAGAAGCTGTGTACATATCTTGACGTGGCTTTTCTTATATACTCTATCCTCCTCCTACTTTCTCCTACTCCAATAAATCCATGCCACTGTAGAGGTGTATGGGGTTTGGGGATAAGAGGGTTGACAGATAGTTTCAGCCTGCCTCCATACTTTCTTACAAGCATTCCTGCCTCATTTATCATTTCAACAGTATCTCGTAGATCTCTTTCCAGTTCACCGTAAAAACCTGTCATTACATAGATTTTGAATTGTCTTATACCCATAGTCAAAGCAGTATCCATAACTTCCACTAGATGGTCTCTACATATGTTTTTCCTTAAAACCCTTGCAAGCCGGCAACTACCTGTTTCCGGTGCTAGAGTTAAAGTTCTTTGACCAGAATCCCTTATCAGTGAAAGACGTTTTTCTGTTAAAGTGTCTATCCTAACACTGGGTATTGACGCCTTTAACCCCATCCCTATTATTGTTTCTAGTATCTTATCTGAGTCTGGGTGATCGAAGAAAGATAGACTATAGAAAGCCACCTTCTCCCCATAACGTTCAAGTCCTCTTGGAGCCTGCATGCCTTCATCTATAAACGATAGTATCCTCCTAAAACTCCTGTGACGGGGAGGTAGAAACACCCGGCCCTCCATACAGAACAAACATCCTCTCGCACATCCCCTACTAGCCTCTAGGAGAAACGATCTACCCCATATAGGTTCTATTTGGGGCTCATATATTTGCTCTACAGGATAATACGTGGCATCCAGATCTTTGGCAAACACTCTTTTAACCGGGATAGGCTCTATCTGGTTCGCCCAAACCATAACACCATCCAGTTCACTCATTTTATTTATCTTCTCTTTCCTACTATAATCAGACTCCAGTATCCCCATCAAACTATGCATAATGCCCTCCGCCTCTCCAACTAGTACCGCATCAGCTAGTGGAGCCACAGGTAGGGGGTTCCCTGTAACTGCTGGACCACCGGTGATTACTACGGGTTCGTTATCGCTTCTAGCGGCGGCGAAAGGCTTGAATCCGCTTTTAGCCAGGAAGCCTGACAAGTCCTTATACATGAGCTCGTATGGGACGCTGACTAAGAATGCATCAAAGGACATGGGTGTAAAATAACGTGAATCCCAATCCTTCGGTACACCGTTCTCTAGTGTTATCCTGTGTACATCGACTCCATACTCTCTTAGTAAACCGTACATGAAATGAAATGCAAGGCTTGAAAGAGCCACCCTATACTCGGAGAGGTAAACCACGCCTATTCTAGGCTTCACCGTCATCAACACCGTAAGACTAGCATTCAAGTTTTCCATGGTCTTCTACGTCACGGGAGACTGTACAGCCAGGGTATATCCAGCTATATGACCCTATCTTCACACCAGGATATATCAGTACACCTATACCCGTCTTTGCGTAGCCTCCTATAACGGCACCCATCTTCCTCCGGCCCGTTGATACTCGGGCGCCTTTCACAGTCATTTTTACGGGCTTATCGTCAAAACGTAGATTCGCTGTCTGTGTCGCTGCCCCCAAGTTAACGTGTTCTCCTAGTATAGAGTCGCCTACATAACTCTGGTGAGGAACCTTCGCGTGCTCCAGTAGCATTGAATCTTTTATCTCTGTGTGGACTCCTGCAACCGAGTAGCTATATAGGAATGTATTATCTCTTATGAGGGAAAAAGGTTTCATATAAGCCCCCTTAGAGATCATTACTGGGCCCATGATAACCGAGTGTCTGTCTACTTCAGCATCTACATGTATAACAGCGGGCTCGGAGGTCTCAGATTCTCTAATATTAAAACCCTTCAATCTGTTACAAGACTCTTGTATACATTCCTTTATACCATACTCGTTGGCAGAAAGCAGGTCCCAGGGCCGCCCGACATCAGTCCACTCACTTCCTGAGAGTATGAGTGGCTTCAACCCGCGTTTTGCTCCTATGGAAGTTATAGCATCGGTTAACTCGTATTCTCCACGTGGCGACATTTTTATATTGTAGACCTCCTCAAAATCGTTTTTCCCTATTTTTAAAAGCCCTCCATAGACCAGGTTACTAGGTTCACTTCCCTTGTCAGGCTTCTCGACGACTCCTCTTATGAGGCCCTGCTTTACCTTGAAAACACCGTATTCCCATGGTTTATCGGTTTCTGCTGCTAGTACTTCATAGTCGCCTGAAAGGAATTCTTCATAATACTTAAATGGAATAAAGATGTCGCCGTAAGAGATCACCACCTCGTCAAAGAGATTCTTCGACGCTTCTAAGGCGACTCTGACCGCATGGCCTGTCCCAAGCTCTGCTCCCTGTTCTATTAACTCTAATCCTGTCGTGCTACGATATGCTAGAAAGTCATCGCAGTTTTTTATCGTGTCTACTAAAACGTTCTTCTTGTAACTAGCTACCACTCGAATCACGTCAACGTATCCAGAGAGCATGGATATGTGCCTGCATATTAAGGGCATTCCTGCTACTGGAATACTTGGTTTAGGCCTAGTTGAAGTGAGAGGCCTTAGACGTTCCCCCTTACCTGCAGCTAGTATTATTCCGAGCCTCATTATGGTTCAACCAAGTCATATATTGCAGTGGCTATAGCTATTAAACCAGCGGCAACAGCAAATTCTGTTGAAAGAGTTATTCCCGGAGCTATGTCCACCACTGTATCCGCAATCCTGTAAACACCCAATGGAATGCCCTCCCGTGAGCCTGCAAGTAAATTGATTCTTTTACCTCTCCTAGTGAGCAGAGCCAGCTTTTCAGCTTGGCCTGACACGTAGTCGCCTTCAGGTTCAAGCACGATAATGGGCTCATTTCGGCGGGATCTAACTAGCTGGTATAGATCGGCTATTCTAACGTTTACACGGTGGGGCTTCCTTGAATATGTTTTCTTCTGGATGGTAAACCTGCTGTTTATGCCCTCCATCACGCCTTCTATGAATCTAGCCAAGGGATAGGCCTCTACAACACCTATCGGGGCTATAACTAGTTCCTTTACTTCGAAATTCTGAACTTCACGTCCTACGCGCACACCCATCTTATAGGATACCTCGGGCTCCGCTATGTAGGGCATCTGTACTACGCTTATTTTACCCATAAGCTTGTGAAGCATCTTCTTGTTTTTTCCATACTTATGAAGTATGGAGCTACCTGGGTAAAGAGTTATGTAAGCTTTATCCTTGATTATCTCTACACCGACAACCACGTCGGGGTATTCTAAGTCAACACAGGCACCTGTTTCCTCTTTTAAGGCAGCACCTACTGCTACGTTGACATCTATACTAGTGAATTCATGTCTACCCCTTCTAACGGTTCTGACAGCAAAACACTTTCCGGAGTCTATCACGGGCGCAGCTATCCTAGTAACGGTTTCTACTATGTCTTCCAGACTGGCTGTAGAAGTGCCTAGCACTTTATAGCCTCTCTCTATTTCAGGTATATTCTCGAGAAGAAGCTTGAGCTCCTCGTCAGGCTTCTTACACCCCTCCACTAAAACCAATCCCTTAAAACCCTCAGGCAAAGGATCCGCGTCTAAGTAGGGGATTAGCTCCTTTATACGAGATGCAACAGTTTTCTCATTGTCTAATAGGGTTTTCACTATTATGCACTTATCTCCCAAGGCACACCACTAGCTGGATTATCTTTGGGACAGGTTTCTTGTTCTCTAGAGGATTCCAGTCCGTTGGCTTTAATAACTCTTTAGGACAACGGGTTCCAGAAAGCCCGTTTTAATAGTTGAAAGATGGAAGGGAATCCTTTCAAGCACGCTGCTGTATGGGTGAAACTATAACAGCCTTCCTAACACCTTCCTCCGTCTTTATATATAGCAGCTTCGACTTGTATATCTCTACTTTGCGGATGGAATAAATCTTCTTGGCTTCCATTTCTATCTCTCTAACCAGACTGTTCTCGTTCTCGCTGAATATCATCGCCTGTATAAACTCGTCAAGAGTGGATTCCGAGGCACGTTTACTTATTATCTCACCCATTACTTTCCTTATAGCCTTCTTTTGACTAGTCTTACATCTAAACGATGTAAAGACCATGGCAGTTATCCTTAAACCATACCCATCCTTCGTCCATACATCAAAGATGCCTTGTATCTTGCTACTCTTCCTTCTAGTAAGGCTTTTTATATAGTCCCGGAGGAGCTCGTGGCCCTTAAACCTCGTGAACGCCGTATCCCCCTCGACTCTCTCCACCTGGAAGTAGAGCTTTATATGGACGTGGCTGAATTCTCCCGTCAGATCATAAAGGGTTACTTCCATAACTCTGCCTATAAGCTTGTCGGGATCGTCTGAGGGAGTAGTCCCTAGTAATGCATTACCGAATAGTGGAGGTGCAACCACCTTATACCACTTCTTTATCTTCCACTTGTCTCTAACAGCTGTTCTCCTAGGCCTCGGCATGCTTATTCACCAGCCATTTGATCCTATAATAGGGACAAGCTCATTCCCAGTTTTTAAGTATTATCTAGCCTTTTAATGACGCGCTCCATATTTAGCTAGAACATCATATGATAATCCTAGATGAGTTAGAAGATCGTTTACCGTGTTTTTCAACACGAGGAGCTTGGCGGGGGACGTGTTGTCTGTGCATATCTCAAATACTGCTGTGCCTCCATTACTGGATGATCTTATTAAGATGCCCTCAGGCGTGTTCTTATTGTCGGGTTCCACGGATTTTACTAGAAGGTCTGAGGCAACCTTATAGTCTTCCACGTGTATTCTTACGCATATACTATTTTGCAATGTTGACATACACCAGTGCATCTCTCTGTTCTCCTATCATCTGAGAATATATCTTCTTCAAAAGATCAGGGCCTCTGGAATACTCTACTTCAGATATTGTAGTAACCGCTTTATCCCTGTCTACCACGCCTAACACGAGGGCGTCATTTTCTATGAAACCATAGAAACGCAGGTTGAAGCCGATTATGTGTAACAAGTATTGAGGAACACCTTGTATCAAGTAAGCGTTAAGCCAAGGATAACTCCGTAGGCGATGGTATCTCACAAAGGAGCTCCGTATGTGATCTACAGCTCCACCAGTGTCTACCACTTCTTCATGGAGCCTTAATGCCTCCTCGATGAAATCACCGGGATTTATTACTAGGCGAAACACTGGGTCGAAACGGCCTTCATAAGCTATCATCAGATAGAGCAGCCTCTTAAGTGTAAGCAAATCTACTCCTAGACTCTTTATGATAATAACATTACCTATCAAATCACGGGGGTCTTTACGTATCTTTGAGTGATCTTGTATACGGGAGGCTATAATCTTTAAGAGTTCAGCCATATGCCTACTGTCCACTTCGCTTGCCTTGCTTGCAGCGTACTTGTCGAGCCCCCTCAACGCGAGTTCCTCGACTACGGTAGACTTGTCTCCCGTTAGACCAGGTATGTAGGGTTCTATTGTATAATGAACAGAATAAGCTAGAGCGTACCTGTCAATACCGTGTAGAAGTATGTCTTCCCTTTTCTCAATTCCCTCGAAATCTTTTCTAGCCATCCAGTCATCTAAATAAGACCTCTCCAGCTCCGTAAGCTCCGGGTTGCATGCAGGACATGAGAGGTAGGGGGAGAGGATGGATAATACTGCTAGATCCGAGTTAACTATGCCGGTGTTTTGCATAAAGGCAGCCAAACCAATACCGTAGCTGGAATCGAACTCTAAACAAAAGGAGTTAGGGGAGGGAGGTTCACTAATGCGTCGAGACAAACACACTCTAAGAGAGTCGCCCTTGTTTTCAACTGTTTTAGGAGTAGAGTAGCCTATAACCACGTGTGGGACATCTGCTCTCCTCGGAGGTTCTAGAGTTATAGATAGAGCGGATGATATACCCATTCTCTGTAGGCCAGTAACTAGCATGGCGGAGGCAAAGACTGAGTCTATGGAGGGATAAGAGAAAATCCTGGCAAAACCATACTCTACGGCCTTGCTCACGAAGTCACGTGCAATATTATCTATTACATTCCTCTTGGATTCAAGGTCCTCTTTACTATGCACCCTAACTACAAGCATATTTACAACTCCCATTCTCAATCTAATTTAATGTCCTGTTTTTCTTTATGACCCTTGAGAATCTAAAAACCTTGGATATAAGTGGCTGGATATTAGGAATTATGGTTACATGCCTGCATAAGAGGCTACCAGATACTTGGCTTCCTCGGGGTCATACTTCCAGTCCTTTGGCAGCTTTCCTGTTCTCTTATAATACTTTGAAAGCCTGTGTATCTTGCTCTCTATCTCGATTAAACCCCGCTTACTATGATAATCCTTAGGGTGCTCCTCAAGATGTCTTCTTAAGTTAACTGCCCGCCTTATGAGATGGAACAAGTCTTCCGGTAGTGGAGGGGCTAGATTCTTTTCCTCAAGTATCTTAGCCAGCTTCTTTCCTAGATAGGGCTTTACAAGTGGTACTCCGAACTGGTCTCTCAGTATAACTCCTATCATGGAAGGACCATAGCCTTTCTTTGCGAGGTTTTCTATTATAATCTCGATCTCTTCGGGCCTATAGGGTATCCATCCCGGAGGCATCATACTGGCTGGCCTGGTCGAATGTGATTTACCTTTGTCTCTCTTCTTGTTCAGCGCTCTACACCTCCACTGTTATACCATAATACATCAACTTCCTCTATGTGAAGGTTTTATAACTTTCCCATAGTAAGAAGTGATCCATTCTCCTAGAGCAGAGAAGGCTCTAGCTCTATGGCTTATTTTATTCTTAGTCTCCTCCCCTAGTTCGCCGAATGTCTTCTCGTAACCCCTGGGAATGAAGATAGGGTCGAAACCGAATCCCTTTGAGCCTCTAGGAGCCTCTGCTATGCGTCCATAAACTCTACCTTTGAAAACCTCTATGAAAGGGGGACATACGCATGTAACCACAGCTTCGTAGTAGGCTTTCCTATTATTCATTCCTTCCAAGAGTTTTATGATGCCTTGAACTCCTAGTGTTTTATAGGTGTAACTGGAATATGGTCCGGGGAATCCTTTTAGCGACTCTATAAACAAGCCTGAATCCTCTGTTACCAAGGGGGACTTAATCTTGTTGTATGCATTTATCGCAGCGTTCTTTGAAATGGTTTCCAGGCTATCATCCTGCAACTCTATTTTTTCGATTCCAGCAATATAAAGCTCGACATTATATTGTTTAAGTATGGAATTAGCCTCTGATAGCTTGTGCTTATTGCTTGTTATAAAAGCCATTCTTATAGCGTCTTTCCTCAACATACCTACCCCTAAGCATCATATCTTCCAGTTTACCTAAGACCCTATAGTCTCTTATTTTCTCTAAATAACACTGCACTAGTTTATCCCAGAACATTTTCGTTATACTAGGGTATAAAGCGTTGAGGGATCTATTTAAAACATGGAGATCAAGGGCTCTGGACTCGGCGTCTTCCCTGAAATCGCTGAGCCCGAAGTCTATAATACACGGCCCCTTATCCCCTAGTATTATGTTACCCGCGGAAAAATCCCCATGTACTATTCCTAGAGAGTGAAGGCCTCCTAGAAGGCTTCCTATACTGCAAAACAGGTTCTCTGCAAACGAAAACCCCGGGTTACTATTGGTTTCGAGCTCTTCGAGGACTTCGTACAATCGCCGACCTCGCAAGTACTCCATTATAATAACGCCCTTAGACAGGAGGACGAACAAGGGCTTGGGTACACATATGTTATTCTCCAGTGATTTAACAAGAGCACGGGATTCCTTCCTTGTACGCTGGTATATAAGTTCATCCATTAAACTGGGATGAACATATGTTTTTCTTATACGTCGTTTTACGATGACATTCCGGTTAAACAGTTTTGATAAATAAACTATAGATTCAGCGCCTATGTAGATAATTTTTCCTCTAGACAACGCTGAGTACAATAGATCTAAGGCATCCATGGTATATCTACCCTGTCAACTCTCCACCTCTGCTCTACTACAGCGTTTTCAGGTTTCAATACCATACCATGCAGAAGACCGAGCAAACCCGTCCAAGCAATCATCACACCATTGTCTCCGGCATACCTCTTTTGAACCCTGCAATACCTGATGCTTTTTTCGCGAGACAATAACGAGTATTTCTTGTGTAAGAAATCACTAGCGGCAACCCCGCCGACAAGCAGTAGGGAACTCTTGGATGAGGAGCTTAAAGCTCTCTCGCTCGCCTCGATTAGCTGTGTAAAGGCTATCTCTCTGAGTGTGAAACATACGTCTTTGAGTTCCGCTTTACCTGCTTCAACCATCCTTAATGCCGCGGTTAGCAATCCTGAGAACGATACGTCCTGCCCCTTTACAGTGTATGGGAGACCCTTGACGTAATCGCCTTCCTCGGCACAAACATCTACGGCGTGCATACCCTTTACTATATAGGGAGGCGCTATACCTGTTTCCCTGGAAAAAACATCTAATAGATTGCCTAATGGTATATCAAGAGTCTCACCTAGTACCCTATATCTCTTCATCCTGTAAACCAGTAGTTGCGTGTTCCCTCCTGAGACATAAACTATTAATGGATCTCCCATATAACATTCGAGCCTTCCTATCTCTATATGTGCCACCGCGTGGTTTACCGGTACAAGAGGCTTGCCTAGAGCCAACGCTAAAGAACGGGCCAGTGTGGCTCCTACTCTTAGAACGGGCCCCATGCCTGGCCCAAGCGCAACAGCGACAGCGTCTAGGTCACGGGGATTTATACCTGATTCAGTAAATGCTTCAGATAAAGCTTTATCTGTGTTGGAGATCATGTACTCAGCGACAAATCTAGGATGGAGACCTCCTTTCTCGGGTCTATACTTGTATCTTACATCAGCAAGCACTCGGAAGGGGGGGAAAGAGATTATCCCTATTCCAAGTGTGTGTGCAGTAGACTCTATGCCTATTACAAGCCTTTCATCTTCTAGATCTAGTGGAAGACTGTACAAATTCAGTATATCCGCATTTACCACAATGCCACCTCTCGACAGGCTTCTTATGGTATCCCATTATGCTTCCACAGCGAGGGCACTTCTTATTCTTTAGTTTTATAGTGCCCTTATCGTAGTCGTACTCGTAAAGCTTGTGAACCCATGACACAGCTCCACACCTCTCCTCCCTTATTCTTCAAATCCTTCTAAGCCACCATTCCTGTCTATTATATGTTTAGATTCAAACTTCAGGGCCCTTTCCACTGTATCGTAAATATTTACAATAACATGTGACTCTGTTTTCCCGTACTCTGTTCGTATAGACTTTACATAAACACGCTTCATGTCCACGGAATAAGCCTCGGCCACGGCCATCCTTATGGAGAATCTCATAGGGGTTCCTTGGCCTGGATGGTTTACGACTAGGTATAACTTCTTTTTACCTATTAATGGGTTATACACTTCTTTGACAACGTTGGCCGTGACCCCCTCTCCTAGCTGTATCTGCTTTCCAACCTGCTCACTCAAACCCTATCACCTTAGACTCCGCCGCACTACATCAGTATTATCTAGGCATCCACAAATGCCTTATATATGTGTTACAACCTATAGGCTCATATTATTTATACTGAGGAAATAGAATCACTGCAATCTACGGGCTCTAGATACGTTATCCTTTGGCTTGCAATGTAACGAGTCTCCTCAGTTACGTGGACTGCTGCTATACCTACATCGGGAACGCCGTAGACCACTATGGAGCATAAGGGTGCGCAGGAAATTATAGGCAATGCAAGCATATCCTCTTCTCCTTCAACCTCTACAACGACACGTCTATCGCCTTGTATGGAGGATAATATGTTGCACAGTATATGTATAGCCTCAAGAGATATGGTTCCAGGAGGGTTTCTAACATTAATATACTCATACTCGTTTAAATGGGCTTTATATTCCGGCAGGATTAAAGCCCGCCTAGTTTTATAGTCGACCACTGCAACAATGGGCTTTATATTGTTCCTTACCAGCGTTTCTGTTACAACGTCTCCTACACTAATAACGTGTCTTCCCTTTAGATTCCCCTTTACCCAGTCGTCTATTTGTTGCGATACGATTATTCCTCTAGGAATAGAGAAGTCCATTCTTACATCTCTAGAAGTTATCCCAAGGCATTTCATAGCTACTTAAGAACCACCTTTCCCCCTACTTTTATAGCATAGATGCCGGGTTTGTCGCTCCTGTTTATGAGTTGGGCTACCTTAGACTTGTTCGGATCTACAATTATTATCATCCCCTCCCAGTCCTCTGTAAATGATGAAGACCCGCAATAAGGACAACTCTTAGCGTCTAAATCTACTAGGCCTCCACATTTCTTGCAGGCCTTAAAAATGGGACGCCTAGTTCTCCTATAACCCATTATGAGCTCACCTTCTCTCTCTCGCTTTCTATCCACTCCTCCTTACCTAGGAAAGGCTGTCTCATAGTAAGCCCTACTTTCAACCATCCGCCTTTCGTGGATACCTGCGCGACTCGGGCCCTCACAATATCGCCAAGCTCTATTATACGGTTGCTTTTCACTCCTATGAAGGCTCCTCTGGAAGGGTCGAATTTAACGGGTTCATCCATAATCTGAGTCTTATGAACCAACCCCTCGACGGGGCCTATATTGACGAAGAGGCCAAAGTTCTTAACATCTACTACCCTGCCTTTCACAACCTCGTTGGGTACAGGCTTGTATGTAAGCGCGTCGAATTCTACCTCCACGTAGAGGCGCGGGTCGCCAGGAATTATTATACCCTTCGACAGGACCTCCAGGTTGTCTACAGCTAAAATAATTCCTAGATCTTCATCATTACGACCCTCAAGCCCTTCCACGAAATCCTTACGGAGAAGCTCTAACGCTATTTCCTTTATACTCCTGTCTTCAAATATCATGTTGGGAGGTATTTTTAGCATCTTCCTTATACGTGCAACGTAGTACATTACATTACATCCCCGTGAACTAAACCTCTTTAGGCTATGGGGTATTTAAAAGCACAAAAATGTTTCTATTCAACGTATCCCTCCAGCTCAAACCTATTCTCGCTTCTTCTAAGGAATATGGCTGCAATACCTGATTGCCGGAGTCTCCTACGTAGTCCTTTATCAAGTGTTGCCACTGCGATCCTGTATCCTCTACGAGCTAGGTTGAGTGCTTTCATATAGATTTCATCATCAGCACTAGAATAATGCGTGTTACTTGGTTTAACTAAGTAGAATACGGTTTCCGAAGACTCTAATAGGCTCAGGGCTACTTTAGCTTTAATCGAATTAGACGACCCCCTTGCCTGAAGGAGTTGTTCTAATTCCCTTTTAACAGAGTCAGTGATCACTATTATCCCTTTAAACTCAGCGGTTTCAAGCAGGTTCTCGAGCGAAGGCCTGCCGGATCCTATTGCGAGAAGCGCGCTTGTATCTAAGAATAGTAGGAGATCGCTGCGGCGGGAAGCCTGGGAAACTAGTTCTTCTAGTGTTACTTCTCTGATCAACTCTCACTCAGTCCTTTATTATACCCCATCCGACTAGTCTCCATCTGCCATGGATCTGCTTGCTTATAGCGACTCTAGCTCCTGGCCACCCTATTACTGGTCTCTTGAGAACTATCTCCAGCTCGTCTTGGCCGACCTTGGTGGTGACACCTAGCGTTATAGCAGTGCCTACTGTAAGCATAAGAGGCTCCCTAGCATTTATCTTATCCACTCTCACAAGTTCCTTCAGCCCAACTACTCTTTCGAGCAGGTGATACTCTATTCTTAGGGCATTATAGACTGGCGGAAGTGTTCCAGGCTTTCCTATGGCGTTCCCAACGAGATTATCGGCCTTGGTAACTGAGGGGTCTAGCTTTGTTCCTATGGCTACAAGCCCACCGGGCTTGGCTTCTTCTACGGATAGACTGCCGAATTTGAGGCTTTCTATCGTAGTTGTGATGGGTTCATAAACCGTTTTCCCTCCCGGCTTAGAGATCCTTATGCCTGGCTTTATCTCTATTTCATCGCCTACCCTGAAAACTCCTTGGATAATGCTGCCACCTATAACGCCTCCCATAAGCCTCTCAGGAGGAGTACCGGGTTTGTTAACGTCGAAGCTTCTTGCAATAAACATAAGCGGGTCCTTATCGAGTGCTTTAGGCTTTGTTGGTATGTATTTCTCTAAGGCCATCAGGAGGACATCTATGTTTATCTTATGCAAAGCGCTTACAGGTATTATGGGAACGTTCTCAGCCCATGTCCCCCTCAGGAACTCCCTTATCTCCTCATAGTTTTCTCTAGCCCTCTCCGGGGATACAGCGTCAACTTTATTTTGAACAACTACTAGGTTACGTACACCAATTATATCTAGGGCCATGAAATGCTCGTATGTCTGCGGCTGGGGACACTTCTCGTTAGCGGCTATCACAAGCATCGCGCCATCCATTAATGCTGCACCAGAGAGCATTGTCGCCATTAATATCTCGTGGCCAGGGGCATCTACATAGGAAACCCTCCTAAGCAGTTTAGGCTCGCCTTCACTGCAAGGACATTTAGGCTCGGGGGTATAACCTTCTGGTTCCCCGCACTTTTCACACAGGTATATATCTCCATCCGCGTATCCTAGCTTGATGGTCATACCTCTTTTGAGCTCTTCGCTATGACGGGAAGTCCAGACACCCGTTAGTGCCTGGACAAGAGTCGTTTTACCGTGGTCCACATGGCCTACCACTCCAATGTTCACTTCAGGTTGTCTTTTCTCCGCCACAATACACACCATGTATTCAACTAATGGTCCGTTGTCAGGGTATTAAGCATTATATTGAAGAATAGCGGTATAGAAGGAAGCCGTAAAAGAACGGGGGAATTAGTATTTTATCTTAACGTTAAGCTGGGCTAACGCTGTTTTTCTTCTCTCGCCTCGAGGGTCGGGGACTACTTTACCTCTGACTAGTTTTCTCCTCCTCTCTCCCTTCTCCTTCGGCCTAAACGCGGGAGGCCCGGATAATAGTATCCTTTTCCTCGTCGCACCCGGTAGATCTGGACGCATGGGTATACCTGTCGCATCCGTGCCTCCAGTTATTACGAGCCTCTTGCCGGGTAGACCTACTAGGCCCCCGTCGAACTCATCCTTTATTTTGAGGCCGGCCAGCTTTATGGCCACATCCTCAGGAACAGCTATTTGCCAAGCCTTCGCTCTGAAAGCTTCGGCCTCGGCTTCCATTTCACCGACTAACTCTCCTAAGAGTTCTATGTTTACATGAACCTCGTCTTCAGGCAAATCCTCTTTTAGAACAACCTTGAGGGGGATGTTAATCTTTTTGTCGTCTTTTCTGAATCTCAATGTAAGCACTCCTACTTCTCCAAGCATTAGTTCATCATATATCTTCTTGCTTACAAAAGCTAATGGAAGCTCTGTTCGCTCCTGATCTTTCTTTTTAACCATTGAAGGCTTTAGCTCGAGTGCGCTATCATCCGATCCCTTTACTTTAACGTTTACTATTTTCTCGCCAGCCTTCGGATCAGATATTACAACCCTGAGTGGGGGTCTTTCCATATAGCTCATTTCTTCTCACACCCCGCCGGTCCCCACCGAGAGCAGAGCAGCGGGGGCCAGCACTTCTGTAGGCGTTGAAATGGATCATATATAATGCTTTTCCTCTGACATGATGTGTAGCGAGGGATTGGGTGATGGCTAGCGGTAAAGAGAAGAGGTTAAGACAGCCCATAGTAACTGTGCTAGGCCATGTGGACCACGGTAAAACAACGTTGCTTGACAAGATAAGGGGGACAGCTGTAGCGGTGAAGGAGGCCGGTGGAATAACCCAGCATGTAGGAGCAAGCATTGTTCCTGCTGAAGTAATCGAGAAAATCGCTGAACCACTTAAGGAAATCATACCAGTCAAACTAAAAATACCTGGGTTATTGTTTATTGACACGCCTGGACACGAGTTATTCACAAATCTCAGAAAACGTGGAGGTAGTGTGGCCGATTTTGCCATACTAGTTGTTGACGTAATGGAGGGCTTCAAAAACCAGACATATGAAGCTATAGAGATACTGAGGCAAAGAAAGGTTCCATTCATAATTGCCGCCAATAAAATAGACCGCATACCGGGATGGAACTCCTATCCGGATTCGCCTTTCATTCAATCTTATAGGATGCAGAAACCCGAAGTCAAGACGCTTCTAGAAAACCGTGTATATGAGATAATAGGGCAAATGTATGATCTAGGGCTACCAGCTGATTTATTCCTTAGGATAAAGGATTTCACGAAAACCTTCGCCATAGTACCTGTATCGGCCCGTACCGGGGAGGGAATACCAGAGCTTCTCACCGTTCTCGCCGGACTCATACAACAGTATCTAGCCAACAAACTGGTTTACGTGGAGGGACCCGCTAAAGGAGTAGTGTTAGAAGTGAAGGAGGAAGCAGGGCTAGGTGTTACACTCGATGTAATAATATATGACGGAATACTAAGAAAGGGGGATATAATAGTTACAGCCGGTCTCAACGGGCCTATAGTGACTAGGGTAAAAGCATTACTAATGCCTAGACCGTTACAGGAGATAAGAAGCCATGAAGGCAAATTCATTTATGTTGAAGAAGTCGCTGCAGCCGCGGGAGTCAAAGTGGCTGCTCCCGGGGTAGAGGAGGCTCTCGCCGGTGCACCGCTACTTGCAGCGGAAAACGAGGAAGAGGCTGAGAGACTGGGGAGGGAAGTCCAAAAGGATATTGAGAGTGTTATAGTTAAAACAGACAAGGAAGGAGTCATAGTTAAAGCCGATACTCTGGGCACTCTCGAAGCATTAACACATGCTCTTAAAAAGTCAGGTGTCCCTGTGAGAGCGGCTGGGATAGGGAACGTGACTAGGAACGATGTTATAGACGCCTCCATCACTAAGAAGCATGACCGCTATCTAGGAGTTATACTGGCGTTTAACGTTAAAATCACGCCCGAGGCGGAGGAAGAGGCTAAGAAGCAGGGGATAAGAATATTCGCCGACAGCGTCATCTACAGGCTGCTTGAATCCTATGAGGAATGGGTCAAGGAAGAGAAGGAAAGGGAGAGGATGGAGAAACTCAATAAACTCGTTCTACCCGGCAAGATAAGGATACTCCCCGAACACGTCTTCAGAAGAAGCGATCCCATAATCGTGGGTGTCGAAGTGCTAGGAGGCCGAATAAGGCCTGGATACAAACTCATAAGAAAGGATGGCAGGGTCATAGGGGAGATTTCCGGTATACGCGATAGGGACGAGGCTCTACAAGAAGCAACTATGGGCATGGCTGTAGCCGTTTCTATTAAAGGTAAATCAATGGTGGGGAGACATGTCTTCGAAGGCGATGTACTATACACAGATGTACCTGCTGAGCATGCAAGAGAGATAATAGAGAATTATAGTAGGGATTTATCTAGGGACGAACTGATGATTCTTGCCGAGATCCTTGAGATAAAGAAGAATGCAGATCCGCTATACAGGATTCTCGGTAAACGTTTGCAGAAAATAATTGAAAAATAGTTCAGGCTATCTCTTCGGGGGAGAAGAACACCCTGTACTCTCTTTCAAAGCTTTCTCCAGAATCTGACGCATGTACAACATTCTCTTGTATGTCCAAAGCATAGTCCCCTCTAATAGTGCCAGGCGCAGCCTTGCGCCCATCTGTAGATCCTATCATCGTTCTAACTACACTGATAGCGCTCTCGCCTTCTAGAACCATGGCCACGACAGGCCCGCTGGTGACGAACTCTACTAACTCGTTAAAGAAGGGTTTATCCCTGTGAACACTGTAAAGCTGTTCCGCCTTCTCTTTATCCAGTTTAACCATCTTTAACGCTTTTATGATGAACCCCTTCCTCTCGAAGCGGGATATGACCTCGCCTATTAGTCCTCTTTTTACTCCATCTGGTTTTATCATCACAAAAGTCTTCTCTACAGCCATCAAAACATCACCCCAATTAATTTAAAGTATAAAGCCTATCTTATCCCGTAACTTTTTGTCCACTTCAACTTCCTCGGGTTCCGTCTTAACACCAGGTAGTTCTTCATACACTTGCTAGAGCAGAACCAGAGTATATTCCCTCTCTTGGTAACATACATAACTCCGGTGCCTGGCTCGATGGTTTTACCGCAAAACGCGCATACCTGCTCTTTAGGCAATACCTATCACCCTGTATACTCACTGTTATGGGGGTAATCGATGTACATAGTTTAAATAAGTTTTTATCCCCTCTAAATCCTATTCCTTGTAAAAGAAGCCTAGACGGGTGAAAAAGACTTGAGCGAGAAAGGTACTAGTATAACAGAGGAGCTAGGATACCCAGCCGAAGTTATCCAGATCATAGGCAGGACAGGTGTATCGGGAGAGGTTACACAAGTGCATGTAAGAGTCTTAGAGGGTAGAGATAAGGGTAGAATAATAACAAGGAACGTACTAGGACCGGTGAGGATAGGAGACATCTTAATGCTTAGGGAGACAGAGAGGGAGGCTAGGAAGCTCGGTAGGAGATAAGGATGCTATTCCTCTGAGGGGTTGGATCGTTTTTCGAAGCAAGCCCACTCGAAGCTACCTTGAGAGACACACACCTTTATTCCATCAACGTTTTCCCAATCCCTAACTATTTCCCATAACTTTAATGCAATATACTCGGATAGAGCTTCCATGGAAGCTTGGGGGTATGGTATATAAAATACCTCGACCCCTTTATCCTCCAAATATTTGCCCAGCTTTTTCTGTTCTTCTCCTAGGATAACTTTGTGATCGAGATCATTCACTATAGAGACAACCCTCGATCTGAGATGCGTGATATCAACTATTGTATAACTGTCCTTAACAGGTAGCCCATACAATTCTATAGAAACATTGAAGGTGTGGCCGTGTAAACCGTAGTTTTTCCCCTCTATACTGGTAAGGTGTGCTGAGCTAAAGGATATGCCTTCAAGCCTGATGGAATGCGTTGTAATCCCCTCTTTAAGGCTTAATACGGGCTCCTTTTATAGTCTGTGCTTACGTGTTCTAGTCAACCGAATTTAAACCATACACCATAGCCTCCAGGAGGATAACTCCATGAAACTGCCTCGTACGGGCATATCAGCCTGCATGTACCACATTCCAAGCAACCCTCATATACGAAAACCAGTTTGCCGTTCTCGTCTAGTGTGTATAAACCGGCAGGACACGCCTTTATGCATGGCTTATCAGTACATGTCTCACATTTCGTTGTATCAACTATTATATGGGGTTTTTCGTATATCTCGAACTTTGTGTGGGTGAGCCTCTTCTCAACACTGAGTTTTTCCTCGCTCATATCGACCGCCTCGCCTCTAAGAACAATTTAAGTAGAGTCAATAGACCCAAGTTATTCCTCTTAAGAGAATGCATCATAGTAGGATACAGCCTTTGAACAGTTTCTTCAGTAGTATACGCTGCCTTGAAAACATCGCATGCCACGTTAGGCAAAGCCGTATAAAGAATATCCTTCTCGAGGAGCTTGGGAAGATCCTTGAACTCTCTAAGATTATGGCCTATAACACTCTCGTCAACCAGTTTCTTATACAATGACAAGGCCTCCTCATCCCTTCTACCTTCCTCGCTAGCTTTAGCTATAGCCTCAGCTGCAAGTCTACCGGATTCTATTGCCATATCGACGCCCCTTACGGTGAACCCTGTGTTTAACAGGTAACCCGCGGCATCACCCACAACAACATATCCAGGCCCATAAGGCTTATCCATTACGTCGAGAAGTCCTCCCTCTCTAGTAAGATGAGCTGAATACTCCATTAGAACACCTCCTTTAACATACTCATAAACTGCGGGGTGTAGTCTTATGAGCTCAGCAATATCTTTCATCATTATATTCTTCTTCCTTATTTCAGACAACCTTACAACAGCACCTAGCGTTACGTATTCACCCATAGTATAGAGGAAACCTCCTCCGGCAATACCTTGCAGCGGCCCTCCCATGAAGAAGTGGGCTACACCCTCCCAATCCTCTAGGTTAAACCGCTTGTTTATCTCGTCTCTACCCAGTCTTATAACTTCTTTAACACCGAGCGCCGTGGTATTAAGGGAGGGTTCCTTCCTTATTCCCAGCTTCTCGCTTAGAAGAGTGTTTACACCCTCTGCGATAACCACATAGTCCGCCTCTAGCTCCTCGCCTCCAGCAATCACTCCGCTGGCTATGCCTTCCTTAAATAAGACATCGTCCACCCTGCTCCCTGCAAGCACTAAGGCGCCCTCCTCCTCGGCTTTCTCTGCAAGCCATGCAACAAACTTGCTGAGGAACGCCGTAAAACTATCATACTCCTCGTCACTGTATCCTCTATGTATGTCAAAATCTAGTGTTAAAGTGGAATCGCCGCAGGAGAGGCTTAGTTTCTCCTTCCTCACCCAACGCTCTATGGGGGCTTCTTTACGCCATCCTGGAATATGCTTATCCAGAACGTATGAATATATCCTGCCTCCGAACACGTTTTTGGAACCCGTCTCAGCGCCTCTTTCGACGACAACGGCTTCCAAGCCCTTCTTAGCCAGGAAGTACGCTGCGCTTAAACCAGCAGGTCCTCCCCCTACTATGACAGCATCGAACTTCTCGGACAAACTACATCCTCCTCGGAGAAGTAAGAATAGCCTTGCTTTAATTAAGCCTTGATTACCCAGTGTTAGGTAGAATAGGGTAAAAATAAAATGGGAAAAGACTTTGCTTACTTTTTCCTCTGCTTTAATTTTTCTATAAGTACGGGTACGATATTGTATAAGTCTCCTACAACACCATAGTCGGCTTCCTCAAATATGGGGGCCGACTCGTCGTTGTTTATCGCTACTATTACCTTGGAGCCTCTAACACCCATAGTGTGGTGAGGCTGGCCCGATATACCAATGGCTATGTATAGCTTCGGGCTTATTATAAGGCCTGAAATACCTATCCAAGAGTCAGCCCATCCGTAGTCAGCGGCTAAAGGCCTTGTTACACTCCAAGCTCCACCTAGAAGCGATGCTAACTCCTTTATCATTTCAAGGTCTTCCTTCTTCTTCAACCCTCTACCAGCGCCCACAACTACTTCTGCCTTAGTAGGATCAGCTCCTTCAAGCCTTCTAGGAGTGAATTTCACAGAAAGGCTGGAATCGCCAGGGCTTATTCTAATTATCTCGCCAGGCTCGGGGAAAGGCTCCGACTCCTTGTAGGAGCCGCTTGCTATACAGGCTACTAAGGGTTTTGTCATTGAGAGTTTAGCATAAGCATTCCCACCGAATGTAAGTTTTGTAACAAGAATTTTCTCGTCCTCATATTCTAGCTTCATAACATCTGTGGCGACGTTGAAGTTCTTGCCTCCCGCTATGAGGCCAGCTATCATCCGGCCCTTGTTACTGCAGGGAGACAACACTATGCTGGTGCTTTCCTTGTCTATCACATCCATTATAGGCTTATACGTCTTCAAGGGATCGAATATACTGTCTTCCAGAAGGTAAACCCGTTTATAGTAACGTGAGAGGGCGTCGGCGTTGTCTTCCCCTAGAGTCACAAGCACAGGATCCCCTAAGCTCTTAGCCGCACTTGCCAACTGTCTGCCGGTAGAGGCCTCATCGGCATAAACTATAACACTAGCCATTCCTTAGATCACCCCCTCATTCTCAAGTTCTTTAATGAGCTTATCCACTGCTTCTCCAACATTGCTTGTAGCATCTATCTTTATCCTCTTCCGTGGAACCTCGAATTTCTTTATCTCAACGAGCTCTATCCTAGATAGATCAGCTTCTAGATCAGCGGCTTCTATCTCTTCTATGGGTTTCTTCTTTGATCTAAGGATGTCTCTAATAGTAGGTATACGCGGCTGGTTTGCTTCACTCGTCACAGTCACCACCACGGGTAGAGGCGACTCTACAACATACTGTCCATCTTCTAGCGTAGACGTTATACTTACCAGTGAATCCTTTACCTCTATTCTATCAGCGTTAGCCAGCAGATTATAGCCTAGGAGAGAAGCGACCATGGGGCCGACAACTGAGGAATGAGTATCGCTTGCCCCAGAGCCTAGTAGTATGATATCGTATGGGCCAGTCTTCTCTGCGAACGATGCTATTATTTTCGCTATAGTGGTAGCCGTGGCCATATCATCGGAGTCCAAGCGAACCATGTAGGCTTTATCAACACCCATAGCGTAGGCGTCCCTTAGTATTCTCTGGTGCTCCTTTGTAGAACCAATGGTTAACGCTACCACTTCCTCAGCTTTACCCGACTCTTTAAGCTTCACGGCTTCCTCAATAGCACATTTATCAGCCTCTCCCATAACCCGGGGACAGGCGTCAAGTATGGGTGTACCGTCCTTCTCGAACTTCAGTTGGTTAACGTCGTATGTTAGTTTTATAGAGACTAGAACCCTTGTCATGCCCAAATACTCCCTCCACGCCTTTCTCCATTTATCTTGTGATTATTAATTTAAGAGGAATCATAATGGGGAGAATGGTAACTGGGAGGAAGACCCTGTTTTAGTCTTCCTCCTCAGCCCATACATTCCTAACAGCGTCGCTGCCCAGGGTATCTCTAGCTATAATGTACTTCATAATGTTCTGGGCACCTTCAGCGCCTATTGTGTATGAGAACGTTCCTAGCCATCCTCTGTGAGCAGCGCACTCCTTGGTATAACCGTATGCTCCAAACCACTTCAAGACCTCGGTGTAAATCTCCGTGGTTGTCGTGGGCCCGAGCATCTTAGCCATAGCTACAGGCAGGTTTAGATCCTGCGGCTTGAACCTCGGGCTTTTGGTTAGATACGTGTTGTCAGCCATCCAAGCTGCCTTGTAGACGAAGTACCGCGCGGCCTCAAGCATGGTGTAGAGCTCTGCATACCTGAAGCTTACGCCTTCGAAGCTGGCTATGGGTCTACCTTTGAACAGCTTCCTCGTTCTAAGCCACTCCTTAGCCTTGTCTAGAGCCCATCTACCGCTTCCTATGGTGGCTGCGGCAACGAGTATTCTGGCAATGTTGAATCCTTGGAGTACTAGGTAGAAGCCCTTGTTGACGTCTCCTATCCTGTACTTGTCGTCTATCTCGAAGTTCTCAAGCGTGAAGCCGCCTGTCGACAGCCCGTGTCTCCCTATGTCATCGTATAGAGTAGGCTTCCATCCCTCTCTAAGTTTTCCATTCCACTTAGGGAGTAGGGCGAATGTCGTGATGCGCTTATGGCTCCAGCCGGTCTTCTCGGTTTTAGAGACGAGGAAGAAGCCGCCTCCCTCCGGAAGCTCCTGAAGCTCTCTGACACCGCTGATGAATGTCTTCTCACCGTTCACAACCCATTTACCATCCTCCCTCTTCTTAGCCACTGTCTTAATTCCGGCTACATCGCTTCCTCCCTGGGGCTCCGTGGATGCTATGCCGAAGAACGCGTCTCCGCTGGCTACTTTAGGGAGTATCTCCATCTTAGCTTCTTCCTGGCCGAACAACGCGAGAGCCAGCGGCCATCCGTTGTTCAGGAGAGCATAGACGGCTACCGCCACTGCAGGGTCGTGATAGGCTATTTCCTCTATGGCTAGGGCAGTCATAACCATGCTGCCGCCCATTCCACCGTATTCCTCGGGAACTGGGATGGCGAAGAGCCCCTGGTCTCCCATCTTCTTTATAAGATCTACTGGAATACGGCCCTTCTCATCGATTTCTATCCATTTAGGTTCTATGTATCGCTGGGCGAACTCTCTTACACTATCCCTGAACCTGATCTCGTCCTCTGTGAACTCGAAGTCTACCAAGATGGATTCACCTATGAAAATTTGTCCGACTAGAGATTTATGTATGATACTAATATAAATGTTAGCAAAAGATACGAATGAGGAAATACTCGTGTAAATTAACTGTATATAACCCGGTACAACTCCATTATTACATGATAACGCTTTAAATCACGAGGTGACTAAAGAATTTGACTAGCCATCCTTGGATCCCCAACCTGAATAGTAGAGTCATGGAGGAGATGATGGAGGAGATAGGCATAAACGATGTAATGGAGTTGTTCTCCGACATACCAGCCAATATAATGTTGAAAGAGCCTCTCACGGAACTCGGCCCCGGGATGGATGACTACAGGCTTCTCATGCTCATGGATGACAAGCTGTCAAGAAACAATGTATACCGACCCCACAGGATGCACAGGCCACCGTGTCCTCATATAACACCATCACTTGTAAAACACGTTATGGCCAGATCAGAGTTCTATACTGCATACACTCCATACCAGCCCGAGGTTTCACAGGGGCTTCTCCAAGCATTTTTCGAGTATCAAAGCATGATAGCAGACCTCTTCGAAATGGATGTAGTAAACGCATCTCATTACGATGGAGGATCAGCGCTCGGGGAAGCTGTACTAATGAGTTTCAGGATAACAAGGAAGAAGAGGGTTATAGTAGACCGTGACGTCAACCCGTTCTATCGTAGGGTGATGGAAACGTATATAAGGGGAGTTGGAGGCAAGGTGGACTATGTCGATGGGCTGGAGGAAGATGCTTTATCTGAGATAATGAACCGAGACGTCGCCGCATTGATAATAGACAACCCTACCTTCCTAGGAAAGCTCCGGGGGAATACAAGGGAACTGGCTGAGACCGCGCATGATTACGGGGCCCTGGTTATAGGTTTAACGGAACCACTCTCTCTAGGCGTGATAAAGCCTCCGGGGGAATACGGGGCAGACATAGCCGTGGCTGAGGGACGCAGCTTAGGATTAGGGTTGAACATGGGTGGTATAGGCTTAGGGATTCTCGCCGCTAGATGGGATTCGCGTATAGTGAGGCAGATGCCTGGAAGGATAATCGGTCTGGGAGAAGACGTTGAAGGAAACCGTGCATATACCATGATACTTCAGACAAGAGAACAACATATACGCAGGGAGAGGGCAACAAGTAATATCACGACAAATGAAGCACTAGCGACCATAGGTGCGGCCGTCTTCATGGCTCTACTGGGAAAGGAGGGTTTCAAATTCATCGGCGAAGCTATACTGAAGAGGACCCAGTATCTCGCAGGTAGATTAGAGGATATCGATGGCATAGACCTTCCCGAGAAGGGGGTATACTATTTTGAAAACCTGCCAATAATATTCCACAACACTGAATATCGTGTAGCCGAGGATTATCTGAGAACAAGAGGTATATTACCTGGACTCGATCTCTCTCGTTTAATGACGGACCGTAAGGATACAGGGCTCTTCTGTGTATCAGAAATCCATTCACGCAGTGATATAGACGGTCTAGTAGAATTACTGGGGGAGATGGCCGGTTGATGGGTGAGTGGAGACAGTCCAGATGGAGTGAACCGCTAATCTACGAGTATAGCAAGCCTGGGAAGAAGGGGATAATTCTGAATGACGACTTCTCAGAATACACTATAGAACTGCCTGAAGCCTATAAGAGGCAGGCTAACCTCGCCCTGCCTGAGGTTAGCGAGGTAGAGGTAGCTAGGCACTTCACAAGGCTCAGCCAGATGTCTTATGGCGTAGACCTAGGCCCCGTGCCTCTAGGAAGCTGCACGATGAAGTACAACCCCAAACTTAACGAGGACATAGGCTGGGATAAGAGGATTACATGGCTTCACCCCCTCCAAGACGACAGTGAGATACAGGGAATACTGGAAACGCTATATGAGCTTCAGAACATGCTGGCTTACATAACTGGCATGGACTCGTGCACGCTATCCATACCCGCCGGCGCATCAGGAGAATTCGCCGGAGCCCTCATAATACGTAAATACCTAGAAGAACGGGGTGAACATGAAAGGAGCGAGATAATAGTGCCGGACTCCGCGCATGGCACCAATCCTGCCAGTGCACGCATGGCAGGATTCGAGGCCATAACCGTTCACTCCAATAAAGAAGGAACCGTGGATATAGAAGAGCTTAGAAGCATAGTAGGGCCTAGAACCGCCGGCATAATGCTCACAAACCCCAACACTCTCGGACTTTTCGAGAAGGATATACTAACCATATCAAAACTCGTACACGAAAACGGGGGGCTACTCTACTATGACGGTGCAAACCTTAACGGTATAATGGGTATAACACGCCCAGGTGACATGGGGTTCGATATAGTTCACCTAAACCTCCACAAAACATTCTCTGCCCCCCACGGGGGAGGAGGGCCTGGAGGAGCTGCACTCTGTGTAAAAGAAAAACTGGCAAAGTATCTCCCCAGGCCCCTGGTTATAGAGAAGAATGGCGAGTACCGTGTTGAATGGAGTTGCCGGGACTGTGTAGGTTATATGCACTCGTTCATGGGTAACGTGCCTGTAGCACTAAAGGCATACGCCTACATAAAGGCTCTAGGCGGGGAGGGCCTCAGAAAGGCCGCAATAGTAAGTGTACTCAATACAAACTATTTCAAGGCAAAAATAGGGAAACACTCTGGTTATAGTATCCCCTACAACCCGGCTACGCCGAGGAAGCATGAGATCGTATTAAGCGCCAAGCCCTTGAAGGAGAAACACGGGATAACAGCGCTTGACATAGCCAAATACCTGTTGGACAACGGCGTGTATGCTCCCACGATATACTTCCCATTAATAGTAGAGGAGGCGCTTATGATAGAGTTCACGGAAACCGAGACAAAGGAGAACATAGACAAGTATATTGAGATACTGGAGAAGGCTGCGAAGCTGGCAGAAGCGGATCCCAGACGGTTAAAAGAAGCACCCATCAACACTAGTGTGAGGAGAATAAAGCTGGCAGAAGCCAACATGCCAAAAAACATCACACCCACTTATAGGGTGCTTAGAGAGAAAGAGAAGGGGAACCCGTTGTATAGGAAGCTCTAGGCCTAGGCAATCAATAAAAACCCATATCCATTAAAGGGAATCCCTAGGGTGCGGGGGTGCCCGAGCCTGGTCAAAGGGGTCGGGCTGAGGACCCGATGGCGTAGGCCTGCGTGGGTTCAAAGCCCACCCCCCGCACCAGCACTCAGGATGAGGGGGCCCGTCGTCTAGCCTGGTTAGGACGCCGCCCTTACACGGGATCCAGGGCTACAACAGGATAACGCCCTGGCTCTGAGAGAGGCGGAGGTCCGGGGTTCAAGTCCCCGCGGGCCCACCATTTTCAGCATTTTCTACAGGTTCTGAAAAGATGATTTAGACGTGACGCTTCTCCGTCATCTTCGACTCTTTTATAACTCCGTTCCTGGCTTCGATTATCTTCGTTGCAAACTTAAGAACATGCTTGTCATGCGTTGCAACAATAACTGTGGATCTGTTCTCTTTATGGTATTCATCTATAACACTCCATACACGCACTGCAGTATCTTCGTCAAGGCTAGAAGTAGGTTCGTCCAACAGGAGAAGAGTAGGCCTCACCACTAGGGCTCTAGCCACCGCGAGTCTCCTAAACTCGCCTCCACTGAGAGTGGAGGGAAACCTTTTAACCGTGTGCCCGAGTCCTAGTTTTTCTGCAACTCTCCTAGCCTCGCCTAACGCGGCATCCTTCTTATATCCACGGAGGAACAGTGGTAAGGCTATGTTAAATTCTACGTTGGTCTTCATTATGGCTATATCGGCCTGGGGAGCATAACCTATTAGCCTCCTCCTCATGAGGTTCAACTCTCCCCAGGAGGCTTGGGAGATATCCACTCCGGCGACCACAACTCTTCCCTGTGAAGGCCTGTCTAATCCAGCTATAATAGAGAGAACAGTGGATTTACCAGATCCGCTAGGGCCTAGGAGGACAACAAAGTCTTCCTTGGACACAGTAAAGCTTGCCTCTTTGACAGCCCATATAACTCCATGGCCCGTCTTATAATTCTTCGCCACCTTGTCAACTATAACCTCGGCACTCAAATTGTCACTCACCCCTCAAAGTGGATGAAAGCCCTATCCGCCTAACATTGTACATGCCAACTGCGATTGCAAGCACAAGGGAGAAAAGTACTCCTGCTATAAAGAGGCTGGATATCCATTTGAATGCGAGGATGAACGGTATAAACGCATCTAAAACAGCTCTCATGAACTCGTATCCGATGACGATGCCTATAAACAAAGAGGGAACTACGTAGGTTAATGTCTGAAGAGACAAGAGTAAAGCCACATGACTATCTAGTGCTCCCTGAGAGTAAAGCAGTGCTATAAGCCCGCGGAGGGAGTCTCCAACGTCTATAAGGGCTACACGCGCTAGATACGCGGAATAAATTAATAGAGTGGCTATTAGAATAACGCCCCACTCAGTCCTCATTCCATACTCCTCGTTAAACATTCTCCACGCCTCCTTTCTTAAGGTGCTGATGTCGTATATGCCGCCCATGCCTCTAGTGAGGTTCCCGGAGCTAGGGAGCTCGCTTATACCGAAGAACTCTCTCAACATCTCCCGATAAATCTCTGTCCTGACTGGGTTCACCTGTGTTTTTCCATTCATGTCCACGAAGATCATAGGATCTCCAGTATAGGGGTCACCGCATGTGATCACATAATCGTCAGTCAGAAGAGCACTACCCAATACAGGGGCTGAGGCAAACAAGCCGACGATTCTCCTGGAACTATTGCCTACGGTGATCACATCGCCTACATTATAGCCTTTTGTGTTAGAATAGTAATACAGGGCTTCATTACAGCTACTTATCTTGCGGCCCTCTATTATAAAAATCGGGAGGAACCTCTGGTCATCTGTTGAGTTTATATAAATTCTCCTATTAACCGAATCTACACCTACAACAGTATACTTCAAACCATTGGAATAGGAATGTAGAACCTCTATTATGGCATTTGTCATCTCGTGATAGTCTAAGGAGACGTTAAATACCGATGTATCATTAGATGCTGCGAACGCTGCCTGCTTTAAACCTGATTCTACTGTGATTAAATCAATTACTAAATCGGATGACCCATGATTGTAGGGTTCAACTAAAGTATAGTATTCCTGTGCCACTGGGTACTGGTTAACGAGAGAGTAACCCAATATAATGCTTGACAATATTATTACTTTGATAATATGTCTTTTCATACCGGAAGCATTCTTATAAAAAATATAAAAGATCATACGTATATCCAATCACATCACCATATTTTTACTTTATATTTTTATCCAATCAATGTTTGAAAAATAAAATGGTTACCCACTTACTGGTAAACCGATACCTAATCCTCCAGTACCCGTCACGACAAAGTAATCGTAGTCGGTAGGCTCAATAAAGTCCGGTCCTGTGGGATCCCCCGCTCCACTATATAATGCATACCCCCTAGCATTCAATCCCCCGCTGGCAACATAACCTATCTCGCGAGTTCCATCACTACACCATACCCACCAATCATACTTAAACCTATATGCCTGTGTATAACCTATATTATCCAATATATCAATACTCGATGTAGGGTTCGAAGTAAAGTCGTATCCTACTGGTATGTTGTATCTATAATTTATGTTGGGTTTCCCGTTTACCCTAGGATCAACATCCACCTCAAACACAAGGTGAACAGGTGCTTCGTAGCACATTGCATAATTATAACTCGCATAATGCTGTACAGGTTCGTAGGGGTATGCTTGTTTTTTCTCTACAATCATATTAATAGATACAGGATCTAGGATTATTGGAGGTTTAAGGTATCCTTTATCTGTTACTGGAGGCGAATAGGTTGATGCAACTAATAGGAAGAAAGCTAGTACTATAACGGCGTCAACGATCTTCAACTGAAGCCACCTTGAGGCTTCTTGTTTTTAATACATTATAATTACCATTTGAAACTAGGAACATATAATCTAGTAAACCAGAATCATGTTTGTAGTTTAAAAAAAATAAATGTAAGACATATTAACTTCTAACATATAGATTAAATAACATAAGGGCAATGGCTTGACTCTAGTCTTTTCCAACATATACAACATTACTACTCTTCCTGTCTAGTTCTACTGCTATATGGGATTTTTCTATAGTGTCTATCCAGTAAACCTTGATCGTGGACTCCCGGTCTTCTACTTCAACTTTGACCTTCCTATGGGTTGATATGAAGTTCTTCACTTCCTCTAACTGCATTGTTTTCCTTATATAGACCCCGTATTGCTTCAGTATTTTGCTAGTTGTCCTATAGTTCAGGATGGTGTATGCTATGATTAGGACTAGTAGGATTATTGAAGCGGTTGTTAGGAGCTGCTGTAGTGTGGGGGGCTCCATTATACTGCACCGGGTTTTATTGTTTTGGATGGTATTAGGGTTTAATAACCGGGTTTTTCATATATAAATATATGTGAATAGGTTCTATGGTAGATTGACCTTATAATGATAAAATTTAAATATAACTACCCGCACCTTCCTTGCGAAGGGTATTATGGGTAAAGGCTCGAGTTGGGCGGAGGAACACCCTGAGCTCCTCCCTCTACCCGAGGAGAAAAGAGTCTATGGAACGATAACCTTCTGGTTCATGATGTTCTCAATGAACACATGCATACCAATGTTCTTCCTAGGACCGATAGCGAGAAGCCTCAACCTGACACCCGGAGAAGCGGCTATAGGAGCGCTTCTGGGAAACCTGGCGGCCACCCTAGTGATGATACTGAACGGCTATCCTGGCTGGAAGTATGGAATACCATTTCCAGTACAGCTAAGACCAGCATTCGGTAAGAGGGGGATACACCTTCCCGTCCTGCTCAGAGGCATAGTAGGAGCCGGCTGGCTGGGGGTAGAGGCGTATGGTGGCTCGCTTGCTATAACCATGATAGCACTATGGGCTCTAGGATTGCCTAGAGGGGAAGTCGTGGCGGAGGCTTACAAGTATGTGGGAATAGCCCTCATATTCTACGTGGCCCTTGCCGTAATAGTAATGTCCAAGGGATTAAAGGGCATAGGCTACGTTGCAAACTATGGAGGCCCTCTTCTACTGCTCTACTTCGCATGGCTACTATACTTTCTGCACGGACAGAATGCGAAGCTCGCTCTCCCTGAGGGCGTAGGATTGACGAGCACTGCGTTCATAACCTATATAGCAGTTCAAACAAACTGGTGGGCCACAGTAGCGCTCAACATATCGGACTTGTCTAGAGGGCTGAAGAAGAGCAAGGGGACTCTATGGGGAGGATTGGTAGGAGGGCCCCTAGTAGGGATAGTCGTAGCACAGATCTTCGGTACCCTCCTAGGATACTACCTAGTACTCTACACGGAATCCATGTATGGAGCCGGGTATGTGACCCCGCAGGACATAGTGATGGTTGCCGCCCCAGGAGCTATAGCCGTTCTCTTAGGCGAGATGTTCGCATTCCTAGCGCCATTCTCAACCGATGTTACAGCCAATCTGCCGCCTCTAATAGACATACTCACCGCAAGCCTCAGACTACCCTTGCGGAAGGCTGCTCTAGTAGCCGGCGTAATAGGATTCCTCATAGCGCCATGGTGGGCAGTTGATAAGGGGCAGGACTATGTTAACTATGTTACAAACTTCTCGTCCAACTACGGCATACTCCTAGGTCCTATTGCCGGCATAATGCTTGCCGACTTCTACCTAGTACGCAGAAGAAAATACAGTTTGAACCAGCTTTATAGTAGGGAACACGTGTATAGTGGAGGGGTAAACTGGGCTGGTATAGCCTCCCTCATAGCGGCGGTGGTCACAACATACATATACAGCTGGATAAGAGGGAGCCTAGTATATGTGGGTCCCATCGTCTTCCCAAGCCCTCTGAGCTGGTATATAGGCGTCATTACAGGCTTCATATACTATATAGTATTCCATAAAGCAATATACGGGCAAGGTGAGGGCTAAAAGAATCCTCCACTTTACGGGCTCTCCCGCCCTATTCTATCCTTCCTTTTTAATTCCGGATAGTATACAGGTTTTATCAGCGGTGTACTGTTTTGGCAGAGACGATAGTCGTAGCACTGGGCGGGAATGCCTTTATGAAGAAAAAATCCAGCAATACATTGGAAGAGCAGTGGAGAAACGTTGACAACGCTGCACAGCAGATCGTGGCATTATATAGCAAAGGCTACAGGGTCCTCGTGACACACGGCAATGGCCCTCAAGTAGGTATGATCCTAGAGTGGATGGAGGCTTTGAAAGAGAAGTTCACACCACTAACCATGGATATAGCCACTGCAATGACCCAGGGATGGCTGGGTTACATGCTTATGCAGGCTATAGGAAACCGTATGGTTGAAGCGGGCTATGATAGAAAAGTCGTCGCATTAGTGAACCAGGTAATAGTGGATCCTAGTGATCCGGGTTTTAGAATGCCCACTAAGCCTGTAGGGCCTTACTACAGCGGGGAGCAGGCCAAGAAGCTGGAGAAGGAGAAGGGGTGGGTTATGAGGAGGGATCCCCGGGGAGGTTATAGGAGAGTGGTGCCCAGTCCCGATCCTCTGATGAACGTTGAGGCGGATGCTATAAAGAGCCTCCTCGAGTCCAATTATATTGTTATAGCTAGCGGGGGAGGAGGTATACCCGTTTTTAAGAAGGGGGAGAGTCTGCAGGGCGTTGAGGCAGTAGTAGACAAGGATCTAGCCTCGGAGATCATTGCTTCAACCATCGGCGCGTCAATGCTTGTAATTGCTACAGACGTGGACGCCGTATACCTCGGCTACGGGAGTGAGAAAGCGGAAAGACTAGGCGTGGTAAGGGTGGATGAATTAAAGGAGCTTTATAGAAAAGGCTTATTCCCTCCGGGAAGCATGGGGCCTAAGGTACTTGCATGCATCAGGTTTGTAGAGCGGAACAAGGGGAAAGCCGTTATCACGTCCCTGGAAACCCTAGAGAAGGCTGTCGAGGGATCCGCTGGAACCCTAGTTATACCGTAGCCCTACCGGGAAGGCCTGGCTCACTGGCCCCCGTATACTAGTCTCCGTAGAATCTTGGATCTCTTATAGTAGAGGAGCTCTAATATTATCCCCACAACGTCTTCAACCGTAAGTCTCTCGGAGAGGTCGATGTAGTCGTCGCCCACTATCTCCAATGCTGCTAGGTGGCTGCAGTATGGTCTCTTGCCTTCCCCTACAACCTGTATAATGAAACCGTTGCAGGAGCAGAATGTTCTCGGTATGACGAGATAGTCTTCATTTAGCCCCATGTAAACGTAGAGGGGGGGATTCGATAGTATCCTCGCAAACCTCCTCCCAGCCCTGGCCTCTGCTGCCTTGGTTCTACCCAGCCTGTCTATCCCCTCTACAGTCTTCAGGGACTCGCGGAGATCGTCAACGGTAATGTATTCCTCTCGTCCGCTTATAGGATCTAATCTCTCCTCCACCCTTATCCCAACCCACAACTACATAGTCGGTATAACCGAGAAACAAGCCTGTCTCAACAACGCCCGGCACCCGCGTCAGCTCCTCCTCGAGACCCCGAGGATCCTCTATACCGTTCTCAAAGAAGAGATCTACAATAACTCCTCCATAATCACTTATGACGGGGCCGTCACGGCCTCCCCCCCTCCTAGGCTCTGGTTTCAATCCCTTATGCTCAGCCCAGAGAAGGAATGTTTGAATCATCCATGGATGAACCTCTACGGGGAGAGGCTTCTTCGTGCCCAGAGACTCAACAAGTTTCGACTCGTCTATTATGAAGACGTTTAACTTTGAGCGGAAGGCGATCATCTTCTCTCCATACAAGGCAGCCCCCCGGCCCTTTATCATGTTCCCATGCATGTCTACCTCGTCTGCCCCATCGAAATAGACGTCAACCGAGGCAACTGCTGAGGGGTGAGCAGGCAGAATACCATTGCTCCTCAGCTTGTACATTGAGTCGAGACTAGTGGCTACAATAGTCTTCCCCTCCAGAATGCCTCTCACGGCAAGCTCCTCTATTACAAGGGACACTGTGGAACCCGTGCCTACCCCTATTATACTAGACTCATTCAACGTGTCCCCGAAGGCCTCAACGAAACGCAGGGCTGCCTCCCTCTTACCGTTCTCCCCCAAAGCCTATACACCATTTATAATTAGAATATAATGACAGGTGTTGAAGAAGGTTTCAGGGAGGTTGAAAACCAGAGTGTATTTTCTATTGTTTACCAACGATTCCTCTAGCCGTCTCGACGGGGTTGCCAGACTTCTCCAATACTTCAAGCCACTGCCAAAGCCTGTCTATGTACTGCTCCAGTATTCTTATATCCTCATCGGTTAGGTGCTTGAATCTACCCTGCAGCTTGAGATACTCGGTTATAGGGGTTCTCTTATCCTTTCTCTTATAGAGCCGGCTGAAACTACTTATCTTCAAGACGCCGTTATGGTACTCGTATAAAGGCCACATACCAGTCTTGACCGCTAGCTGGGCTATCTTGGCTGTAAGCGAGGGATCGAACCTCCATCCCACGGGACATGGAGCATGGAGGTGTATATACTTGAAGCCTCTTATAGCCGCCGCCTTACGCAGCTTCTCTATGAAGTCCTGGGGGTAGCCTACACTGGCTGTTGCCACATACGGCACGTCGTGTGCGATCATTATTAGTGGGACATTCTTCTTGTGCTCCTTCTTGCCAGTCCATGTAGTAGTAGTCCAGGCACCATAAGGTGTAGCCCCGCTTCTCTGTATACCCGTGTTCATGTAGGCCTCGTTGTCAACGCAGATATAGATTATATCGTCCCCCCTCTCAGCGGCTCCACTCATAGACTGTAAACCTATATCGGCTGTTCCACCATCTCCCGCCCATACAACCACCTGAACGTCATCCTTGCCCAGCACCTCGAATGCAGCCTTCATACCGGCTGCAGCCGCTCCAGCAGCTGCGAAAACAATGTTCAATATCGGGAAGTTAACACCTGACCTAGGCTCTATGCCTTGTATGACACTACTACAGCCCGCAGGTATAACAAGAACCGCCTTGTCCCCCAAAGCCATCTTAACGTATCTCATACCCATCGTTTCGGGGCATCCAGGGCAAGCAGCGTTTCCAGGCATGTTATACCTTATCCTCGGGAAATCACGTAGGTTTAACGGCATCCTGTCTCACCTCTCTCCGTAAAACATTATACCGGGACTACGCAGCCTGGGAGAATGCTTGTCCCTGTAGGGCTCGGGTAGATACCAGTATTCCGGATCGTAGAAAGCGCCTTTCTCTTCTACCTCATCTATAAAACCTTTGAACAACGAGTACATCTCATCAGAGCCCACGTCAACTCCTCCTAGGCCGGCTATAACGCCTCTCACCGCAACCGTCTTCCCGGCTTCAGGCATGTTTGTAAGCGCCTCCGACAACAGGTGGCCCTTGCCTCCGAAGCTTATACTCCTATCCAAGAATAAGACTCCCTTGGACCCTCTGAGGACGCTTCTCACCTCGTCGTCAGGCCATGGCCTAAGGAACCTTATCCTCAGCACTCCAACGCTATACCCCTCCTCGCGGAGCTTGGAAACAGCCTCCTTAGCGTCGCCAGCCCAGCTGCCCATCACGACGATATTGTAGCTGGATTCCATGCAGTGATAACACTCTACTAGGCCTCCATAGCTCCTCCCGAACAGGTCTCCATATTCTTTATCCACTTCTGCTACAACTTTCTTAGCCTCCATCATGGCCGCCTGGATAGAGTACCTCATCATATAGTAGTCCTCGTCTGTAGCCAGGTTACCCATAACTATATTCGAGTCAGGATCCACCACGTAAGGCTGCCGCCTCCCGGGCAGCCATTCATCCACCTTGTCTTGATCCGGTATGTCAACCGGGGCCACAGTATGGGATAGTATGAATCCGTCTAACCCCACCATCATGGGGAGATAGTCCCTGGGATCCTCGGAGATCTTGAACGCCTGGAGGACGAGGTCGAATACCTCCTGGTTGTTCTCTGCTATAGCAGTAATCCACCCTGCATCCCTCTGATCCCATATGTCCTGGTGGTCGACATGTATATTCCAAGGCGGGCCTATAGCTCTAGTCACCACAGCCATGACGACCGGTATCCTTGCACCGGAGGTCCACCATAATACTTCGTGCATGAGGAGAAGGCCGTGGCTTGAAGTTGCAGTAAAGCTCCTAGCACCCGCCGAGGCGGCCCCGAAAACCGCGGCCATAGCAGAGTGTTCGCTCTCCACTCTTATCATTTTAGCGTCTAGCTCACCCTTCTCCACCATCTCAGCCAGTGATTCAACTATAGTAGTCTGAGGCGTTATCGGGTAAGCGGATACAACCTTTACTCTGGCAGCTTTAACGGCGTGGGCCACGGCCTTGTTGCCTGTAAGGGTCTTGATAGCCAATCCTCCTCACCCCTCTGAAACCATGTCTATGGCATTTACAGGGCAGACCTCTGCGCATACACCGCATCCCTTACAGTATTCATAGTCCACGTATACCATGTCGTCTTCCCTCCTCAGAATAGTGTCTTCCGGGCAGTAAAGCCAGCATAGCAAGCACTTGACGCATTTCTCCTCGTTTATGACCGGCTTGTCATGCCTCCACGTGCCAGTCTTGCCAACGGCCCCGGGAGCGGGCTTGGCTAGCGGGGCGTAGAATACGGTTTTAGGCGGCTCTACACGTGTATTCAAACCTTACTCCCTCCATTAACCTAATACCTGATCCGGGAAATAAACCTCATATCTATATGCACCTGAGTGTCTCCCCGTAGGCGGCCCGGGCGGCTTCAGCGTTGACTTCACCCGCCTTACCCGGCCAGTAGCTCTTAATCTCAGCTAAGACACTATCCAGCGACACTACACCGGTTGCCTTGACCAGTGCTCCCAGCATACTGGTATTCACGACTGGCCACCCCGCAACGAAGAGTTTGAGCCTCCTAGCTATCTCTAACGCGTCAACACAATAGAGAGACTGAGAACCATCTAGGTTGACAGTAGAAACTGGGGGGATGTTTGCCACGATAACACCGTTCTCCTTTACCGTCCCGGTAATATTGACCAGCTTGAAAAGCTCCTTGTCTAGGACAACGGCGATGTCGGCCTTCTTTACCTGGCTATGACGCAGTATAGGCTTGTCACTTATCCTCGCATAAGCCTTTACAGGAGCGCCTCTCCTCTCTGCGCCGAAGTGGGGGAAAGACTGGGACCACTTGCCCTCGCGTACAGCGGCACCGGCTAATATGTTAGCCGCGGTGACTCCTCCTTGTCCACCGCGGCCATGGAAGACTATTTCAACATACAAAACTACCGCCCCTATTAACTCTATTGATCCGGGGGTTTTTTGAAGTTTACATATTACTATATCTACGAAACAAGTCGGATACCCGTGGCTGGTAACATGAAACAAGATCGACCGGGTGGGCTCCATTGGAAATAAAGGGGTCACAACTAGTTTATACAATCTAAGGCAAAGGAAGAAGTTGTTATTCCATATTCTTTAGAACATGATAAGCGGTTAGACTCCTCTCCCCCTCTGTTTCTAATGGAGCGATACTGGAGTAAGGTTGAAGGTTGACATAAACTATTTGATCATAATACAAAAATTCCTATATCCTATGTTATATAAGAACAAAACAACCGTATACAATGTTATGTGTACTCCATTAGAAGCAATGGGGTCCCCGGGTGCTTGGTAGAGTATTGTTTTGGGTGGGCTCCATTAGAAACGGAGGGGTTGTTAACCGGGGAGTTTACACCATCCCTCAACCAGCTCCAAGGGAACACCGTCAAGAACTGGAAGACGCAGCCAGTTGGGCCTAACCAGATGCGCTATATGAGCTGCTACAGGAACATATCTACCCGGGCATAGATTCCTGTTCTCAATAACCTCCACACTCTTAATTCTTCTATCGTAAAAACCACATCTGGGGCATTTGTATCCTTTACCAGATCCTTTGGACTTCATGCGGGCTCCACACCTGGGGCACCGGGGCGCTATCATTGTCCTCTTCCATACAAGTCTTGTTATGTAGAGCACCTCTGCGTTGAGAGTCAGCTTCCCTTGCCGTTGTTTTATAGAGCCTGTTACTTTTATCTGGTCTCCCGGTAGAAGAGATGCTGCAGCCTTGTTTAGAGGAAAGCTTTCTCTATAGAATAATACGTCAAGAGGCACTCCTCCACACTCAGCCTTCACTAGTACATGTCCTTTAGGAAGGATTTCAGACTCCTCTTTTACCGTGCACTCCATGGTTCCTGTCTTATAGTAGCGGGGTATGGAAGTGGTTCTCTCGTGAACCGATGTTCCCTGGTTGCTCCTGAAGAGGCACCATCCATGAACAGGCTCTCCCGTTTTTATGATTTCTAGTGCTTTGATGAGTGCTTCCGGGTTTGTCCCCCTTACACCGTAGAGAACCGGGTCGGGGCCGTGGGGCGTTATTATTGTTTTTCTTTTCTGGTAGTCTATATTGGAGAATGTTAACTCCCCGGTTAACACATCGTATTCATAAACAGACCCGAAGCCAACACTCCTTTCAGACCCCCAGAAGCCGGGATCCCTGTATGCAAGAAGCTCGAAGGAGTAAGGCTCTCCGGGTCCAAGCGCGCCCACACCCGCCAACGCGCCTATGACACCCCTACCCCCGCGCTTTAAGCCACCATAACGCTCTAAGAGCTTCTCCGCCATATCCATAGTCACAACATCTGTTAGAGCCTTATAGTAGAACCCGCTGAACGCTCTCCAGGGATCTCCACGGTATACCACTATCCCCGGCTTAGTCTCCTTAAACCTGCACTCACCCAAATACTCCTCTACAAGGTTCTCTACTTCATCAGCAAGCTCACGGGCATCAATCCCCCCGGGGTGCACTCGTATAACTACGGATGCATTACCCCGGGTCTTCCATGGGACTGCGGGATTCAACCTTACAAGAAGGGGATAGTCTATAAACTCTATACCATGTGTCTTCATTAGGTAAGAGGAGAGCAGTGCGCCGAAGTGTGTAGTGCATCCTCCCCCCGGAGTGTCAATGTCGTCTATTCCGATGCTCAAAAAAGAGTATGAGTGGTTATCCAAAACTCCCATCCCTGGTTGGAGGTGCGTTAGGTTGAAGGGATAAAATAGTTCCTACAATACCGGAGGATTTGGCAGGGTAGTTTTGGGTTAGAGGCTTCTTGGGTATTCCCATATAAAATTTGTTAGAGTGTTATCGTTTCTTCAGGATTTCTTGAAGCCCTCCACTACCATCATTGTTAGTGTGCTTCTTATGGCGGGCATTCTCCTTATCTTGTCTGCTATTATCTCTTTCAGCTTAGCCATATCTGGTGCTTCGACCTTCGCTATTAGGTCGTATACACCGTACACCATGTAGACCTCTTCTACCTCAGGGATTTCCTTCAGCTTGTTAAACGCGTTTTCCTCCTCTCCTATTTCCACGTTTATAAGCACGATCGCGGATGCCATGGTTTTATTCACCTCTATAGCTTAAGGTTTGGTGGAAGGGGGTTCAAATACATATATTGAATACGGTGGAATAAAAGGTTAATGCGGCTATTTACAAGGCAATCAAACTAGCCGGGAGCACCCTGCCGCTTATAGTCTCCCTTTGACGCCAGGGGGTGTGGTGGACCGGCCGGGATTTGAACCCGGGGCCTCCCGGATGCCAACCGGGCGCTCTTCCAGGCTGAGCTACCGGCCCATCCAATAATAGGTATCCCATACAGGCCTGTCTTATAAGTTTTTCAACGTGTTACAAGAGGGATGCCCAGACCCGATAACACTGGTCCCTCTGCCATGGATGATGCTGGACTCGTCTTTAATACCTGTGTGTATCAAGAGTGTATCACTCGGTGTGCGGGTTTTGAGGAGGGCCGTGGCGGCTGCCTTGTTCTTGCTCCTACTCCTCCCGGTTTTTGCTGTGGTGTTCCACTATTTACATGGGAACCCAGGGTTCCCTAGCCGTGAGGGTATGAGGAGGTTTCTGGAATCCCAGTATGTTCCGGGGATAGGATTGTTGCGGGCATCCACTCATACGTACCCCGATAATGTAACAGTATATATTGCAAACGATAACGTCCTGGCGGCTAAGGCTCTGGCAGTGCTGGGATCCCCACTCTCTTCCAGGGTTCAATCTGTACTGGATAGCGAATATGGGGGAGGCTGGAACGGTAAGATAGATATACTTGTCGGGAAAAGCATACCCGACATGTTTTATGCACCTATTAATAACAGTGTCATTAGGTGGGTGGACGGATACAGGATTGCATGGGAGAGGCCGGACCGCTCTAGGCCTATGAAGGACTGGTACATGTATTCTGATCTACTAGTTTACAGGGCCTTGAACAGTCTACTGAGTGGTCATCTATGGGATGCTGAGAAGTGTTTTCTCAACCTGACCAAGATGTGGGATGGTTATGGATTCCATGATAATGCTTTTAGAATCGATGATAAGACAGGGTTACCCGTGTACTATGTCTATAAGTGTGCATTGTTCGTTTACCTCTATAAGGCCCTGGTATACGCCGGGTCTACCGTAGTCGACGAGTACAATGGTATATACAGGAGATGCCTCGATATTATAGCACACTCCCAGAGCCCAGTATATGGCGGCATATACACTAGTTATACCGTAGAAAACGGTGTGGTCATCGTGTTAAAGGAGGGTAGCTATGACATGAACACTGAGACTACTAGTATTGTAGCCCTAGCACTATACAGCGACTACCCTAAGTACATAGGGAGAAGGGCCCTAGAATCCTAGCAGGATACTCCCGACAGTCTTTGCTAGTGATTCATCCCTAACAGCCAGCCCGGGCCACGTATAGAGTAACGGGAAGAAAGGGGGTAGTCCGGGCTATAACTCACCTTCTGTACTACGGCGGCATTCGACTATGCGGCTTCCCCGGCCTCTCACGGCAGTTCACAGGCCGGATGCCTTGCTCCGCGGGGGATGCCCGTTTCAACGCTTCCCCCGTCCTCCTCTGCGGTTTGCTGCGGGCCTGTTGCCAGGCCCGCCTATCCGCTTCACCGTCACCGGAGCGGAGGCCGTCTCGTTTCTGTGGCATTGCCACGGGTCTCCCCGTACCCCTCACGGGGTCCCGCTGCCGTGGGGAGGGTGAAGTTTCCTCAGGCCCTTCGGGTAGGCCCGCCGGCCGCCAGCCCGGTCTACCCCCTGTGGGATGTTATTTTTCTTTGGAGGGTTTATTTTTCAACGTCTTAAACTATATGTGTTTCCGGGTGTAATATCGGTGGGGAAGCTGGATTTTTTCCAAGGCTCCAAGTGGCTTGTGAGGACTGGATGGATGCAGAGGGGTGTCCCTCCTTCTATAGGTGAAACTGTGGCTCAGCACTCTTTTGAGGCTGCGTTACTTGCTATGGATATGGCTTTCATTTTGCGAGAGGAAGGCTTCGATGTTGACCCCTATAAGGCTGCTGCCATGGCCGTGGTTCACGATTTGGCTGAAGCAGTTGTTGGGGATATACCTAGGTGGACTAGTGTGAGGCTCCGGGGATTGAAGGATGAGCTTGAACTAGAGGCCGTTGGTGAGATGGGGTTGGATGGGGGGTTCAAGGATTTGCTCGCGGAGTATGTGGCTGGTTCTTCTCTTGAGGCGAACCTTGTGAAGCTGGCTGACCACGTGTCTACATGTGTCCAGGCTAGACGCTACATGGAGTCTGGTTTCAGGGTGGACGACATATATGAGAATACTAGGGAGAACGCGGTTGCCCTGGTTTCTACTTGTTGCCCTGTTCTGAGGAGCTATGTGTTAGAGGCTTGTGGAGGGGATTCCGTGCCACGGCTATCATAACGCTCTTCATCATCCTCGTCTTTATTTCAACTTGCTCGAAATGCCTCGACAGGAGCTGCATGTATTCATTACCTGTCAGATGCTTCTTATATGTTTCATACAAGCCCTTGTAGAGCAGGGATTTCCTGCATCCTGCTATGCGTGAGAGGAACGGGATGCCGTATTTCAGGTAGAGTCCTATCAAGCTAGCCCATAGCTTGTTTGACGGCTTGTAGAAGTCTAGTATAACGAGTGAACCACTGGGCTTTAGTACTCTGGCTATCTCGCTCACAGCCTTATCCAAGTCGTAAGCGTCTCTCAGGGCGAAACTGGTTATCACCGCATCCAGCGATGAATCCTTAAAGGGTAAGCTTTCAAATACGCCCTGCAGAGACTCGTATCTAAATCTCTCAACAGCCTCCAAGTTTCTCTTCTGCTCCTCTATCATCCTCTCTATGGGATCCAAAAGGAATACGGTGCGGGCACCCATGTCTAGGGATATCAAGCCAATAAAACCTGGCCCCGCTCCAGCATCTAGTATAACACCATTCTCCACACGCGCCTCCCGTACAGCCTGCCTCCTTAGACGCCCTATCTGGCCGAGGCTAGTCACCCTGTTCACGCGCTCGTAGCACTCCACGAGCTCTTCGAGGCTAGCCTTTATAGGATCCCATAAGTCCCCCAAACCCTTAGTCAATCTTCCCAACCATGACTCAGCAATGGCTTAGGACTTTAATAAGATTGAATCACACAACCCTTTCAATACGGGTATATTGTTTTGAAGATGCAGGAAATCAAAACCACTACCGGGAGCGTGTTACTGGCTATTGCTTGGAGTATTATCGACTATATAGAGAGGGATGCTTTAGAGAACGACGTGGACCCCAGAGGCTATTTGATCAGGGCACCTGAACTGGAGAGGGCTCTTGAGGGATTCTCATCCAGGTTGCCTCGGAAGGTTAGGGTCGGAGTGTCGCCTTACCCGGGAGACTATAGTGTAGAGCTTTACAACGGGGTTATAGTTGTATTCGAGGAACTAGACGGGGACGGCTTAGGTTATGAAGCATTCGTTAACAGTGTATACAGGCTCCCCTTCATCTATGATAAAGACGTTATCAGGGGCTCGGCACTTATTACATCCTCGACGGGAACAGAGTACATGTTCCTCTACCTATCGGATGGACGCCTAGTACACCTGGAAGGGGCACGCTACAAGGTCTCAATACCATTCCTCAAAAACACTGTTTCCTCACTGCATACACACCCGGAAGGATCGTGTATGCTATCATACGCAGATGTAGACAGCGCCCTAGACTCTCTGGTAAACGGCTCTATACTATCGGGGGCAGCTACCTCTAGATGCGCCGTCATACTCAGGAGGAAGGGTATACTTACAGAGGATGACTATGTAGAGCTTAAGCGTTTTTCAAATTTCCTTAGAAAGAAAAGCGATAGGAGAACACTCGAAACAAGAATATACGAGTTGAAGAGAAAACTCTCATCCGTTGTTCTCGAGGCCTTCAACTATTGACACGCTTCAATATATCAAGGGCAGTGGGGAGAATATTGTACCCGCCTTCAAGCACACCCAGCGACCCCTTTGCGCATTCTTCTTCATTGAAGCCGCTGAAACCGTCTCCTTCTACGCCGGGAACATATATAGCCAACGGTACAGGGTCATCACTATGGGATTTCAGGTGCCATGGAGTGGCGTGATCAGATGTTATAATCACAGCCGTTTCCCCGTCTTCGACTAGCTCCATTATCTTAGGGAAGAAGAACTCGTCGATAGCCTCGATAGCCTCTACTTTGCCCTCCAAGCTTCCATCATGCCCCGGCTCGTCCGGCCCTTTTAGATGAGCATAGACAGCCTCATACTGTTTTAAGCCTTCTACCAGGAGGCCGGCCTCCTCTTTTAGAAGCTCCGGCTTGCTTTTCCCTTCCACTATAACCTCAAGCACACCCATACCTACAGCCCTAGCTATACCTCTTTCCACGGGCATCTCCGCTATTGCAGCCCATTTAAACCCGGTCCACTCCCCTATAGGCCTCACGTCAGGAAGTCTGTCACCGGCATCTCTTAGGAGAACGGCATTGGCGGGTAGCAGTCCTCTTGAAACACGTTCCCTGTTAACGGGATGCGCGTCAAGTATCCTTACAGCTTTATCGGTGAACTCGTTTACTAGTTCGGCCGCGAGGCGAGCCTCCTCCGACTCCTCTAATGGTTCAGCACGCCTTAGAACAGGCTCGAAGCTTTTCAGCGCTTCTGATATGAGGCCTTTCCTCTCATAGGCGGGATCAGTGTTTGATATCATAGCGTTTATCCTGCGTTTCCTATGACCTACTATGAGTACACCGCGGTGTCCTATAGTTGATTTAAACCTTGCATAACCCTCTCCTCCCGCCAGATTCATATTGTCTATCTCACTGGCTAGGATCCTGGCCTCAGAGCTCGTAAGGTTCCTCCCAACCCTTCTATCTATTATCCTGTAGGTTGAGGGATCTATGGTTGCGAAGTTGGCTCGCAACGCTATTTCATAGCCTTCCCTCAGCCTTAAACCCACCCCCAAAGCTTCGAGAGGGCCTCTTCCAGTATAGTATTTCACAGGATTATATCCGAGGAGGGATAATGTAGCGGCATCACTTTCAGGGGCTATCCCCCTGCCAACAGTATAGACTAGACCGCAACGGGACTTAGAAGCGATGTAGTCTATATTTGGTTTAGCAGCCTCCTTGAGAGACTTCCTGGGAGCATGAAGCCCATCTGCTGCTCCATCCAGTATAATATAGGCTATCTTCAAGGCTTCGACACCCTACTCTAGGCTGTATTTTTTAACGTATAAACCTATTCTATCGGCTATAACCCTTACCATCCAAGCATATTTGGGATCCCCATGCGTCCGCCTGAGTTTTAACCTCCTGTATACTGCTCTGAAGACCATGTCACCCTTGCTGTTCAACAACAGGATCTCCCCTTTTACATGGTTCCTCAGGTTTCTTACAAGCCACACCAGTGCTAGATACTCTCCCCTCCCGAGCTCTACCTCCACCTCTCTAGCCTCTCCTTCAGCATACGTCTTGCACTTTATACACTTTGAGCCATCTTTGAGTTCTCTGAGATCTCCTTCTTCCGTTATGATAAACGCGAGGCGCCTAGAAGCGTGTTTCCCTGATCTAGACTTGGTGAGCTCTAAGACCGCCTTCAAGGATCTATGCACCCGGAGCTCTATTCGAATTATATGTATAATGGTATTTTAATAGTGTAGCACGCTGTTCAAAACAGTGGAAAAAGAGAGTAACGGGTAGAATTTGGGATGGAGAAAATCATAGTAGCGGGTCTAGGCGTGTCGGGATCGAGGATATCAGTGCTTTTGTCTAGGGCTGGATTCCATGTAGAAGGTTACGATCCCGACAAATATTACAGGAAACCGTGTGGGGAAGCAGTTCCAGTAAACAATTACACGAAAAGCATAGTAGAGAAATACACTAGTGTAAAGGCCAGAGTTAGCAGGTTTCAAGTAGTAGTTGACGGTAAAACCGTTTACGATGAAGAGTTTAAGGAGCCTCTCTGGTACATAATAGATAAACACAAACTTGTAAGCAGTCTTAGAAGAGAAGCAGTAGACAATGGAGCCATAATGAATTGGGCTCCCTACAATAGAGTACACGGCCACTCCGAAGCATCCGGTGTTTTAACGATAGATGCCCGGGGGCCATTCACCCCGAGATCAGTGAAACCGTTACCCGTTTTCCGCGTCATTTACAGGCCTAGAAAAGAATGGCCTAGAAACAAGGCTCTAGTAGAATTCGACAGCAAGGCCCTAGGCTTCTACTGGATCTTCCCCAGCGATCCCGGGAAGAACCTGGTCAATGCTGGAGGAGGCTTCTACGAGCTCCGCCGCGGAGAGGATTTGGTACCCAGGATTCTAAGCTATATAAACAGGAAAACAGGCCTGGAGGAAGCCGTTGTCAAGTCTGCATCTCTCATAAGGATTAAACCCGCTGTTAGACTCTACGACAATGATGTGAAGGTTTTCTATTTAGGTGAAGCCGCGGGGTTCATAGTGTCGATGACAGGCGAGGGTATAAGGCCGGCATTGCTCAGTGCAGAGCATCTAGCTGATTCGATAAAAAGTGGAGACGGAGATCCGGATTTAATAGCTAGAAGATACAGGGAGAAGGCGTCCTCCCTCATAGCAGAGTCGCGGCTCGCATCCAAGCTTTTCAGTATAGTCGAGGATGAACCGCCTCATAAGAGGAGGTTTATACTGGAGAATCTACCCGCCAGATTCTGGGAGAAGTACTTCAGGGCTGAAGTATCTGTAAAAACCCTAATAGGAGCCGCTCTCCTAGAGCCGGCTAAGGGAGTAAGATTGCTGCCCTACGCCTTTAGAGTGTTCTTATAGTGTTTATCTTCTTAACAATGCTCTCCGCGTCTGAGGTTCTGCCCTTTATCGTTATCTCGTATGAGAAGACGCTTTTCTCCGCCTTTACCCTGACCTCAGTGTTTTGCAGCCTTATAATTACTTCACCATTTGATTTCTCTATTCTATAACCGCTATTTTTCAATAGCCTGACTAGGCTCTCTATGTCAACCCTGCTCTCCCTGAACCCCTCCTCTATATGCGTTAGCCTGTAATCTATGGCTGAGACAATGCTCTCTATGTCGGAGTATTCTCTTTTAGCTGATTCAAGTATTTCCTTTATAATCCATAGGGCCCTATGGGCCCTTGCTAGTAGAACAATTTCATCGAAGTCTGTGCTTCTAAGGTATTCTGCAAGGTTTTCTATGTTGCCATCTATCGCGGAGAACTTGTATTTGACCTCAGCCCTCCCTATAGACTCCCTCAGGTCTTCAACAAAGCTTGACTGGAGCTTTCCAGTATTCTCAGCTAGTATGTGGTTCACTATGTTTCTTAGGAAATCCTTCCTAGTCATGCTTCCTTCACCAGATATCATTTATATCATATGCGGCGCCGTCATCTCCTTGGGATAAAGAAGGCATTTTAGTCTAAATATGTATTAATCCTATTGTGTTTAGAACGGTTCAAGGTTGCTGTCAGAGTAGTTAACTGCTTCGGCTAGAATAGTGTTCCCCCTTACCTCTTTTATCCTAGCCTCTATTACCTCTCCCACGGTAGCGTTGCCTAGTATGACTACGTTGAACCCGCGATATTTGCCCAGCCCCCTCTCTTTTTCGTCTACATCAGTCACCTCTATTCTAATGATTTGACCCCTCCTGGGCCTGTGCGAGTAGTCTTTGTCTCTTGGACGGGGCATTGAAGGATATGTACTGAACTTTCGTATATCTCGAGAAGATATGTTGCTTCCCTTCTTATACCTATCCTTTACCATGGAGTTCTTCCCTTCTCAAGCGGCTTTCCATAACTCCATGGTTGCAGGGAAGATTATATATGTAATGGCTTAAGACTGATTAGTAAGTGCCGTGTGATGAATATATGGCGCCGGATGATAGGTGATTTGGCTGAGCTACTCTGACGGCTAAGGGTGCATATTGTTGTGCCATAGGGGCAGCGAGTGGAGGCGTGTATACTTAGCTGGCCTGGTTGCGGCAGCCGCCTTATCCCTCATACTAGCATACATACTATATACTAACGCCTTATCCCTGGCTTCATGCACAGGAGTAAACTGTTACGTAAGCGACGAGGTCTACTATGTTAACGTGGCACGCAAAATCATGATTAACATATTCGGCGTCCACAGAGGATCCTGGTGGCCTTCAAGTGATAAGATAAAGGAGGACTACTACAATCTGGAGCATCCCCCCTTAGCTAAGTACATAATAGGGCTTTCAATGGTGTTGCTCGGCGATAAGCCCATATACTGGAGGATACCCAGCATCCTATTCACTGCAGCACTACCGTTCATGGTATACATGGCTGCGGCGAGATACCTTAAGCCTCCCATAAGCATCCTAGCCGGGCTTCTTGCAGGGCTAGCCGTCTTCCTCGACCCGGTAGTCCAGTCAGTGGGAAGCCTCGCAATGCTGGATCCTTTCCTAGCTTTCTTCACATTTGCAACAGTACTACTTGCCTTGTATGACAGGCGTCTTTCTGCAGCGTTTATGCTAGGATTGGCCGTCAGTGTTAAGTACAGCGGCTTCTTCATAGCCCCGTTTCTGTATGCATACATGAGGATGAAGGGGATGCATCCCTTAAAGTCACTCTTATACACTTTACTGATTCCCAGCTTGGTTCTTCTCACTGTAAATATACCTATAATAATGAGCTTCGGGTTCCAATCATGGCTAAACCAGAGTGTGGTGGGTGCAATAGAATGGCACACAACATCTAGAGGCGCTGGCCCCCCAGCGTCGACTCCCTGGGGATGGATCCTTAATTCAAACTACTTCGTCCTCTCCTATGTACCCCATAAATTCCCAGCCGTCTTGAATACGCCAGTGTACCTACTAGCTCTATTAGAATCAATCTTACTATTCCCCCTATTTATCCCTGGGAAAAGATACTATGGGATAGGCGCATTCCTGAGTGTATGGCTAGGATACGTATTCACATACATAGCTGGAAACCATACTTTGTATAGCTTCTACACAATTCAACTAGCTCCTCTAGCAGCTCTAGCCTTCTCCGAGCTTCTACCAGTCCTCAACGACCTCTCTACAGGTGTATTCAAACAACTGTACCTGGAGAACCTTGCTCCATATAGAAAAATACTCTTCGACTATGACACCAGCATTCTACCCGAAGAAGTCCATTTCCTCCCTTGGTTCAAGAAGGGATTCGGGTGGCATGCTGTTCTCATGAGCTTGACATCGATAATGACGGGCTTGTATTTTCTAGGTAAACCATCATTCTATGGGGACTACATAGGTGTAGCCTGCATAGTAAGCCATGGCTATCCCGGAGATCCCATGAAAGCGGGATTCTACGCCATGATAATGGCAGCACTGCTCATACCTATACTCGCCCAAGACTTCTACTTGAAACCCACTTACCCCAAACCCTTATCGGCAGGATACCTGATACTTCTCTCCGCAGTAGCCTTATCATCCTTCAACTCTAACAGTCTTATAACCCCTCTAATAATCCTCTCCACCCTCGCCCTATACAGGAACAGGACACTAGGCCTCTACCTCCTAGGCTTTACAGCGTATTCCATACCCACTGCCTTATCCCTGCTAGGAGCCGTCCTGGCATACAACGGGTTATACGGTCTTACCATATCATCGGCGGGACTGGCTTCGTCCATGATATTAGCGTACCTCTACTGTGGCCATGCGTCATTCATAGCATCATTAAAGTACATGGCGGATTACCGCGTCTCAATGAACCTTTTCAACATACTGGGGGGTATAAGCATAGAGCTCCAAGCTATTCTTATAATTTCATTTTTCACAATGATACTTCTCTACTCTATTGAGAAGAGAAGGAAAAACATGGTTCCCGTAGGCAAAACCGATGATTTAGATGGTTTACTCTCATTCTACTCCCTTCTGGGAATACTACTTTATTCCCTAACCAATATATTCAGCCCTGACAGGATAGCTCCACTCCTCTTCCTAGCCGCTCTCTACAACGGATATACAGGTGGGAAAACAGTTTATGTAGCAATCGCCAGCATCCTCTCAGTAATCGCGTTGTACATTGTACCGGTTAACCAGTTTATCTCACAGGAGCTTTTCAAATATACTCCCCAATCAGCCATGGATCCCTATGCCATACACAATGTTCTCTCCTACATAGCGGTAATCGTATTCATAGCGGCCTCCATGCTAGGCCTAAAGGAGGTACTGAACCGTGCCTGTATTGAGAGACTGGATAGAAAGATTAGGAGTAGAGACTAGAGTACTTCTTAAGAGGTACAATAAACGCATTATAACTTCCCTCGCATCAATAACCTGTACAAACATGAACAAGAGACGCATACAACCCAAACTATATACAACGTCCAGCCTTATCGCGGAAACCCTAACTGGGTGCGGCTGCAGGTATATTTTAACTCATGAGCATTGCGAGGCGGATATCGTTTTAGATGATCTAAACTATTGCGGCATGCCCGTTTTCGCAGTATATAGGTCAAGGAGGCATCTAAAAGGCTATGATATCGTATCATATAAACCCACAGTAGTTCCGGGAAGATATCTACTAGAAGTAAACGAGATAGGCTTCCTAGTAGATATACACAAATGCGGTATTCGGGCAGCCGTGCTTACTCCAGAAGAACGCCTCTTCCTTGAAACAATAAGACCCTATATAGAAGATTACGGCTACCTTGATGTAGGGGAGGCTGTTTCAATAATATCGACAAGATATATGGTCACCAAAAGCAAAGCAAGACGAATGCTCATAGAGAACTCTGAAAGAGGAATAATAGGCTTAGAGGGTAGAAGGGTCTTTATCCCGTTTCATCTATGAAATAAGGAGTCAGACTAGAAGCCTGTATCGCTGGTTAAGAGAAGGAGGGCTATATTTATATACTCTACTCTAGACATGATAACCCACTAACTAAAGCGTGGAAGATGAAACTTGGAAGAAAACAAGAAAATATCCGAACTCAAGCCTGACATGGATAACGTCTCGGTTAAAGTCCGCGTTATAGAAACATATGAGCCTAAAACCGTTCAAACCCGGAAGGGAGAAAGAACGATAAGCGAGGCCATAGTAGGAGACGACACTGGAAGAGTAAAACTAACCCTATGGGGAGACCATGCCGACACATTAAAAGAAGGCCAAGCCGTAGAGGTTAAGGGAGGCTGGACAACGAGCTTCCGCGGTGAAGTACAGTTAAACGTCGGGTTCAGAGGGGAGATAAATGAGATAAACGACGATGAAGTCCCCCAGCCAGAAGACGTCCCCGAAGACGTTCCTAAGGGAGAGTCACAGCGGCGGAGATACGGCGGCCGGAGATATGGTCGTTCAGGAGGATACGGCTCCTACGGTAGGAGGTACTGATCCCCTTCGTCAGACTCAGCAAACAGGTACCTCTTCTTTTATCATTGACACTATCTTTGTCCAGTCTTTTTATAGCTTCATGAATGTTATAAAGTAAGAAATTCTCGGTGGCAATGGTTTGTCATACAGGTTTATGAGAAGACTCAACAATATAGAGAAGGCAGTCAAGCTTGTTGAGGATTATTTAAATCATGTGCTTAGAGTTTTGAGGATCAGTGTGGATGAAGCATTTAACAAATACGCCGCTGAGGAGGTTTATTCTCCAACGGATGTACCCCCATACGATAGGGCAGTAGTGGACGGGTGTGCGGTTAAGGCTTCCGATTTAGGAGGCGCCTCCCCGGAATCCCCTGTGGTGCTGGTCAAGAAGGGAGCTCTTTATGCTGGAGACGAGTATAGTTTCTCTGTCGAGCATGGTTACTGTGTAGAAGTCGCTACGGGCTCTATATTGCCCAGAGGAGCCGATACAGTTGTTCCGGCAGAGTACATTGTTACTAAGAAGAATGATGAATATGTGAGAGTAGTGAGGGAGTTCAATCCCGGCTATGGTATAAGCTCCCGCGGGGAAGACATTAGGAAGGGAGACATTATAGTAGAGCGAGGTGCGAGACTCAAAGAACACCATATAGCAATGCTCTCCTCAGTCGGGCTTAAATACATGGAGGTCTGGGATTTACCTAGAATAGCAGTGTTCTCAACGGGTAACGAGATAGTAGAGCCAGGGGAAGAGAAGACTCCCTCTAAGATATATGATTCCACGCGAAGAATAGTAATAGGTTTCCTCAAGAGAATGGGCTTCAACAGAATCAGTGATATGGGTATAATCGCTGATGACGAGAAGCTCATAGAAAACGCCTACATGAACGCTCTCGAAACAGCTGAGATAGTCATATCGACAGGAGGTACTAGTGTAGGGAAGAAAGACACTACTATAAGGGTTCTCGAGAAACTTAAACCAGAGGAATTCATACATGGTTTCGCTTTAACACCCGGAAGACCCTTCGGCGTCGGACTACTCGGGGGAAAACTAGTTCTCGCCCTGAGCGGGATGCCTGTTGCAGCGTTGACCGAGCTTATGGCTGTTTTGGAGCCAGCGTTAGCCCGTGCATTAGGCAGGAATAGAAGTATCCTCCCTATAGTTAAAGGCGTGTTGACGAGGAAGCTGGTTACACATACCGGGATGATGAATTATGTTAGAGCCAGAGTGCATTGTAGCATGGAAGGGAGGATACTTGTTGACCCCTTGAGACTGACTGGAAGCGGGATACTATCCACATTAAAGGATGGCAATGCGGTTATACCTGTACCACCCGATGTGACGGGTTTCAATGAGGGAGATACGGTAGACGTCATTATTTATGATCCAGACAATTTCTCATGCTAGGGGTGTTAACAGGCTTTGAGGGACAGAAAGGTATTCAAAACCCTAGAGGATCCCGCAAGGGCTATACGTAATCTGGTAACTCGTTCTAGGAAGAGGATTCTAAGCGAGTTAATGACAAGCAAGTCTAAGGTGAATATAGAAGAGGCTGTTGGGAGGCTTTCAGTGGAAAACATATACTCTCCTATAGATCTACCCTACTATCCCAGATCGCTAGTAGACGGCTGCGCAGTCATATCCAGTAATACCATAGGAGCAGGGGAGGATAACCCTGTAAAACTGGTTTACAGGGGACGAATACATGTCGGCGACAAGCCCCTTGACACTGTGAAACCTGGAACCTGTATAGAAGTCGACACGGGTGCATGGATTCCATTAGGAGCAGATTCTGTCGTACCCATAGAATACGTGGAACTGGAGGCCGGTGAGGCTGTTATAAGTAGAAGCGCCAATGTGGGAATGAATATCGCACTACCTTCAACGGATATAGGTAAAGGAGACCTAGTGATATCTAAAGGAACCCTTATAACACCCGAAATAGCCGGATCACTAGCCTCTGTCGGTATATCAGAAGTATATGCAACACGTAGAATACGCGTGTCGATTGGCAGTACTGGGGATGAACTGATTGAGCCCGGAGCACCCTTAGTAGAAGGCAAGATCTATAATTCTAACAGGCACTACCTAATAGGGCGAACCAGGTCTCTGGGCTTTGAGAGTATTGATTATGGGATTGTGGAAGATGATTTAGAAGTGCTTATAGAAGCTCTAGAGAAAGCGTCCCGCGACTCGGACTTGATAATATTTACAGGCGGTACATCAGCAGGGCCTGAGGATGTTCTCTATAAGGCAGTAGGTAAGATAGGGACAATAATGGTGCACGGATTAAGGATCAAGCCTGGCAAGCCGACAATAATCGGTGAAATACACGGTAAGCCGTTCTTCGGTCTGCCAGGTAATCCTCGGAGTGCGGTTAACGTATTCGAGAAGGTGGTGTTGCCGTATCTGGGTATGACGGGTTTGGCACAGGGAGAACCTTACACTAGAAAGGCTTATTTGGGGACTACAATTTATGGGGCTAGGGGAAGGACAACCTTTTTACCAGTAGCTGCCGCGGGAGACATGGTATGGCCTGTGGCTAGGGACAGTTATATGATAGCCTCCTATGCATGGGCTGACGGGTATATAGAACTTCCCTCAGAAGCATATGCGCCGCTGTATGAAAAAGAGCCTGTTCACGTCTATTTTAAGAGGTATCCGTTACCTACAGTGTTTTCATTCACCGACCTATCTAGGCTAGAGAGTATATCGGGTCTAATCGAGAAACTATTAGAAAGCGATACTAGATATAGGATAATCCCGATACCGCCTGAGCAGGTAGACGGGTCATCCTTGGAGTCTATGGATTATATAATTGCTTCTAACATAGTATTGGAAGATAACGACTATTCGGGATTTGATACTGTAGAGATAGGCTACAGGGACTTGGCTAGGGTGGAGAGAAAAGACTCTAGTGAGTGTAGTTATACCGGTATCAGGAGCGGTTATAGCTCGCTTAGAAAGGAATTCCCTGAGGATACACGAGTATTATATCATCCTAGGTTCCAGGGTTTGAAAGTATTACTGGAGAAGGGATACTTAGACTGTGCTTTGCTGCCTCTTGACATGGTGGTTGAGGAGAAAACGTATAGGATAACAGTTATCGCTAGGGAGAGGCTACTGTTTCTTTACAAGAGGAAGTGATCTTAATTTATTTTAATACAATATTTTAAGTTAAATCTAAAAACATTCTCAGGGCTGTGATGACTGCGCCGGAATCCGAGTAAGTGACGATAGAGAGGTTTCAGCTGAGCCCTAAGAGCTAAGGGACGTCAGGATAGTCTAATGGGACTTTTGCCTTGAAATATCTCCCAGTATGGGGGCATTTGAACTGTCCCATTTTTAGGTTGGGTTTTATATTCCAAGTTTTTAGCGGTACAAGCAACTCTTCTTTGCCTGTATAAGGGTTGAATACTTTTATTGGAGGAGCCTTTTTAGTGTCCTCGACCATTTTTCATCACCCATACTTATGTAATTTTATTTCTATTAAAAACCCTTATTATATGAAAAGTTTATTAATATTTCCGGCACGCTGGAAATAATGCTTGTTTAGACTTCAATATATTCAATGGCTCCATAGCCGGATGATCAGCATGGAACCTTCAACCTAGTAGGACTAGGAAAAGAGTTCTAAGGACTAGCACGCTATCATTCTCTGTTTTATGCAGTAGTTTTCTGCTTCCAACATTTTTCCAATTATTCTGTCTGCTTTCCTGAAAACATATTTTATCAGACTATTGTTATCGATTATAGCCTCGTGGTCACTTAGATCTATATTCATTTCCTTTAACTGATCCTTACCAGGAAGCCTGATCGCAATAGATAAGTCGCTTTTTATTAGTAAGTAGAAGTCTTTACTTGATACGAATAATCCTTCTCCACTTATTTTAATGGAAGACGCATTGTTGCCATATTTTGCGATGCTCAAGCCGAGGCTATTCTCTGATATATCTATCAACCCTAGGTTCCCACACCCTATGGAACAGTACTCTGTGCCGTCACTCCGTACACAGTTTTCCTCATTCTTCGCCAAACAGTAGGCTTTGTTGAAGAGGTTCTTCGCCGTGGAGTCAGTTATAACTAGTATCCTCTCGTAAACACCACGTATAGCCATATTCCTAAGGCCAACTGCGGGCACAGACTCCAAGGCTTCCCCGTATCGGGACGATATTCTTTTAAGCAAATCAACTGCCTCAGTCCTCAAGACCCCTTACACCTCTTGAGCATTAATAGGACTGGTTCATGGGTTAAAAAGAATACCCGAGGAATCAGCCCCATATGGATTTGGCAAGCCCACTGGATGGCCTGCATACGAGGCGGGGGATCCGGGATAAGCCTTGTTTTACACAGTCCCTACACATCCATCTAGAGGGGTCTATTTGAACCAGACAGGAGTCACATCCTAGTCTACCGCATATTGAGCAGTAGCCTATTGCGAGTTTCTCACCGCATATCTCACATAGTGACATAGAGCATATTGAGCAGATTCCCCTAGCTTCGTCGTAGTGTTTACTACAGACCAGTCTACCACATATCTTACATTGATGGCTGGCCTGTCCACCGCATATCTCGCATACAGATCTATTGCGGTACATTTCGAACCACTATAGTATTACGCCTGTTGTACTATGATATACCGGGATAATAGGGTTTAACATAAATGTAAATACGGGTGCAACTACTTTGAGTCAACTAGATGAACGCATGTTTTATGGAGAGCCGAGAACAGTGTTCTCCGCAGTTATAGACAAGGAGATAGGGGAGCTGGAGAAGAAGATAATGTTTTACAACAATAGATTAAACCATACTACAGGAGACAGCGAACAAGACGAAATAGAGAGAATAGTGTTCACAGCAGTGCTTTCCTATTTGCAGTCTGAGGCAGAGTCTCTCCGTGCCTATAAAAAACAGATCGAAGATGGTTTTGGAGGGATTAATGTCTCAGTCTTTGAGAACACGAGTATTACTGAGGCCTAGCTCGAAGGCTTTCTCATTGATTTCATGGTGCCTCATAGTTCTAATAACTTTTCTAACCGAATCTGTAGATACGAATTCATCGAGTAGGCCTGTCGAAAACAGTGATCCTAGTATAACCATGTTCTGGGATAAAGCACTACCTGCCTCCAACGCGTATTTCAACGCGTCTATCATATATACTGAGCCAGAGTGTTTCATTATGTACTCTAGTAATTCCTCCTTGCTAGGCTGTTCAATACCTGGAACCGCGGGTCTTATTATTCTGTCGTTTACTACCACTACTCCTCCACGTTTTATATACCTGAGATACCGAGCGGCTTCTATCAACTCCATACCCACTACAATGTCCGCTCCTCCCAAGGGTATGAGAGGCGAGTATACATTACCTATCCTCACGTGAACTTCTACGCTTCCTCCCCTTTGACTTAAACCATGGGTTTCAGCAACTAACGCCTTTACATTATTCAGGAGGGAGGCTTTCGCTAGCACGTTAGACATGGTTATCAGGCCTTGGCCCCCAACGCCTGCTATTAGTATGTTTGCCTTATCATTCATTCCCCATCACCTTCTAGATATTCCATAGGTCATACCATTCCGGATCTCCTTCCCTGATCTTGACTATAGCGTCGAAGGGGCAGACCTCGGCGCATACACCGCATCCCGTGCACAGGGTTTCATCTATATACGCCTTCTTATCCTCTGCTACCATTATGGCTGGACATGTAAACGCGTTGTAGCATACACCGCATCCCGTGCATTTATCGCTTATAACTTGGTATATAGGATTAGCTATGTTCTTCCGTTTGGCTCTCCTGTCAACCTCTAAGGCGCACGCCCTCCTAGCTACTAGGAGAGCTGGCTTCCTGTTTTCTAGAACATATTTTATAGCTTTATATATGGTTTCAGTAGACTCTTTTATGTTGAATGGATCGAATTCTTCTACATGTTCTACTCCTACGGCTTTGGCTATATTCTTAATACTTACAGCTACGGTCTCCTCAAACGTAGCTGTAAGCCCTGTCCCGGGATGGGGTTGTTCGCCCGTCATGCCGGTTACCCTGTTGTCTAGAACTATGATTAGTAGAGGAGCCTTGTTGTACACGGTGTTTATCAGACCTGTTACGCCTGAATGGAAGAAGGTTGAGTCACCTATTATGGCTATCGGAAACTGTTTGTCGAGCGTATGAGAGAACCCGTTTCCAAGCCCTATGCTTCCCCCCATTTCTATGATCGTATCCTGTTCTCTGAAGGGGGGTAGGACTCCTAGGCTATAGCAACCTATGTCGCCACTGTATACAGGTTTAACTCTAGCCTTGTTGACAGCCTTTCTCAAGGCGTAGTATGTTCCTCTGTGTGGGCATCCTGGACACATGGCGGGGGGTCTTGGCGGTAGTTGTACCTGCTCTACATGGGGTTCACCGGAGATCTCTACTGGTACCGTGTTTATTCCAAGGAATTTCGCTATGCCATGTGCCACTTTGTCGAGTGTTAACTCACCTATTAATGGTATCAATTCTTTTCCATATATTTTCACGTCGGCCCCTTGTTCTTGGACACTATTTCTAACCTGCATTTCAACAACGGGCTCCAACTCCTCCACTACCAGAACCTTCTCAGCTTCAAGCACAGGCTTCAGCAGACTACGTGTTACTGGAAAAGGAGTCGCCACTTTAACTAATGTGACCCTACTATAGTATCCTAGTGACTCCAGCGCTTCTCTAGCGTAAGAATAGGCTAAACCTGAAGCCATGATAGCAATGGAGTTACCAGGATTTTCTATCCTGTTAAAGGGTTCGAAAGACTCTAAGTCGGCTATTATGCTAGGCCATCTCGAAATTAATTCACGGCGTCTTATTCTTGCATGCGCTGGGATCATGGTGAAACGTTCTGGGTTCTTTCTAAACTCGCCCTTGGTTTTACGTAAAGGTATATCATTCATCCTAACAGGTCCACGTACATGAGATATCCTCGTAGTTGTCCGGTAAAGCACTGGATGCCCGTGTTTCTCGCTGAACTCGAACGCTGTCTTTATAAGCTCTTTAGCCTCTCCAGGATCGCTGGGCTCGAAAACAGGGGTGTAACTTTTCATCCCATAATATCTATTGTCTTGCTCGTTCTGGCTACTCCACATGCTAGGATCGTCGGCTGTTACTACAACCGTTCCCCCCACAACACCCGTGTATGATAGCGTCATAAAGGGATCCGCAGCCACGTTTAAACCTACATGCTTCATAACAGCCATTGCCCTTACTCCTGCTAGCTGCGCCCCGTATACTGCCTCCAGGGCTACCTTCTCGTTTGTACTCCACTCGACGTGTATCTCTAGGTCTCTAGCTACCTTAGACAGAGTTTCAATGATCTCCGTTGATGGCGTACCGGGATATCCTGCTACGAAGCCCACGCCAGCCTCAATAGCTCCACGTGCTATCGCCTCGTTGCCTAGGAGTAAGCGTGTTGTCCCGGCTGGAGCCAGGAATTCTCCCTTGCTTACCATCTATGTGCGCACCATGAAGGTCCTTTCCCTCTTAATTATAATTATTGTTTTCCCTGATTCAATCCAAGGATTGGATGTAACAGGAAATCATGTAGTAACCTTTATATATTTGTTTCTATAATAGATATTATACAGTGTAAAACGATGATAAATGAAATAATATATGAAGACGTGGATGTCATAGTAACAGAGGCACCCAGGGATGATGAACTAGAAAAAATGGTACTTAGAGCTCTAGACAAGGCTAGAAAGCCTGTATCTTGGCGTGAACTAAAAAAGATGTTCAGCGGCATAGCAGGCGAGGACAGACTAAGAAGGACGCTATACAGATTAAAGGTTAATGGTAAGGTAATAGAGCTTACAGGAACAAAATACGTGTTGCCCAAGTATCTAGGTGAAATAGACTACACGAAAATAAAGAATCCCGCAGCCATATCTAGGATGAACCCCGAATCCATAGTCTAAATTTTTCTAAACGGGAAACCTTCAAAAGACATAGTCTCCTAGTATCTAGTAATAAGGTGCTGGCATTGGGATACAGCCGTGTCACAGTCTCAATAGAGGATAGAGGGGAAACTGTACGGGTAAAGGTCCCCGGAGGACCCGAAGCCGTCATCCCTAAGTCTTCTCTGTGCAAGTTCTTGAAGAGGTTTAACTTCGAGGCGGATGGTATTAAATGTTGAAAGCAACGTGCTCCTAATCCTTAAAAATAAAAAGCCTTCACGTACTGAAACTAATATGTGGCGGGGTAAAATAGCGGGGTAGGGTAGCCTGGCAGCCCGCGGGGCTCATAACCCCGAGGTCGGTGGTTCAAATCCACCCCCCGCTACCATAGCGGGGCCCCCGCCTCCATTTCCACCGTGTTTTACTCCAGAAATACTTGTTTAGGGTTTGAGAGATTCATTCAAACCCAACTTTTATCTATTCAAGAGGTTACGGAGAAGGGTAAAGTGATTAGGGTGATCTGAGCGTTGTATGATACCGTTGTTTTTATAGGTGTCATGTTAATATTGGCAGGCTTGTTAATAGTGGCGTTGTCCTCGGGGTATAGTGTAATAAGCGGGGAAGGGTTACGTGGGATGAGTCATTCTTTGTATATAGGTATAACGCTAGTGTTTATAGGGGTGTTGCTACTAGGTTTCAGGCTTATTGGAAAAACTCGTAAAAGCAGAGGCTTGCTGAACTCTCTTCTGGCTCGCAACTATTGAACTAAGCTTAATTTAGGTTAACTTTATCTAAAACCATTATTATGGTGTGGAGGACAGGGAATTGGGTAAGACGTTTGAAGACGAGAAAAGGAAACACAAAGAACTCATACATTCTGTAGCCGAAATATTGAGCAATGATGTCAACTTAACTATTCTAAGGCTGCTTTCACTTAAGCCTTCATACAATAGGGAGCTAGCTTCCATTATAGGAAGAGATGAGACTGATATATCTAGAAGGCTCAAACAGATGGAGCAGGCCGGGCTCGTGAAAGGAGTATGGAAGAGACTGGGAGGACGCAATGTAAAGGTATACGAGTTGAAAGCTAGCTCGCTCAGCTTCACTTTTCTGAACGGGAGAATAGAAGTCAATGTTAAAGGAAGCCCGAGCGGTTTATCTGCACAGGTTATTAGAAGTGTTATCCCTTCAGTAGACGAGGTTATAGGAAGGGAGGAGCAACTTAGAATAATAAGAGAAGGCTACCCCGTTGTAGTAGTGGCTGGCCCCCCCGGAATAGGTAAGACAGCCTTAGTAGCTTATTATATAAAGAAACATGCTAGGGAAAACCCTGTATACTGGCATTATTCTTCCTATAGCGATTCCAGACACATACTGTCTTGGAAGCTTACCCTTTTCATTCAAGAGTTCATTGAAAAGAAAATGATGTCATCATCGCCTCTGCCTCTAGAGGTTATAGTGGATTATATCAACAGGAGTAATGCTCTCATTGTAATAGATGATTATCATCTGTTGCCAGACGAATCAAAGAATTTTGTTAGAAAAATGGCAGAGAAGATACAATCGGGCCGGCTTTTTATTCTAACGAGAAAGAAGGACCCTAGAATACCCTTATGGACCGGTCTAGTGAAAGAAATAGAGTTAACGCCATTGGATATGGAGTCTGCTTTCATGCTATCGCTCTATGAGGCGTCAAAGAGAGGGTTAAAGCTTGGGAGGCAGGCATATAAGATTATAGTAAATAACAGTGGTGGAATTCCGCTTATCATAAAAGGGGCAATAGAGTATGCTTCAAGATCCCGTACACGTGTGGAAGAGTCCGTTAAAACCGTAGTGAAAACCTATTACGAAGGTAGAGTTATGGAGATGCTTGACGAGCATGAGGAGCTATCTGTGAAAACTTTAATAGTGGTCGGAGGACTCCTTCCCGAGGACGTTTTATGTAGAACATTATCTGTTCAGAAAAAGGCGTGCAGACTCATAATAGATAGTCTCTACAATCTAGGACTAGTTACTAAGGACGGCCCATATATAAAGGCGCGAGAGTTCCTTTACAAAGCTCGTGAAGCCGTGTCTGAGGAGGCAAGGAAGGCTATAATCTTACGCGTCGCAGAGGTCTTATCTTCTCACGAGGATTACAAGTCAAGGCTTATAGGGCTTAACCTTCTCGCGGAGGAATGCCAGACAGGTTTGGCTAGCAGGATTATATCCGATAGACTCGAGAAAGGCTATGGGTGGATGACTTGCTGCATAGACAGTTACAGTAATGTACTAGAGAAGCTCCGCCTATGCAGATCTCAAAACGTGTTTGATAGAGCGGTTATAAACGTTGAATATGCATTAATTAAAAAGGCCAGTATAGAGAATGACCTAAGAAGCGCTATAGGCATTATCGGGAAACATCTCCCGGCATTAAAGCCTAACCCCATACTCTACTCTAGGATATGTGCACTCTATTCTTCGTTCCTTATGAAGACGGGTAAGATCATACAGGGTATAGAATGGCTTAATGAGGCTAAGAGGGTGTACAAGCTTGTCCCCAAGAGGCTCGCTAAGCATGTGGAAAGCACAATAATGGCTACAGAGACTCTTAGGTATTACATCGAGGGGGACCTAGAAAAAGCCTTAGAGGCTGCTCTAAGGGAGGCTGAAATAGAGCTTGAACGCGGCGATATACGCAACTATCTTGTAGCTAATGTTCACGTCGCTGTTATACAGGTCTATAAGGGGGAGTTCAGGGAAGCACTAGAGAATGTCAGGGAGATTATGGAAAACCTTGATCTTTTCGAGGAAGACTTTAAGAATATAATGATTGATAACCTTTCAGGCGTCCACGTGTGGTCTCTAATTGGGATGGGAAGTTACCTTGAAGCCGAGGCAGTAGTTAAGGGGTACCTATCTAACCCGGGCATAGTGAAGTTGAGGAGTTCTTTGGTGATAGCACGTGCACTACTTGAATACAGAAGAGGAGACTATGAAGAGGTAGCTAGGGTTTTAGAGGATAACAAGAGGACTATAGAAGAGGAAAGCATGGGAGACGAGTATGTGATATACGAATTTCTGCGAGACACGGTGATACACGGAAGGAAAGCTAAGGATAAACTAGAGAAATTATCGCCTGGAATGAAGACCATTATGGAGGCTATTCTAAGAGACCAAGGAAAGATGTAAAGCATCTTAAAGTCTTTATACTGGTATACTTATAGTGTGAAGGCGTCAGGGAGAAGCTCTGATAGGATCCACTCCTTCTTCATCCCCGTCTTCAGGCTATAAGACACTATTTTTGCATGCGGGTTAAATTCCGCTATTACCTGTCTACAAGCACCACACGGAGGTACAGGTTCACTGGTCTCAGTGAATATATGGACCTCCTCTATACTCCTACTACCATGGGTTACCGCGTTAAATACTGCGACGCGTTCAGCACACATTGATAGTCCGTAACTGGAGTTCTCCACGTTTACACCGAAGTACTTATTCCCGTCGCTGGTGATCACTATTGAGGCTACTTTGAATCCCGAATAAGGTGCATAAGAGTTCTTAATGAGTTTACGTGCTATGGATAGAAGCTCCTTATCACTCATATAGGACCCCCTGCCTGTAAAGTTTTTAGGTTACAGAATTATTAGCCTGACTTGTAGGGAGTGGGTGTAGAAATATTGGACAAGACAAGTGTTGACACTGAATTACTCCGTAAGCCTAGGCTGTTTTACGAGGAGCTTAGCAGGCCATTCGTAGGAAGAGACGAGGAAGCCCTGATACTGACATTATCCCTACTATCGGGAGAGCATGCAGTAATAATAGGAGAACCCGGCACTGCTAAAAGCGCTTTAGCGAGAAGAGCAGCCGAGCTCCTGAATATAAGGTTCTTCAAGTATCTACTGACGAGGTTCACCGAGCCCGCCGAGCTTTTTGGGCCCCTCGATATTAACGCTTTAAGGAAAGGAGTATACAGGCGTATAACCGATAACAAGCTCCCTAATGCTGAGATAGCGTTCCTAGACGAGATATTCAATGCAAACAGTGCAATACTGAACAGTCTCTTGAGTATTCTCCAAGAGAGAGTGTTATACGATGGATACAGTGAGATGAAGGTACCCCTTCACTCTATCATAGCCGCGAGTAATAGAGTACCAGACGAGCCCGAGCTCGATGCTTTGTATGATAGGCTACTCTATAGACACTTAGTAAGGCCTGTACCCGAAGAACTATGGGCTCAGCTGCTGGATAAATCATGGCGTATAGAGAAGGGTGAGTATAGCGAGGTAAAACCGGTGATGAGCTCCAGTGACCTACAAGAGCTTAGGAAACTAGTTTTCTCCGTAGATCTATCCCCTATAAAGCAATCCTTGCTAAGACTTTTCGCTATATTAGAGGACAACGGTCTCCACCTGACGGATAGACGTAAAGGTAAAGCGTTGAAGGCAATTGCGGCCCACTCCGTTTTCGATGGAAGACTCAAGGCTCGGGTAGAAGATCTTTTCGTTCTTAAATACATAGCGCCCCGGGATGTAGAGGATTTTGAGAAGATAAACAATATTCTTCTTGAAGAGCTTAGAACGCCTAGCAAGGTACTGGAGGAGCTTAGTGAGATAGAGCATAACATAGAAAATATATCTAGGGAAGTAGAGAAGCTAAAGAGTTTCGACCCCAAACTAGTAGAAATATACCGTAGCCTCAAAGCCGCCCGCAGGAGGATTGCCATGATATCGAGGACGAGTGACGACTCAGAGGTTTCTAGGAAGGTAGAACAGCTGGTTAACAGGATAGATGACCTCTTAGACGATGTAACCAATAAACTGGGTATGTAGGCCATGGAGCATAGCGGTAAGAAGCAGGTTGAAAGCCTCTTCTTAGGGCTAGATTTAACTGATCCGTTGAAGAGGTACAGGGGGCAGAGGATAATCCGTGTAATTCAAAAACTCGGAAATCGTGCATCGACGCGTGGATTAAAAACCTCGACAGAGCTAGCTATAGAAGTATATCACGCATTCTTCATTCCTTACCCGCTTTTCAAGCATGGAATAGACCTCGACAAGGGGGATGTCTATCATAGATATATCATACTATCAACACTAATCAACTCCGAAGCCTTCCATAAGGCCAGAATGAATACCATAGCAGACCCTGTAGCCTCTACTGTTGCCGCATCCATATTCCTCCACAACCTTATAGTTGAACTACAGAAGCAGAGCGGTTTCCCAGGAAAGGGAAACAGATTCCAGGAAGGCGCCCAGTCTTCTATGATAAATATAGATGAAGGAGGCAACTCCAACGTGGTAGACGAGAAGAAGCTTAAGAAGGCTGTCGAGGAATCTATTAAGAAGTCGGTTGAACCCATAAAAACAGCTAAGGAGGTATCTTCTCTTGTTAAAAGCTTTGCCTCGGGAAGCTCATCGGTCATGACTCTGGAAGATTCTATTTACGATATTGTGAAAATGGCTGAGAAAACAGATGTACGCCTCCTGCTAGATAATTTATCGGGGTTTGACATAGGCAAGGTAAGGTTCTCACGCATAATCGAATCCTCGTCCAGGGGAGAGGTAATCGGGCTGGAGACGGGCACAGATCTAGAGAGACTACATATCTCCCAGCTCGCACTACCCGAGATCCTGTTCCTAGCGCATTTCGCCAATCAGGACCTCCTACTCTATGAGAAAGGACTCCCTGCTAGACAGGGGCCAGTCTATGTTTTACTCGATAAAAGCGGCAGCATGACGGGTAGGAAAATGGTGTGGGCTAAAACGGTTGCTCTAGCACTATTCAAGAGAGCCGTGTCAGAGAGTAGATGGTTCATGGTCAGATTCTTCGACAGTGTCCCTTATCCCCTATATAGGGTTAGTCCTAGGGCTAAGGGGAGGGAGATAGTTAAGCTGATAGACTACATAGTGAGAGTGAAGCCTCAAGGTGGGACAGACATATCCCGGGCTGTAAGAAGGGCGGCTCAAGACGTGGTTGAGACGAGAAATAAAAGAATGAAGCCGGGAGACATAGTCTTAATAACAGACGGGGAGGACAGGATAAACCCCTCTAGCATAAGAAGCGTTCTCTCCAAGTCTAATCTAAAACTAGTATCCGTCATGATCGGAGGACATAATGACAGTCTTAGAATGGCATCCGACTACTATATGCGGGCTTATAAACTCAGTGAGAAAGAGGCGTTGAAGGTCATCTATTACAAGACCACGTGATTAAGGAGTAACGTTGAAAGCCTTAGAGGGTAGGTCCTCGTTTATCTTGCATACGTACTCCTCGGACACTATTCCTTCCTCTATCATGTTATTCACAGTCTCAATTATAGTCCACGGATGGTTACGCGCGTATTTTTGCGGCCCGTCAACATAGTCGCTTTCCACCATGTAAACAGGATCTAGCTTGGAGAACACGTGCTCCAACAGTCTCCTATTACTTCCAGGAACTGTGGCCGAATAGCCTCTACCGAAAGCCTTCTCGGCCATCGATGGTTTACTGTGATGAAACACTATACGTCTTGATGGATGGCCTCCAAGCCTTTTCACGGTATCATCTACTATTTCCACAGTGGAATGCTCATTGTTTTCGAGGTGCAGCTGTATAGGGCAGTCCTCGTCTAAAGCTATCTCCAGTGCTTTCTCCATTATATAATGGGATATGAGGACTCTATCAGGGAATGTCTTGTAGTGCTGGTGCCCTACTTCTCCTATGCCATCTAATTCTCCTCTCCTACACTTCTCTTTTATCAGTCCCAGAACCTTATAGGCGAGTTCTAGGACTTCGAGAGGTTTAAACGAGTACCTGTCTATGAGTTTGTCAACCTCGGCCGGGTGGAAACCTGAGAAGCAGAGCACATTTAACCCTTTGTCCCTAGCGTTGGAGCATTCCCTGTAGATTAAATTCATTATTTTCTCGTAATTCTCTAATGTAGGGGTCAAACCGTAATCCCAAGGTGGAAGTGATAGAAAACCTACAAGCCACGCGTTTCTCTTTGCCATCTCATCTGCTATTCTAGACCCGCCTAAGCCTTTTAGAGGGTTGGGGTGAAGGTGGGGATCAGTGTATCTGCAATGCCATTTGCCCATGAGATACACCTAATTGCCTTCATGGGTATTTGGAAGTTTTTAACTAGAACGGGATTATTCCTAAAGTATCAACGGGGACGATCTTTAATGTTGGGTATAGGTAAAATTGATTTCGATCTACTCAACGAGATAGTATCCAGAAACTTGGGAGCTGAGAGGGATGATGTTATTATCGGTCCTTCCATAGGAGAGGACGCTGCCATAATAAGAGTAGGAGACACTGAATACGTTATCGTGGCTCACACTGACCCGGTTACCGAGGCTTATTCTAACTTGGGATGGCTAGCGGTCAATGTTGCCGCTAACGATATAGCTGTATCCGGCGCAGAGCCTTCATGGCTTTTGATGACCATACTACTTCCCCCAGGCTCTTCTCTAGAGAGACTGGAATCTATTTTGAAGGAAGCTGGAGAAGCTGCTGGTAGAATAGGGGCATCTATAGTAGGAGGCCATACAGAGGTTTCCCCTGGAATCACTAAGCCCATAGTTATAGTCACAGCTATAGGCCTAGCTTATATAGACTCCTATACGCCCACCCGCAACGCTAGGCCTGGAGACGTAGTATTTCAGGTGAAGCCAGCCGCCTTAGAGGGTACAGCAATAATAGCACATGACTTCAAGGATAAGCTCATTCTCAAAGGCGTGGAGGAAAACTTAATATATCGCGCCGAGCGCTTCATAGAAGAGATAAGCGTAGTTCAGCCTGCACTACTGCTAGCCAGGGAACGACTAGTCAACTCGATGCACGATCCGACAGAGGGGGGAATCCTAGGAGGGCTAATAGAGGTAGCACGTTCCTCTGGAACCTCGCTTTTAATAGATACGAGAAAAATCTTGGTAAGACCAGAGACTCTGGAGATATGTAATGCGCTTAACGTGGACTGGCTTCGGCTTATATCTAGTGGCTCAATAATAGGTACAATGCCTCCCTCAAAGACGGAGCGAGCCGCAAAGTTGCTTGAACATAACGGGTTCGGGTTCTCGGTTATAGGTAAGGTGGTAGATAAAAGAGGCTTTGACGTTAGGCTTACCGATAAAAACGAGGAGTATTCGGGATTTATAGAAGACGAAATCTCGTCTCTATTCAAGTAACAGTTTTTGGTTTGAAATCTAACTATAACTCTACACGGGAAGAAGAGGTTATGAGGATAGAAGGTGTTGTAGCGTGGTGAAAAACCTTATAGAAGAGTGTGAAGATCCTCCATGCATCCATGTAGTATTCGATATTAGAAGGAAGAGGTTTGCTGTTTTCCTCGAGGATTCAGAGGGGGTAGTTCTGTATATACCTTCCACGAAGTTGGAGAGGGCATACAACCTTGTAACTGAGCTTAAAGAGAAGCATTTCAAGGAAGCGGTAGATATGGAAATAGACGAATTAGCGCGTAAGTATCTCGGTGCAGAAGCCGAGAGCCAGGAGGAACCCGTGGATTAGACTCTTCCGGGAATTTTTGCTTTATTAAATGGAAAAATATTGGATCGTGATTCGGAGTTTTAGGACAACAAGTCTTTAGGTATCTGGGCTATATTACTCCTTATAGCCTCCACGCTTTCTAGGAAGCCCTTCTTCTCCTCGTCATTTAATGGCAGCTCAATAATCTTCTCTACACCATTCCTGCCTAATACCACGGGAACTCCCGCGGTTACATCCTTGACGCCGTATTCACCGTCAAGATAAACGCTTGCGAGGAACACTCTTTTCTGGTTCTTGAGGATTGATTCCGCCATTACCGCTAATCCTGCTCCGGGACCATAGTTGCTACTATAGCCTCTAAGGTTGGTTATAGCCGCGCCCGCCTCTATGGTTTCCTTTACTATCTCCTTAATGTCATCGTCTCCCAACAGGTGAGTTAGAGGGGCACCGCCTACAGTGGAGAGCCTAGGTACCGGGAACATCTTCTGGCCGTGCATACCTAGAACTATGGGCACTATCGAAGAGGGGCTCACGCCTAGTTTTCTGCTAGCATAGTATGCTAGTCTCCCAGAGTCCAGAACCCCGCTGAAGCCTATAACTCTGCTTCTATCCCATCCTAGCCTCTTATACATGAGGTAGGCCATCGCGTCTAAGGGGTTGGTTGTAAGCATTACAATAGCGTCTGGAGCATACTTCTTTATCTTCTCGGCGACATCAGCTATTATTCCGGCGTTCTTAGCGACAAGTTCTTCTCTAGTCATACCAGGTTTCCTGGGGAAGCCCGCTGTCACGACTACTAGTTTACTGCCTTCCATAGCGCTGAAGTCTGTTGAGCCTTCTATGCTAACGTTTATTCCTAGTATAGAGAGAGCGTGGGACAGGTCTAGTGCTTGGCCTTGAGGTACTCCTTCCACTACATCTAGTAAGAGTATGTCATCTAGCTTCTCGAGCGCCATGAATAACGCTGCTGAGGACCCGACTTTCCCTGCTCCTATGATTGTTATCATTTTCCGGTCACCCTTTAATTTTGAGAACATTCAAGATGTAAGGATTCTCATGTGTGGATATATATGTTTATTATACCGGTTTACTCGAATATACCGTACAAGCAATATCACGATTAAAACATAGTGGAATAGGCCCCCTAATCGTTGATGGGCCTGCAATCAATGCGTAACCTTACCGAGTAATTTAGATATACTGGATGCAGCCATATGGGCGACGCGCAGGGGTTCTAAATGCCTCGTGTATACCTGGTAGTAACCCACGATATCTGCTAGTGCTCTTTCCTCTCCTATCGTTGATACCACATAAACAACACCTTTCTCAGTCTCTATTTTCCTGAGACGCGATAACTGTTCCTCTATCAGCCGCGATCTTAGAGGAGCCCAGTCCAAATGACGGAGTACCGTGTCTATTAAGAGGTTTTTATCGGGCTTATATGGATAAAACGCTATCACATCAAGACCTGTCAGCCTTTTAAGCAGGTCAAGAGATACTATGTTGAATCCCGCATATATTATCGTGTCAAGAAGTATCGCTGGGTTTTCGAGTCTAACATTTTCTTCTAGACGCATAACTAGACCCGATATTATAGATGTAGAGTCTAAACCGTCTATTCTAACTCTTGAAACCGCTAAATCCACTGGTATGCGTCCCCTATAGGCTATACACACTATTATTGTATAGAGCCTCTTACCGCCTAGCTTCTCTACCCTGCCGTCATCGCATGCTATACTGTTGACTATAGGACTTCTCATCGAGTTCCACTCTCCAACCGCGTCTAGATAAGGTAAGGGTGTTATGGAGCCTTCTAATCATGGCCTAATCCAACGGGCCTCATCCCTAATTTACTCTCTGCCCACAGCCTTCTGAAGCTTCTCTATTATTGAAATACCCGACAACAGAGGCTCCTCTGAAAGAACCTTTACTACGGCAGCCGGGTCAGACTCTAGAGAGACTACCCGGGTCTTCCCATATCTTCCCCTGCTTATTATTTTAGCCGAGACAAGGCCCAACATGTCTAGCTCGGAAAGTATATCGCTCACCCGTCTAAGTGTGACAGGATCGAGGCCTGCTTCCCTTACAATGAGCTTGTAGGCCTCATATATCTCTCCCGTAGTAGCATATTTGCCACCTATCATAGTTGTCTCTAATATTGCTAGGAATAGAAGTTTTGCATGAAGCGGAAGAGACCTAGTTACTTCTATGAGCCTATTACGCTCTATCTCAACTTTAGCCCTCCTCACATGATCTATTAAGACCTTATCACTCCCCACACGATCAGCTATCTCACCCGCTATCCTGAGTAGGTCAAGTGCTCTCCTAGCGTCCCCGTGCTCCTTAGCCGCATAAGACGCGCAAAGTTCCACCACACCCTCGTCTAGCACGCCGGGATTAAAGGCTTGATTCGCCCTATCGCTTAGAATGTCTATGAGCTCATGCGTCTTATAGGGGGAGAACACTATCTCCTCCTCTCCCAGACTACTCTTTACACGGGCATCCAGATGCTCGACAAAATAGATGTTGTTAGTTATACCTATGAGAGACACCCTCGATGAACGTAGCTCGGAGTTTATGCGGGCGAGCTTATAGAGGAGGTCGTCACCATGCCTCTTGACCAGGAAGTCTATCTCGTCTAGGACTGTTACCAGTATAATCTCCTCAGTAGAGTTAAGTCTCTTGACTATTCTAGCTAGAACCTCACTTGTAGAGAGACCCGTAAAGGGAATCCTGAGACCCAAAGACTCCGCGATGTCAGCCAAAACCCTGTACGGTGTATCCCTATGCCTTAGGTTTATATATACGTAGTCAACACTTGAACCGAGTTCTGAGGCTTTTGCCTTAAGCCTCTCGAGCACGTATTTAGTCACAGCGGTTTTACCCGTTCCGGTTAAACCGTATATAAACACGTTCCCGGGTTTTTCGCCTTTAAGGCTAGGCGCGAGTATCATGCCAAGCCTCCTTATCTCTTCGTCTCTATGAACAAGTATAGGAGGAATATAATCGGGTAGCAAAACGCTTCTATTCTTGAACACCGATCTCTTGAGAGTCTTCTCAAACACCTCGTCCAGTGGGTCCCTCATAGACAACCCTCCAAATGCTCCATAGGAACATTACCTCATAAGAAGGTTTTAAAGATGACAGAGAAACCATTATAAGACAGGCCTGTATGGGATACCTATTATTGGATGGGCCGGTAGCTCAGCC